>JAZOLI010000040.1:0-7371 GCA_045652965.1 Candidatus Scatosoma sp.
TAGCCCCCCGCGAGGGCTTTTCGGGGGTAGAGCGGTTTGTTTATTCTTTTTCAGGTATACGAAATTTATCTATAATAGACGGAAAATTTTCCTTGAAAATCCGTTTTTGCATTTTTAGTCCGTAAACAATGAGATCATCCACCGTTAAGTGAAAATAGGTCGCAAGGCGATAGGCTTGCGAAATGGTGGGCAAAATTTCGCCCCGTTCATACACGGATATGGATTGACGCGGAATGCTTGTATATTTAGCGAGTTCCACTTGTGAAACGTCCACGTATTCTCGGAGCTCTTTTAGGCTTTGCCCAAAGGCTTTTTTAATTTGTTCGTCGCTAATCGATAAAATTGTTTCGTAATTAATCATGTCTATATTATATCCAATATATTGGATGTTGTAAATATACTTCCAATATATTGGCAAAAATGCTTGACAATCTTTTATCTGAGGAGTGTAATATAATCTAATGTTCCAATATATTGGAACTAAAAAAAGAGAGGTGTAAAATTATGCAAGGAAAATGGATTGAAAAGATTTTTATGGGAGATGATGCGGATGTGGAAAGAACGATGCCTAACCGCCCAAAGGAGATAGAAGAGGAAGAAGAAAAGGCCTATGAAGAATTTTTTAACTGCCTTACCGAGAAACAAAAACAAAAATACGTGCAATTTTCTTTTGAGGAGGGCGGGCGCGCGGCGTTTGAATCGGAAGTGATGTATCGCCGCGGCTTT
Source organism: Candidatus Scatosoma sp. (assembly GCA_045652965.1). GTDB lineage: Bacteria > Bacillota > Clostridia > Christensenellales > Borkfalkiaceae > Scatosoma. Next base: position 727 of record JAZOLI010000040.1, read on the forward strand.
CGCTTGGGGGCAAAACTTATGCTTGAAATTTTGTTGGAAGACGAATAAAAAAATTTTGAAAAAATTTGTTTGTATGCCTCTAACGTTATTAGAGATGAAATCAGTTTGTTTTTGCAAAAAATATAGCCGCCATTATCTCCAGTTTTATCGGAAAATAATAGCGGCTGTTGCGTTTTTTATGAACGTTTAGTCTATGGCTTGTTGATAGTATTCTTCAAATAAATCGTTTGGCGTACATTCTAAAATATCGCATAACGTCTTTAGATTTTCAAATTTAATTGCGCTTGTTTTATTGGTGACAAGCCTGTTAAAGTTTTGATAACTCAACCCTAACTGAATATATAACCAATATTTCGTCTTCCCTTTACTCTTCAAAATTTCCAAAACCCTTAATCTCATAAATCATATAACCTCTACATTAGATAGTTATATATATTATATCGTGAAAAAATACTTGACGAATAGACTTTTGCATGATATAATGCATACATTAGATATTTTATGGAGGATTATACATGAAAAAGTTTTTGTTGACGGTGCTTTGTGCGTTGATGACACTTTGCTGTATGGTAGCGGCTTCCGCGTGCGGAGTGTCCATTACGCCGAACGATCAAGGAGGGATTAACATTACGCCTTCCACAGGAAACTCGGGGAGTGGCGATTCTTCGTCGAGTGCACCGGAAAGTTCGGGTGGGCAGGAATGTTCGCACATATGGGACGGGGGTGTGATCGTTACGCCCGCGACCTGTGATAGCGCAGGGCAAAAGAAATGGACCTGTATCCTTTGCGGAGATAAGACAACGCAGGAAATCAACGCGCTCGGACATAGCTATGGCGAATGGACGGAAAACAAGAAAGCGACCTGCCGAAACGTTGGAGAGGAACAACGCGTATGCGAACATGATGCTACGCACGTGGAAACGCGGGAAACGCCTGCGCTTGGGCATAGCTATAGCGAATGGACGGAAAGCCAAGAAGCGACTTGTGAGGGTACTGCCCAAGAAAAGCGCGTATGCGCAAATGATTCTACGCACGTGGAATGGCGTGACGGCGCATCTGCGCATGGTCATGAATTTGGCGAGTGGACGGAAAGCAAAAAAGCAACTTGTGAGAGCAAAGGCGAAGAAAAGCGCGTTTGTATCTATGATGCTACGCACGTAGAAACACGTGAAACGTCTGTGCTTGGGCATGAATTTGGCGAGTGGACGGAGAGCAAGAAAGCAACTTGTGAGAGCAAAGGCGAAGAGAAGCGCGTTTGTATCTATGATGCTACGCACGTAGAAACACGAGAAACGCCTGCGCTTGGGCATAGCTATGGCGAATGGGAGGAGATTTCTGCTTCGACATGCGCAAAAGAAGGCGAAGAAAAGCGCGTTTGCGCTAACGATTCTACGCACGTAGAAACTCGTACTATTGCAAAAACCAACGAACATAACGTGTTGGAAGATGGTACTTGTTTCATTTGTCGAGAGGTTATAAAAGAACGATTGGCAACGCCCGTTGAAAAAGCTAGAACTGAGACGAGTATTTCTTGGTATAGGGTTGCTAATGCAGAAGAATATTTTGTGGAAATATTAACAAAGGACGGTATAAAAGAAGCGTGGATTGAAGCAAAAGAGGCGACAATCTACTTAACGGGCTATTTTAGTGGGATGACACAACTCTCTATTTGGATAACGGCGATTGCAGGAGAAGAGAGCGAATATGTAAATTCGGCACCGTTAGAATTGGTTTTTGATATAATGGTTGAAGCGGTAAGGTTAGAGGATAGCGTTGGTAGTGCGGTGAATCTTTTGACGGGCGACTACAAAACGTATCAAGGGAAGAGTTTGATTTTTAACACGACGGATTTCAATCGCTTAGGAGTTAAAAGTACGCCTATTAATAAATTTAATTCCACATATAAATATGGGGAAAGTTTAGAAAGCTATCTTTCCGAACTTACAGCAAGCTTTAACAGTAAAATAAACGCAAATGTTTCAGCCAACATTCCAAAGGTAGCAAAGATAACAGGGGGATATAAATTTGAAATAAATTCAAGTTATGAAAAAAAGACCTATAACGAAACAGCATCGGTATTCTACGACTTGGATTACTGGTACAGAGATAAAGCGCTTACGCTTATGGCAAGTAAGGATGTCCTTTCGGGTATGCTTTCAAAGGAGTTTCTAGACGCTGCGCGTGCTCTCATGAACGATCCTGACAACAAACAGAAGATTGCAGAATTTATTAATACCTATGGCACGCATATTGTAACGGAGGCAATATACGGGGCAACCTTTAACGCGCATTACGAGCTTCTGACCACAAAAGCCGAAGCAAACAACATGTTTAAACTCGGTATTGCTACGGAAGTACAGGCGCAAGTAAAAGGTTCGATAAAAGCGTTGCCTAGCATTGAGGCAGGTTCGACGACGAATACGAACATTAGCAATTTTACGGAAAGCAAAACTGCAGATAAACAATGTTCATTTGAGGTAAACGGTGTAGGGGGACAGCCTACCTATATTAATGGTGGAAATATAAGCACGCTTGCAAGCGGTTGTGAAGCGTGGGCGAACAGCATAACGGAAGAAAATTGTGTTTTGATAGACGTTCCCGATAACAGTTTGTATTTTGTTTGGGATTATCTAGACGACAAAGAATTTGCGCGCGCAAAGGAAATTCTTAACGATTATTTTTATGAAACCTGCAACGAAGAATATAATGTGTTAAAAAATAAAGTGGGCGCTATGTACAAAGATTATTTGGATTTTGACGAAGAAACGGGTACGTTGACGGTGCATTTTGAGGGAGCCGATGAAGATCTTGCGAATGTTGCTTACGGTAGTTGGTATAGTAATGGTGATAATCAAAACATATTTACCGTGTATTCCACTTACGGCGGAAAACAAATAAATAAAGTGGTGTTTAAGGGTAAGTATATGACACGTGATGCCCTGAATAATCAATATGATACCACGTTTAAAGATTTCGCTATTAAATTTGACAATGATTGGATGCACAATCAAGATATCGTGCTTGAATTTGATAGTTTTGCTTACGTTGCTCCCAGCGGTGTAGTTGCGCTTGATTTCAGCGCGGTACAAAGCAAAAAAATCACGATAAACGTTGTCGGAAGTTCGTCTATAAAAGGCGGTGACGGTATTTCGGAGGGCGCGAACGGCATGGTTGGTTTGAATGCTTTGGGGAAAACGCTCTCCATTACAGGCGCTGGCTCTTTGGAGATGTACGGTGGAAATGGTATAAGCGCAACAACCGCAGGTGGAAACGGTGGTAATGGCGGTACGGCAATAATTGTGGATAACCTTATTGTTGATATAACGGGTGCATTGAACGTGACTGGTGGCGCTGGTGGCAATGGTTGTAAAGGTATTGATTCGACTGTGCAAGGAGAGACGGGATGGGAACGTAATTGGACTTGGCAAGACCGTGCGGGCGATGGTGGCCAAGGCGGAGCTGGTGGTAAAGGTGGCGACGGTGGAAACGGCGGCGATTCTATGAGCGGAATACTCTATGTGGAATCAGGAAATTGCTACTTTGCCGGTGGTAAGGGCGGTGATGGCGCTCAAGGCGGCAAAGGCGGCAAGGGCGGGACTGGAGGTGGCAATACTGCTTGGGGCGGTGGCACTGGTAACGGCGGTAAAGGCGGAACTGGTGGCAAAGGCGGTGACGCTGGTCATGGTGGATTTAACAAAAACCTGAGTTATACACTTTCCGATGCGGCGATTTTAGAAGTGTCCTCTGGCGCGAATGGCGTAGTTGGTAGTGGCGGCTTTGGAGGCGATGGTGGGAATCCTGGCCATGCTAATCAAATGTGCGGCGGTGGCGGCGTTGCAGGTTCGACTGGTGACGTAGGCGCACCAGGAAGCGTTAAAAACTAATAGAGTCCTAACGAAAGGCGAGTGCAACATTGCGCTCGCTCTTTCTATAGGGAATATAAGACAATGCGAGAATCTCGTGCTTGAAATTTTGATAGAAGATGAATAAAAAATTTTTTTAAAAGTTTGTTTAAATTGTTTTCCTTTGGTTTACATATAACTGTAAATGAATTAGCGCGGCGGAAAAATCGCCGCACAAACAAAGGAGTGTATATAATTATGGCAGGAAAAGTTATTGGTATTGACCTTGGTACGACCAACTCGTGTGTGGCAGTTATGGAAGGCGGCGAACCCGTCGTAATCGCGAACGCAGAAGGCGGCAGAACGACCCCTTCCGTAGTATCTTTCCAAAAGGACGGATCGCGTGTCGTTGGGCAGGCAGCGAAACGTCAGGCGGTGGCAAACCCCGACAAAACGGTGATCTCGATCAAAAGACATATGGGATCCGATTATAAAGTGAAAATTGACGATAAGGATTATTCGCCGCAAGAAATTTCGGCAATGACCCTTGCAAAGCTTAAAGCGGATGCGGAAGCGTATCTTGGGCAAACGGTTACGGAAGCTGTAATCACGTGCCCTGCATATTTCTCCGATTCCCAACGTCAAGCGACCAAAGACGCAGGTAAAATCGCGGGCTTGAACGTACTTCGTATCATCAACGAGCCTACGGCGGCGGCGCTTGCTTACGGCTTGGATAAGGACAAGGGCGGCAAAGTTATGATTTACGACCTTGGCGGCGGTACGTTCGACGTTTCCATTTTGGAAATTTCCGACGGCGTGTTTGAAGTGCTTGCGACCAACGGCGACACCAAGCTCGGCGGCGACGATTGGGATAACAAGATTATGCAATACCTTGTAGACGAATTCAAGAAAGACAAAGGTCTTGATCTCTCCAAGGATAAAATGGCAATGCAACGCTTAAAGGAAGCGGCGGAAAAGGCGAAGATCGAGCTTTCGGGTATGTCTTCGACCAACGTAAATCTTCCTTTCATTTCCATGAGCGCGGAAGGTCCTCAACACTTGGACATCACGCTCACCAAGCAAAAATTTGAAGCGATGACGGCGGATCTTTTGGAAAGAACGGTTGCGCCTATGAGAGCGGCTATGAAAGACGCTGGGCTTTCCTATAACGACATCGACAAAGTGATTTTGGTTGGTGGTTCGACGCGTATGCCTGCGGTCGTTGCAAAGGTTAAGGAAGTGACGGGCAAAGATCCGTTCAAGGCCATCAGCCCCGACGAATGCGTGGCAATCGGCGCGGCGGTACAAGGCGGCGTGTTGACGGGTGAAGTGAAAGACGTGCTTCTTCTTGACGTGACTCCGCTTTCGCTTGGTATTGAAACGCTTGGCGGCGTGTTCACGAGAATTATCGATAGAAACACGACCATTCCCGTGAAGAAGAGCCAAATCTTCTCGACGGCGGCGGGTAACCAAACGAGCGTGGACATTCACGTGCTTCAAGGCGAACGCGAATTCTGCAAAGATAACAAAACGCTCGGCAACTTCATGCTCACCGGCATTGCTCCCGCTCCCCGCGGTATACCGCAAATCGAAGTGACGTTCGATATCGACGCAAACGGTATCGTGCACGTGACGGCGCAAGATAAGGGCACGGGTAAATCGACGGATATCACTATCACGTCTTCGACCAACCTTTCGGAAGAAGAGATCGATAAAGCGGTGAAAGAAGCAGAACAATTTGCGGAAGAAGATAAAAAACGCAAAGAGAAAGTGGAAAACAAAAACAAGCTCGACGGCATGATTTTCTCCGTGGAACAAACGATGAAAGAAGCAGGCGACAAGCTTGACGAAAACGACAAAACCACCTTGCAAGCGGCAATCGACGCGGCGAAGAAAGAGCTTGAAAGCGAAGACGATGATCGCATCAAAGCGGCTTACGATAAGCTTATGCAAGACGTGCAACCTGTGTTCGCTAAGCTCTACCAAGCAAACGCTGGCGCGGCAGGCGCAAACCCTAACGCAGGCGCAGGCGACAACGGCGATACGGAATTTCACCAATAAGCGATAAATAGGTAAGTTAAATACTCGGGCTTGACAAAGCTTTTTCGTCAAGCCCGAATTTCCATAAGGTATAGAAAAAATGGCAAACAAGAATTATTACGAGATTCTCGGCGTGGATAAAAAGGCGAGTGCGGACGAAATTAAATCGGCGTATAGAAAGCTTGCGATGAAATATCACCCCGATAGGAACCAAGGCAACGAAGAAGCGGCGGAAAAATTTAAGGAGATCAACGAAGCGCACGAAACGCTTTCCGATCAACAAAAACGCGCGGCTTACGATTATGAGCTCGAACATCCCGGTATGGGCGGCTTCGGCGGTGGCGGTTTCGGTGGCTTCGGCGGTGGCGGCTTTGAAGATATTTCCGACATTTTTAGCAATATTTTCGGTGGCGGTTTCGGTGGTTTCGGCGGTGGCGCAAGAACGGCGAGAAGCGAAGTGGGCGAAGATATCCAAAGGGAAATGTCGCTCTCGTTTATGGACGCGGCAAAGGGCTGCAAAAAGACCGTTTCCTATATGCGCAACGAGCCTTGTTCGTCCTGTCGCGGCACGGGCGCGAAAAACGGCACGGAATATGCAACCTGCGGCAAATGTAATGGCAGTGGCGTAGTGCAACAGGTGCAAAACACCATGTTCGGGCGTACCATTCGTCAAAGCGTTTGTCCCGATTGCGGCGGCTTAGGCAAACAAATCAAGGAAAAATGCCCCGATTGTAAGGGCAGGGGCTACGAACGCAAGGAAACG
>JAZOLI010000041.1:0-10074 GCA_045652965.1 Candidatus Scatosoma sp.
AGATTGCAAAAATTGGAAAATGAAAAAGACACTTCACAGTAATAGAATATTATTAAACGGTACGATTTAGGTTGCTCTTACTCCACCACAAAACAGCACCCAACAATGGGTGCTGTTTTGTGGTATACGGGGCATCGAAACAAACCTTGCATTCTCGCTAGTTCGTGCGAGGAGCGAGAAACGAAAAGAGAACAATCGAATAACGCGTGTCGACGCATGAGAAAGCTCTCGCCAAAGAGGAGCATGCACCTTAAACCATGGATTTGTCGTTTTTAAAACGCCTTAAAACGCCCCAGTTTCGCTTTTTTGAACAAATTTCCACGTGCTGCCTTTCCGCACGTCTAACCGCGATTACAGGGGCGAAAGGCTGCTTTAAGCAGTCTTAGCATATGTTCAAAATTTGCGAAAAAACAATCCCCCGCGGTGTATAAACCACCGCGGGGGCGCATCTTTCACGTTATTCCATATTCAGCGTAAGCAGTTCCTGTAAGCTCGTGATGCCTTTAAAGACAAGATTTTTACACGAATTCCACAAGGTGACCATTCCGTTTTCCTTAGCGATGTCGCGCAAATTTTCGAGATTCTTTTCGGTCACAATCGCATTTCTCATGTTATCGTTGATATACATCATTTCATGCACGGCAATTCTTCCCTTATAACCAGTGCCGTTGCAGAATTGACAGCCATGGGGACGGAAGATATTGATAGGCGCATCCAGCCCTAAAATTTCCATTTCTTTTTGTGTGGTTCTAGAGCGTTTCTTGCAAGCAGGGCAAAGGCGTTTCACCAAACGTTGCGCGATAACCCCAACGAGCGAATCGGCAACCAAATAATCTTCCACGCCCATATCCTGCAAACGAGTGATGCTACCAGGAGCGTCGTTGGTATGCAAGGTGCTAAACACGAGATGCCCGGTGATTGCGGCACGCACGGCGATTTCGGCAGTTTCTTCGTCACGCATTTCGCCGACCATAATGATGTCGGGGTCTTGACGGAGAATGGAGCGCAAAGCGACGGCGAAAGTCATGTTTGCTTTCACGTTCACCTGCGTTTGGTTGATGCCTGCCATCACGTATTCAACGGGGTCCTCAACGGTCACGATATTCACTTGAGGCTTGTTGATTTCTTTCAAGAACGAATAAAGCGTGGTGGATTTACCGCAACCCGTAGGCCCTGTCAAAAGGATAATGCCATGGGGTCTAGTCAGCATTTTGTCAAGCATTTCGTTTTCGGCATCTGTAAAGCCAAGATCTTCTCTTGAGAAGTTGAAAGAGGAGCGATCGAGCACACGGATAACGAATTTTTCCCCAAACATAGTAGGCAGGGAAGAGATACGGAAATCGTATTCTTTCCCGCCGACGACAAGGTTAATGCGCCCGTCTTGGGGTATGCGCCGTTCAGCGATATCCATGCCCGACATAATTTTAATGCGTGCGCTAATTGCAGAATAAGCGGTGGTAGGGAACTCGGCGCGTTCTTGCAAATCGCCGTCGATACGGTAGCGCACCTTAACGGTTTTTTCAAAAGGCTCGATATGGATATCGCTTGCGCGGTAAGGGATAGCTTCTTTGATAATCGAATCTACGAGCCGCACGGAAGGGTTGTTGACAACGTCGCCTTCGAGCATTTCCGTTTCTTTTTTTGCTTGTTGCGCAAAGAGAGCCACGTCGCCTTCGTCGTTCAAATCGTCCAAGGCGGCGGTGGTAGAGATCACGGCTGCAATCGAATCGATATAGCGTTCAATTTGTAAAGGGGGAACTAAAACGTAATCAACGGGGCAAATGAGTTGCGCGGAGATAGAAGAAAGGGCTGTGCAATCCAAGGGATTCCCTGTTGCAAGAAGAAGCGTACCGTCTTTTTTACGCCACACGGGGATAATCTTGTTTCGTTTCATAAACCCAAACGAGAAGAGATCGAACAAAGATTTATCGATGTCGAGCATATCAATTTCGACATATGGCATGCAATAGAAATCGCCTAAAACAGCCAATTCCTTGGTTTCGTTTACAAACTCTTTTGCTAGCATATAATCGCGCACGGACACGTGCAAACGTGCGCAATCTTCCAAAATTTTATCCTGTTGTTTTTTCTTAATGATCTTTTTCGCGATATAAAATTGCAAAAGTTCTTTGTTAATGTTCATAAAAAATCCCCGTTTTTATAAGGTTTGGTTATAATTGGTTCATGATAGAAAGCATAGGCGAATAAACGGCAAGGAACATCGAGCCGATGGTTGCACCCATGATCAAGAGCATAAGCGGCTGAATTTTTGCCGTCAAAGCATTCAGAGAAGCTTCCACGCGTTCATCGAAATATTTATAGGTACGCGTCATAACTTCGCCAAGGGAAGCAGTTCTTTCGCCGACGGATACCATTTGGATCAAAATTTCAGGAAAGAAATTCAAATTTTGCAAAGCTTTGGTCAAGGAAACGCCTTGGCTCACTTCTTGCTTCACCTTTTTAAACCGCTTTTGCAGACATTGATTGCCGATAATAATTTCCAAAGCATTCAACGTTTCCGACATAGGCATACCGCTGGAAAGCAAAATACTAAACGCGCGAGCATAACGTGCGGTGATGAGATCGACTTGCACTTTGCCAATAAAGGGCGCGTGAAGTTTAAACACGTCGAAGGCATATTTCCCACTCTTTGTTTTTGAAAAGATAAGGATTGCAAGGGTAATCAAGATGGCAACGAGCAAAAGCATAAGCCAATTTTCCGTTAAATAATCAGACATATCGTAAACGGTTTTGGTAAAGCCTTCCACGGTCACGCCCAGCTTGCCCATAGTATCTTTAAAGGTAGGCACAACGAAGCTGAGCATCAAAATGACGATACCAATCGTCATGCCAAGCAACATCAAGGGATAAGCGAGCGCACTTTTCGCCTTGCGTTTTATTTTTGCATCCGATTCATAATAATCGGCAAGCGATTCAAACGCCACGTTCAATCTCCCGCTCGCTTCGCCCACGTGCACCATACTACGGAAGAAATAGGGGAACACTTTTGCATGCCTATCGACGGCGGAAGAGAGCATAGAGCCGCTTTGCACGTCGTCATAAATCGCCTGTAAAACAGACTTAAAATGATAAGAATAGCTTTGTTTTTTCAAATTTCCCAAGCATTCAGGAATAGTGATGCCGGCGGTAAGCATAATAGCAAATTGACGGCAAAACGTAGTCAATTCTTTGAGCGGTATCTTGCCCGTTGTCGTCAAAAACGCAGAGGGCGTTCCTTCCTTTTCAATGGAAGAAGAAACGAGATACAAGTTCTTTTTAGCGAGTGCCGAAGCAAGCTCTTCTTGATTGTCGGCGATAAATTTCCCTTTGACCGTTTGTTTTTGCAAATTTACCGCAGTATATCTATAAACAGGCACAAGATTTCTCCTTTAAGTTAAATTCCAAACAATGATACATACCAAGCAATCACGCTCGCGCCGAACATCATAGCGATCCAAAACCCAGTGCACAGGAAAGGCGCGAAAGGATATTCCCCAGGCAAAGCCTGATCTTCTGCCGCATCGTCCGTATCTTCCGCTTCTTCGCTTTCCGTTTCTTGCGCTTGATTTTTACGGCTAAGGATAAGCAGAATAACGCTTGCAGAAATAGAAGCAATCATAACGCCAAGCAAAAGCCGTTGCCAGCCGATTAGTAATCCAACCGCCCCCGAAAGCTTGATATCGCCGCCCCCGAGCGCGTCCTTTTTGAGCCCATAATAGAACACGGCATGGATAGCGTAAAAAACCAAAAATCCCGAAGCGCCGCCAATCACGTGCGAAAGCCAATCATAATAAGGGTCGAAAAACACCGCCAAAACGCCCAAAATCAAAAGCAAAACGTTAAATCGATCGAAGATGAGCATGTGATCCAAATCAATGAAAAACACGCAAATAAGAAGCGTAGAAGCAAACGCGGTGATCAAGGTAAAGGGAATGCTGAGATCCCAAAAGAGCCACACGGACGCAATCCACGCGAGCATATTCAAAAGTTCCACGGCAGGATAGCGAAAAGAGATAGGCTGTTTGCAATGCCGACACTTTCCGCCTAAAATAAGATAAGAAAGCACGGGCACGTTGTCAAACCACTTGAGCTTATATTTGCAGTTAGGGCAATGCGAATCAGGCTTTGCAAGGCTCATTTTAAGCGGCACGCGGTAGATAACCACGTTAAGAAAGCTGCCGACGCACACGCCCAGCACCCCTGCCAAAACAAAGGCGACAATTTTATAATATTCTTCCATAAAACCAGATAAAACCCCTTAAAATTTAGCTGACGGATGCCAGTTATTGCCGTGTAAACCACCGAAAAGCTCTAAACTTTGAGCCAAATCTTCATTTTCATCGGCGCAATCGAAGCGCACGAACGGCAAACCGTTTTCTTTTTCTTCGCTGTTCACGTCGTCGATGAGAAATTGCATATCTTTCGGCAAGTTCACGCAAACAAACTTAGGTTTACCAAACGCCGTAAGTTTGCTGTTGTTTTGGAGCAAGGAAAGTGTCCATTTGACAAACACGCGGAAATTCTCTTTTGCAATTTCTTCGCTTGATTTTGGTGTCGGGCGTTGCATAAACGGGGGCAACTTTCTCGGCGTTTTCTTAGGCAAAATCTTCACCCCCGAAGCCGAAGCCGACGAACCCGACGAACCCGACGAAGCAACCGAACCCACGCCATCAAGCTTTTTGGTGGGCGCATCATCGTCGTCGTCCCAATGATTGTTGGTCACCATCATGGCATCAATGCTCACGCTTTCCGTCATTTCGCCAACGCGCGCATCGTTAGAAATGGAAAGTTTTTTCGCTTTCGCACGTTCACGCGCATTCAAAACGGTGAGCTCTGCCATGCTGTGATCAAAGAGCATATCTTCCTGCACGAATTTTTGCGTAGAAAGGAATTCTAAGCCAAAGGGCAGGGGATAAAAGCCGACGCATCTGCCGTTTGCCACGAAGATAAAGCGAGAATAAACGTCCTTGATATCCAAGAAAAGATAGCTTTCATTCTTCCATTTGGGGTTCAAGGTCGAGATCGCGGTGACGGTAGAAGCGGAAGCATAGGTAAGCACGTCGGCGTAGAGTTTATTTTCCGAACACGCCGAATAAAGCGCGGTTAAAACCCTGTCCTGAATGGCAGCAACGTGGTAGGTGCAATATTGTCTGTTCTTTTCCGCCTGAAAGGTGCGAACGGTCAAGTTATCGAGATTGAGATAAATTTCCGAAAGCTTAGTGCTGAGCGAATTTTGCATAAGTTTTTGCGAGCTGAGCATAGGCAATTTCACGTTATCGAGCGCAACCACTTCATCGGGCACAACGAACGCGATTTTCCGCACTTCTTCCAAGGGCTCGTCTTTGACAAAATTAGCAACGGCATCTTTAACCTTAGCCAAAAAGTCGTCGTCAAAGGCGTTTCCTGCGAAGTGTTGCACGTTATGCACAACGGAATCCACGCTATCGTCAAGGGCGTTGTAAAAATGCAACGCACCGCGGCGTATATCGATGCCGAGAACGGTCATATAAGGAAAGGGGGTTGTTGTTTTCTTAGCCATAATCTATTTCCTTTTAATCGTTAGAATATTTCCAAACTTTTACATTTTGTTGAGAGTCTAATTGGATATATAAAACCACCGAATTATTTTTTTTCAAAACAAGCGTTTTGTTCTCGTTTTGCAAGTCAGCGACGTATTTACCGCCAAAACTTTGTATATAAGTATCAAAATCCGTTTCATTCATAGAAACAAAGTTTTCGCCAATTTGTTCAATTTCAAGTTCGCGTTTGAAAAGTGTATCGTTCAAATTCACACGCAAATGGGAAGTCATCGCCACGCCCGTGAGCAAAAAGCCGAACATAAAGGCAATGAGCATGAACAAGATGGCGCTTTCCATTGCCATTCCACGTTTGTTTTTAAGGAGTTTCTTCATTGGTTAAAGCTACCCCCTTGATAAATTCCGTTTTAGCCAAATCCTTTTGCTCATTTTTAACGACAACAGTGATTTTTTTGCCGTCAATCTCAATGCTTGCCGTCATATCATTGCCAAGCTTGATTTTGTTTTCCGAAATTTGTTTTCCGAGCGCAAATTCTAAATTATCTTCAAAATCGGCATAGTTATCACTCACGCGAAAACAATGAACGATATCGGTGGCAAACAGTTGCGCCTGTTGTTTTTGGGCGGCGGACATGGTCGCACGCTGGGAAGCAAGGATAAGGGAAAGCGTGCCGACGGAAGCGATAGAAATCACCGCGAGCGCAAGCACAGTTTCCGCGAGCGTAAACCCACGTTTATGCTTATTCAGTTTTTTGTAAGATTTCATAAACATAGGTTTGTTCTTCCTTGTCACACCAAGCTCTTTTTTTTTTGTCATACCGAGCGACCGTAGGGAGTCGAGTGTATCTAATCGAGCGTATCTTTTTAGATACTCTCCATTCCACTCACTTCCGTTCGTTTCAGTCGGTATGACAGGTAGGGGGGATTAAAATTGTTCACTTAAATCTTGCCAAGCAGGATTTTGCATTTCAATCAAGTTGATTTTTTTTATGCGCGCCCATTTTTTCAAGATTTTTTCGCGTTCAATCGCGCTTTTCACATCGGTTGTGTATTCAAAATACACCAATTTATTAACGTTATATTTAGACGTAAAACCGTCTATCAATTTATTTTTATGTTCATACACTCGGCGTTTTATATCATTTGTCATTCCTATATACAATACGTTGTTTGATTTATTTGTCAATATATATACGTAGTATTGCAAGGTGTTTTCTCCTTATGCTTGTCACACCGCTCCTGTCATACCGAGCGACCGTAGGGAGTCGAGTGTATCTCTCCACACTGTCACACCGCTCCTGTCATACCGAGCGACCGTAGGGAGTCGAGTGTATCTAATTGATTTTCGATATCAAGATAAAGCTTTGCGCTTCGTTTAAGCTGTCGTTTTTAACAATTACTTTTAAGATTTTACCACTGCTTGAAAAAGTAACGTCGTCTATAAATTCATAATCTTCCAGGGAAAAGGAAAATTCAGGGTTTTCAATGTTTTTTCCGTCAGGTGAAACGGTGATAATGCCATTGTCGACCTTTGCAAATTCTTTTTGCAAATCGGAGCGGAGCGTGATGACGGATTCTAAAAAATCCGCGCGAAGATTGTTTTTCTTCACTTGCGCGGAGATAAGCACGGCAAAACTGACGATCATAACGGAAATGATAGCCGAGATCGCCATAACGATGGTGAGTTCAACCAAGGTAAACCCACGCTTATTCAGTTTTTTAGCTTTATTGATAAACATAGGCTTTTTTTCCATATTGTCATACCGAACTTTTTTGTCATACCGCCCTTATGTCATACCGACCAAGGGAGCGATAGCGACCGCGTGGAGCGTATCTTTCCCCATTGTCATACCGAGCGACCGTAGGGAGTCGAGTGTATCTAATTATAAAGAACGAGATTCACTCGACTTCGGCTTATGCCTACGCTCGGAATGACAGCAACATGTCATACCGACCGAGCGTTAGCGAGTGGAGCGTATCTTGCCCCACATTGTCATACCGACCGAGCGAAGCGAGTGGAGCGTATCTAATTATAAAGAACGAGATTCACTCGACTTCGGCTTATGCCTATGCTCGGAATGACAGCAACATGTCATACCGACCGAGCGAAGCGAGTGGAGCGTAGCTCATTATAAAGAACGAGATTCACTCGACTTCGGCTTATGCCTATGCTCGGAATGACAAACAGGTAGGGGAGATAGCGAAAACACTCTGCACTCCTACGAGTGCAGAGTGCCTGCATTGTGTTTTTCTTTTGGTTGTTTGTCTTATTCCGCGTCGGGGTCAGCAACAATATACAAGGAAGAACCTTCTTCAACGGGTTCAGTCCAAGCATCAGCCGTCGTAGCATCAGCAACAGTATTATCAAATTCTTTTACCGCGGTGAGCTCGTCAGCGTAAAGCTTCGTGTTGTCGATTTTACCGTCTTTAATTACAACATATTTATCATCAGCTTTATAGATGAAATCTTCTGCAGGATCATTTTCGGATTCAGCATTTTCAAAAAGATATTCTTGATAAGCGATTCTTGCATTTTCAATAGCTGCATTCTTCTTTGCATCTTTAACGATACCCGTAAAGGTGGGGATCAAAACAGCCGAAAGAATAGCGATAACCGCGATAACGATGGAAAGTTCAACAATCGTAAAGCCTTTTTTATTCATTTTCTTCATAATATTTTTCTCCTTATTTTTTAATAAGCCGATGCCGAAATCGGCATCGGCTTATTTGCTTTTTAGTTTAATCTCTCAATTATTTTTGAGTGAAAGTACCATAGGTGTGTACGCCGTTAGCGGAAGTGAACGTGCTGTTAGAAACCGTCACGTTGCCTGCGCTAACATACAACGCGTAGCAAGAGTTGCTCGCAGTCCAGTTGCTCGTAACCGTACAGTTGGTAATGGTCACAACAGCGTCATCATCTGCAACAGCAATACCGCCGCGTGCGCCAGTGATCGTCGCGTTGTTGATGGAAGCTTCGCCACCATAAACGCAAACTGCATAAACGCCTGCCGTAGAAGTGAACGTACCGCCGTTGATGGTAAGTTTGCCATAGCTAATAACGGTCGTAGCGCCTGCCATTTCTACGTCGGTAGCCGTGCTGTTCGTGTACGTACCGCCGTTGATGACAACTTCGCCGCCTTCATAAACGTAAACAGCCGCGCCGCCGTTGCCGTCAACTGCCGTCACTTCAACGCCTTCTTCAAGAATCAAAACAGCATCTTCGCGAACTTCTACGCCACGAGCTTCGATCACTGCATTTTTGATGGTAAGTTCACCATAAACGTTGAACGCGTATTGATGGTCAACGCCAGGGTTTCTTTCATCCGTCGTCAAGGTGCTGCCACCAAGGTCAACCGTAAGTTCAACGTCTTCAGGAACGTTGATGGATTTAACGTCGGTAAGTTCAACAGCGTTGGTAAGCGTCACGCTCGTACCGTTGTTGATAGCCGTTTTGATGTCAGCAACAGCTGCCGCGGAAGTGGTAGCTTCAGAAGTTGCAATATAGTTGCTCGATTTCAAAGCCATAGCTTTCGTTTCGTCAAACGCACCTTTCAAGTTTTCAGGGAATACGATTTGATCGTTTTCAACGAGAACGATGGTGTTTTCTTCAGCTACCCAATAAGCGGAGTAATCTTTATAAGAAGGGTTCCAAGCGCTGTTCTTATTCAAAACGTTGTAGCCAGCTTCGTCAAGAGCTTCTGCCATGTCGTTGTAGCTGATGTCTTCGTCAGCGATGGTTGCAAGAACGGTGTTCATGTTGCGAACGGTTTGTTCGTCAGACGAGCGTCTTGCTTCTCTAATAATACCTGCAAACGTAGGGATCAAAACAGCGGAAAGGATTGCGATAACGGCAACAACGATCGTCAATTCGATGATCGTAAAGCCGCGTTTTTTGTTGTTTCTTTTCATCATAATTTTTTATTCTCCTTTTCTAAATTATAACCAGAAGATGAGCATAAGCGCAACGGAAACGAGCAACACGCCCCCAACAACGCTCCAAGCCACAACGGGTCTAACGGGCGCATTCCAATCAATCGCCTTAAATTTAGCCCACGCATTTTTGAAGAAGCCGCCAACTTTCTTAAAGAAAGAACCCGATTTCTTCTCGCCATTCGTTACAGTCTCTTTTTCTACAGACATAACACAACCTCCAAATAATTTTTTTTGTTTTTATTTTTTTATACCAAGCAGGGGATATCCCTGATTTAAGTATCGAAGATGTATGTACCCACGGCACGCAAATCAACAAAAAGCCAAATCGTTCTTATATATATAATGATATAGGAAACGCGATTATGTGGCAACCATTTCACGCAATAAAACATTTTAATATATGCGTGCGCGTGTGAAAATAGTTTTTTTAACTTATTTTATATTATTTTATCACTCTAAAAACCGTTTGTCAAGAGAAAATCTAAAAATTTCGACAATTTTTTTTATAAACGCGGCTACCGCTCGGTTTTTTGTGCGTTTTGTCACAATCGTGTACGGCTTTTTTTAGGTAAATTGCGAGCATAAAATAAAAAATTTACTTGCA
>JAZOLI010000042.1:0-14889 GCA_045652965.1 Candidatus Scatosoma sp.
AGGTAAATTGCGAGCATAAAATAAAAAATTTACTTGCAAAGACGTTTTTTTTGTGTTATAATAAAAAAACAAACGGATTAAAAAGCATTTATTTTGAACACAATGATAGATAAGGGGCAAAAGGAATGGAGATAACGAAAAGCGTTCGCTACGTTGGGGTAAACGATCATAAAATTGATTTGTTTGAAGGTATGTATGCCGTGGAGAACGGCATGGCGTATAATTCCTACGTAATTTTAGATGAAAAGGTGGCAATTTTAGACACCGTAGACGGCGCGTTCAAAGACGAGTGGCTTGAAAACGTGAAACGCGTGCTTGGCGATAAAAACCCCGATTATTTAATCGTGCAACACATGGAGCCCGATCATTCGGCAAACGTTCTCGCGCTTGTGGAAGCCTATCCGAGCATAAAAATCCTTTCCACGTCCAAATCCTTTTTGAAGATGAAAAACTATTTCGGTGAAGATTTTTCAGAAAGGCAGGTGGTTGTGGGGGATGGCGACGTGCTTGATCTTGGCAAGCACAAGCTCACGTTCATCGCCGCACCCATGGTGCATTGGCCGGAAGTGATGGTGACCTACGAGCAAACGGAAAAGTTGCTTTTTTCGGCGGACGCGTTCGGTAAATTCGGCGCGCTTGATCGGGAAGAAGATTGGGCTTGTGAAGCTCGGCGCTATTATTTCGGCATCGTCGGCAAATACGGCGTTCAAGTGCAAAATTTGCTCAAAAAGCTTTCGGCATGCGAGATCAAAACCATTTGTCCCCTGCACGGGCCTGTGCTTAATCAAAACTTAGGTTATTATCTAAATTTATATAACGTTTGGTCAAGCTACCTGGCGGAAACGGATGGCGTGATGATCGCCTACACGTCCGTATACGGCAACACCAAACAGGCAGCGGAGCTTTTGGAACAGGAGCTTAAAGAGAAAGGCTGTGAAAAGGTGGTGGTCACCGATTTGGCAAGGTGCGATCGCTTTGAAGCGGTGGAAGACGCGTTCCGATATAATAGGTTAGTGCTTGCCACGACGACGTATAACGGCGAAATTTTTCCGTTCATGCGCGATTTCATTCAAGATATCGTAGAGCGCAATTATCAAAACCGCACGGTAGGGTTTATCGAAAACG
Source organism: Candidatus Scatosoma sp. (assembly GCA_045652965.1). Lineage (GTDB taxonomy): Bacteria > Bacillota > Clostridia > Christensenellales > Borkfalkiaceae > Scatosoma. The sequence continues at coordinate 1,126 of JAZOLI010000042.1, forward strand.
GAAGCTGGGCGCCCATGGCAACGAAAGTGATGAAAGGAATGCTTGAAAAATGTAAAAACCTGCAATATACGCAATCGAGCGTGAAAATTTTGTCGGCGCTTTCAAGTGAGAGCAAAGCGCAAATTAAGGCACTCGCCAAAGAACTTTGTCAAATGTAAAAAGGAGAGAATATATGAGCAAATACGTGTGTCAAGTATGCGGCTGGGTATACGACGAAGAACAGGGCTTGCCCGATAAAGGGATCGTGGCAGGCACGAAATTTTCCGATCTTCCCGATGGGTTCGAGTGCGAGCTTTGCGGGGTTGGAAAAGACCAATTCACTAAGGAAGAATAAACGGCTTTTGCCGAGAAATAAAATAAACCAAGGAGAAAAACTATGGAAAACTATATCATTTGCAACTGTAAGCAAGTTAGCTACAAGGACATCGAAAGCGCGCTTGAAAACCACAACAAAATGGAAGACGTTTTAGAAGTTTTTAACGACGTGCAACGTATCACCCATTGTTCAACCGGTTGCGGCGGATGCCACGATAAAGTGCTCAACGTAATTTCCGAAATCATGATGGGCTAAGCTATGCAAAAGCTGGGGCGCGCTCCGTTTGGAGCGCGCCTATCTTTTTTAAATTGTCATACCGACCGAGCGCAAGCGAGTGGAGCGTATCCTACCCTACAATGTCATACCGACCGAGCGTTAGCGAGTGGAGTGTATCTCATTTTCACGCCTGTGCTTGCTTGCGTTTCTTTTTTTCTTTTTCCAAAACACCGCGCACGGCTTCACATTCTTCCGCTCCCCATTCGTGAAAGGGGAGCTTTAATTGCTTTTCGCACCATTTTATCGTTTTATCCACGTCGCTAACGCCCCACACGTCGCGAAGCTCCTTTTCCGTAACGGGCTCAAAATCCTTAGGACATTCAGGCAAATCTTCGCCTGCATAGATATAAAGCCCCAAGCCAAACATAGCAAGGTTTTTCGTTAAACAGCGCATAATCGCTTTGTTGATTTCCGTCATTCTCGGCTGTAAAATGGTGTTGTTGCGCATATCCATAACAGGCAGCCACATTTCATAAGTTTGTTCTCCTGCCGTCACCTGCGTTTGCACCATATATCCCATCTTTTCATTGCCTGTGCAAAAATTGCCGTCGAATTCGTTCACGCGATAGGTAGCGTCAGGATACACCTTTTTAAACTCCGCCCACGCATACGCCCAACTTAAATAAGTTAAGCTGCCTTTCTTTTCCGTTTTATCGTTCACGTTAATCGCATACACTTCTTCAAATTTTCCCATAATCCTAATATGCGCAACTATGCAATTATATATACGCACACAAAGGAAGAAAAACGCATAAAATAAGGGTATGAGAAAGGTTGAATATGATCGAGTGGCGGCGGTGGACTACGCGCGCAAATGGGCGTTTTTTCGCAACCCTGGCTATTACAATTTTGATTCTTTAGGTGGCGATTGCACCAATTTTGCTTCGCAATGCCTGTTTGCAGGGATTGGCGTGATGAACGAAACGCCCGATTTGGGGTGGTTTTATCAAAGTCTTTCTAATCGCTCGGCGGCGTGGACGGGCGTGGAATATTTTTACAATTTTTTGGTTAAAAACGCGCAGGAAAACGGGGTTGGAAACGGCGCAGGTCCGTTTGCGGTGGAAGTGGGGATAGGCGAGCTTGAAATTGGTGATTTCGTGCAGCTTGGCAGGGCAACGGGCGATTTTTATCACACGCCCGTGGTGGTGGGCTTTTCAGGGAGAACGCCGCTTCTTGCCGCACACACCTACGATGCGTTCAATCGCCCCTTAACAACCTATTCATATGAAAAAATACGTTGCCTGCATATTCTCGGTGGACGAAAAGCATAAAATTTTTTTGCGGAAAGGTGAAAAAAGTCTTGTCAAGGGGTTGCTTTTTTCTTTCTGATTTGTTATAATGATATAGGGAGAAAAGCGAGAAAGGGAAGCTTTATGAAACAGTTGTTGCAAAAGAGAAAATTAAAGCACGGAGCGGATACGTTTCACGGGCGCTCTTTTAAGCGGGCAATTTGCGCCCTTTTTCAGGAATAGAGCAAGCAAAATAGGTGGTGCAATCCGTCAGGGTTGCGCTTCTTCTTTTTTCAAAATCATATAAGCAGGAGTAGAGTTATGAGTAAAGTTGGCATTTTAATGGGTAGCAAATCGGATTTCGACGTGGTAAAACCGGCGGTAAACGTGCTTAAAAAATTTGGTGTAGAAACGGAAGTTCGCGTCATTTCCGCGCACAGAACGCCCGATGAAGCGCACGAATATGCTTCCACGGCAAGAGAACGTGGCATCGAAGTTTTGATCTGCGCAGCAGGCAAAGCGGCACACCTTGGCGGCGTGATTGCGGCGCTCACCACGCTCCCCGTGATCGGCTTGCCTGTAAAAACCGACATGATGGGCGGTTTGGACAGTTTGCTTTCCATCGTGCAAATGCCGTCGGGTATTCCCGTAGCAACGGTGGGGGTAAACGGCGGCGAAAACGCCGGGCTTTTAGCGCTTCAAATTTTGGGCATCAAATATCCCGATATCGAAAAGCAACTTGCGGCGTATAAAGTGGCGATGCAAGAAAAAATTAACGCCGACGACAAGGCGCTTCAAGAATTGATTTAAAGAATTTTTAAAGGTTAGATATATGGCAGTATTTGGTATTTTTGGCACACAAACGGCAAACGTTGCTTCGAGCACCTATTATGGGTTATACGCGCTTCAACACCGCGGACAAGCAAGCAGCGGTATCGTAGTCAACGACGACGGCGTGTTTCATTCGTATAAGGATTCAGGGATTGTAAACGAAGTGTTTACCCCGCGCGTGCTCGATTCGTTAGGGCTTGGGCAAATGGCGCTTGGCAACGTACGCTACGGCACGTCGGCAACGAAAGAAAGAATCAACGCCGAGCCCATGCTCGTCAATCACGTCAAGGGCAAGCTTGCAATTTCGCACGATGGCGCACTTGTAAACTACGCCGAGCTTCGCAGAGAATTAGAGCTTTCGGGCGCAATCTTCCACACGGCGAACGACGTAGAAGTGATCGCGTATATGATCACGAAAGAACGGCTCACAGCTCCGTCTATTGAAGATGCGATAGCAAGAGCGCTTGCAAAGCTCAAAGGCGGCTATTCGATGCTCGTGATGTCGCCGCAAAAACTCATTGCAGCGCGCGATGAAAACGGCGTACACCCCCTTTGCTACGGTCAAAGAGACAACGGCGAATACGTGGTCGCAAGCGAAACGTGTGCGCTTGCAACGGTTGGCGCAAACTTCATTCGCGAAGTCGATCCAGGCGAAGTGGTCGTGTTTTCCAAGGACGGCGTGAGAAGCATGCGCGATAATTGCGATAAAAAACCCGAACGTCTTTGCGTGTTTGAATATTTATACACGGCTCGTCCCGATTCCGTAATCAGCGGCTGTTCGGTGCATCTTGCAAGAAAGCGCGCAGGCGCGTTTTTGGCAAAGGCGCATCCCGTAGAAGCAGACGTCGTCATCGGCGCACCCGATTCGGGTATCGATGCCGCAATCGGCTATGCGGAAGAAGCAAAAATCCCTTATGGGTTAGGACTTATCAAAAACAAATATATCGGTAGAACGTTCATCGACCCCGGTCAAAACGTTCGGGAAGATAAAGTGAAAATCAAGCTCAATCCCGTTGCGGAAACTGTGAAAGGCAAACGCGTAGTGCTCGTCGACGATTCGATTGTTCGCGGCACGACGATGGCAAGGGTTGTGAAATTGCTTCGCGATGCAGGCGCGAAAGAAATCCACGTTCGCTCATCCGCTCCCGAGTTTTTAAATCCTTGCTATTACGGCACGGATATCGGCTCAAAAGCGGAGCTGATTGCAACCAAATGCACGAGTAAAGAGATGGCAAAACTTTTCGGCGCGGATTCGGTCGGTTTCTTGCCACTCAAAGACGTGTTCGAGCTTGGCGCTTCGGGAACGTGTCAAGGCTATTGCGCGGCGTGCTTTAACGGCGAATACCCCACTGACTTGCCTATCGAAACGTGTGCAAGTAAATACGAAAGCAAAATTTCAGAAAACAAAAAATAAAACATACGGAGATAAATAATTATGGCGATTTCTTACAAAGACAGCGGCGTAGACGTAACGAGAGGCTACAAAGCGGTAGAACTGATGAAAAAACACGTAAAATCCACCTACGATTCCAACGTAATCGGCGATCTTGGCTCATTTGGCGGCTTCTATTCGATCGCAGGAGAAAAGATGGAAGAGCCCGTGCTCGTTGCAGGCACGGACGGCGTAGGCACGAAGCTTAAATATGCTTTCCTTTTGGAAAAGCACGACACGATCGGTATCGACGCGGTGGCAATGTGCGTAAACGATATCGTATGCCAAGGCGCAAAACCCTTGATTTTCTTAGATTATTATGCTTGCGGTAGATTGTATCCTGAAGCGGAAGCGGACGTAGTGAAAGGCATCGCGGAAGGTTGCAAACAAGCAGGCTGCGCCCTGATCGGCGGCGAAACGGCGGAAATGCCCGGCTTCTATCCCGACGGCGAATACGATTTGGCAGGCTTTGCCGGAGGCATCGAAGATAAGAAAAAGGTTATCAACGGCAAGAGCATCAAGGAAGGCGACGTGATGATCGGTTTGAAATCTTCGGGCGTACATTCGAACGGCTATTCGCTCGTTAGAAAGTTGTTTGGGGATAGCGACAAAGCGGCGCTTGAAGCATACGATGAGAAACTTGGCGCATCGGCGGCGGAAGTGTTGTTAAAGCCCACGAAAATTTACGTAAAGAGCATTCTTTCGCTCATTGAAAAGGTGGAAGTGAAAGGCATCGCGCACATCACGGGCGGCGGCTTCATCGAAAACTTGCCTAGAATTTTACCCGAAGGCATCGGCTGCGAAATTGTGAAAAATTCCTATGAAGTGCCTGCGGTGTTTAAAGTTATGCAAGAGCGTGCAGGTATCACCGACGAACAAATTTATAACACGTTCAACATGGGTATCGGCATGGTAGTATGCGTAAGCCCCGAAAACGTGGAAGCGGCTATGGAACAACTCAAATCGACGGGCGAAGAAGTGGTGGTCATCGGTAAAGCGGTGGCAGGCAAAGGCGTAATTTTAAAATGAAAAAAATAGCGGTATTTGCGTCGGGCGGCGGCACGGATTTTCAATCGGTGATCGACGCCAACGCAAAAGAAAATTTTTGCAAAATAGAATATTTAGTGGCATCAAAGCCCGAAATCGGCGCAATCACGCGCGCGGAAAAAGCGGGAATTAAAACGCTCGTTTTCGATAAGACAAGCGAAACGAAAGAAGCGTTTTATGCTCGCGTTGCAAAAACGCTTAAAGAAGCAGGGGTTGAGCTTATCGTGCTCGCAGGTTGGCTTTTGGTCGTACCCGCAAGCTTTATCGGGGAATTTGAAAATAAAATCATCAACATTCACCCCTCGCTCATTCCCGCCTTTTGCGGCATGGGCTATTATGGCTTAAAGGTACATAAAGCGGCGATCGATTACGGCGTGAGGTTAAGCGGCGCAACGGTGCATTTCGTAGAAGCGGACGTAGACGGCGGCGCGATCATCATGCAACGCGCGGTGGAAATCGAAAACGGCGACACCCCCGAAGCTTTGCAAGCAAGAATTTTAAAAGTGGAGCACGAAATGTTGCCCCTTTGCGTAAAACTTTTATGCCAAGATAAAATCAAAAAATGTGGCAGACAGGTATGCGTTGAAGCATAACATTAGGAGAAAGAAATGAACGTACTCGTGATCGGAAACGGCGGTAGAGAACACGCGATCGTGCAAGCGATTGCAAAATCGAAAAAAGTGAACAAAATTTACGCCATGAAAGGCAACGCAGGGATCGGCGAGCTTGCCGAACTTGTAAACGTTGATTATTGCGACATCAAAGCGGTAGGCGATTGGGTGGATAGCCATAAAGAAATTGATTACACGGTAATCGCGCCCGACGATCCGCTCGCGCTCGGTCTTGCCGACGAGCTGGAAAGCCGTGGACACCGCGTGTTCGGGCCGAGAAAGAACGCGGCGATCATCGAAGCAAGCAAAGCCTTTTCCAAGGAGCTCATGAAAAAATATAATATCCCGACGGCGAAATATGAAACGTTTTCCGATTACGAAAGCGCGAAAGCGTACGTGGAAACGTGCGATATTCCCGTGGTATTGAAAGCGGACGGGCTCGCGCTTGGGAAAGGGGTATTGATTTGCAAAACGCGCGAAGAAGCGATGGATGGCTTAAAGGAAATGATGCTCGATCAAAAATTCGGCACGGCAGGAAATAAAGTGGTCGTGGAAGAATTTTTAGAAGGCCCCGAAGTTTCCGCGCTCGCTTTCACCGACGGCAAAACGATTAAACCCATGATCACGAGCTGCGACCATAAACGCGCGTTCGATAATGACGAAGGATTAAACACAGGCGGCATGGGCACGTTCACACCTGCCCCGTTCTATGGCGAAAAAACGGAAAGGGAAGTGATGGAAAAGATCATGAAACCCACCGTGGCTGCCATGAACGCGGAAGGTCGCACGTTTAAGGGCGTGTTGTATTTCGGGCTTATGAAGACGAAAGACGGCATGAAAGTGATCGAATATAACGCTCGCTTTGGCGATCCCGAAACGCAAGTAATTTTGCCCATGCTCAAAACGGATCTTATGGAAATCTTCGAAGCAATCACGGACGAACGGCTTGCGGATGTGGAGATTGAATGGGAAAGCGGCGCGTGCGTATGCGTCGTGCTTGCAAGCGGCGGCTATCCCGTAGCTTACGAAAAGGGCAAAGAAATCACGATCGGCGGTTTAGACGAAGGCATCACGTTATGCCATGCAGGCACGAAGATGAAAGATGGCAAGCTGGTGACGGATGGCGGCAGAGTGTTAGGCGTTTGTGCTAAGGGCGACACGATCGAACAGGCGCGGCAAAAGGCGTATAAAAACGTAGAAAAAATCCAATTCGACGGTATGCATTATCGCACGGATATCGGCATTAAATATAGAGACATTGAAAAGGAATAAGATATGATTTACAGAATTTTCGTAGAAAAGAAAGACAACGTACAAGCAAGAAAGGAACAAGCGGATATCAAAACGCTTCTCAAAATCAACGCGGAAGATTTCCGTTTGGTTTTGCGTTACGACGTAGAAGGACTCACGCAGGAAGAATTAAACGCGGCGATCCCGTCGGTATTTTCCGAACCGCCCGTTGACGATGTATATTTAGAAAACCTTGAAATCCCCCCAGGTTATCAAGCGTTTGCGGTGAGCTATTTAACGGGGCAATACGATCAACGCGCGGATAGCGCGGCGCAATGCGTGCAACTTCTCACGAGAAAGGCTCGCCCCGAAGTGAAATGTGCGAGAGTATATCTTGTAAAAGGCGTGACGGAAAGCGAGCTTAACGCAATCAAAAAGCACATCATCAACCCTGTAGAAAGCGAAGAAGTGGGCTTTGAAAAACCCGAAACGCTTGCCAAAAAAGCGGTGGAAGGCGCTCCTGTTCAAAACGTAAACGGCTTCATTCAAATGACGGATGAAGAGATTGCGGCTTATCATAAAAACACGGGCTTTGCGATGAGCGTTGCCGATTTGATTTTCGTGCGTGATTATTTCACGAGCGAAAAGCGCGATCCCACGGAAACGGAACTCAAAGTAATCGATACGTATTGGTCGGATCACTGCCGTCACACGACGTTTGCAACCGAGCTTAAAAACGTCAAGATTAACTCGGAAAACAAAACGATCGAAAAGGCATATCACTTATACGAAGAATTGTATCAAGAACTCAACGGCAACCGTCCCGATAAATATCCTTGTCTTATGGATTTGGCAACGATTGCAGCGAAAAAGCTTAAAAAAGACGGTAAATTGGACAACTTGGATATTTCCGACGAAATCAACGCCTGCTCTATCCAAATCGAAGCGGAGATCGACGGAAAGAAAGAACAATATCTTGTGATGTTCAAAAACGAAACGCATAACCACCCCACGGAAATCGAGCCGTTCGGTGGCGCTGCGGCCTGCCTTGGCGGCGCAATCCGCGATCCGCTTTCGGGCAGAACGTACGTATATCAAGCGATGCGTGTGACGGGCGCGGCTGATCCTAGGGAAAAATTGGAAGACACGCTTGCCGGCAAACTTCCCCAACGAGCCATCACCCAACGCGCGGCGGCTGGCTTCGCGTCCTACGGCTACCAAAGCCGTATTGCTACGGGCATCGTAGACGAAGTATATCACGAAGGCTATAAAGCAAAGCGTTTGGAAACAGGCTTCGTTGTAGGCGGCGCGAGAAAGGAAATGGTTTACCGCGAAGCGCCCAAGGCAGGGGATATCATCATCTTGCTCGGCGGCGAAACGGGTAGAGATGGTTGCGGCGGTGCAACGGGCTCGTCTAAAGCACACGATTCCCATTCGGTGGAAACGTGCGGCGCGGAAGTACAAAAAGGCAACGCACTCACGGAGAGAAAGCTTCAACGCTTGTTCTTGAACAAGGAAGCAACGAGAAAAATCAAAAAATGTAACGATTTCGGCGCAGGCGGCGTATCGGTAGCCATCGGCGAACTTGCGGACGGCTTGAATATCGATTTGGATAAAGTTCCTAAAAAATACGCAGGATTGAACGGCACGGAGCTTGCCATTTCCGAATCGCAAGAACGTATGGCAGTTGTGGTAGCGGAAAAGGACGTAGAAGCGTTCATCGCGCTTGCGGCAGAAGAAAACCTTGCGGCAACCCCTGTTGCAACGGTGACGGATACGGGCAGAATGAGAATGCTGTTAAAAGGCAAAGCAATCGTAGACATCGCGCGCGAATTTTTGAACACCAACGGCGTGAAGCAAGAAGCAAACGTTGAAATTTGTGATGCGAAAACCAAATGGTTTGAGAAAAAATCAGGCTTGAAGTTTGCGGAAACGACGGAAAAAGTAATCGCGGATTTAAACGTATGCGCAAAGAAAGGCTTGTCGGAAACGTTCGATTCCACGATCGGCGCAAGAACGGTGTTCATGCCTTGGGGCGGTAAAACGCAACGCACACCCGCAATCGCGATGGCGGCAAAAATTTGCGGTGGGGAAACGGACGTTTGCACCGTTTCCGCATATGGCTATTCTCCCTATCTTATGGAAACGAGCCCGTTCATCGGCGCAATCTATTCGATTGTTGGCTCGGTGTCGAAAGTGGTTGCAACGGGCGCAAACTATCAAGATATCCGCTTAACGCTCCAAGAATTCTTCCAAAGAATGACGGGCGCAGCAAAAGTTTGGGGGACCCCTGCTTCCGCGCTTTTGGGGGCGGTATAGGCGCAAATGGGTCTTGGGCTTGGCGCGATTGGCGGCAAGGACAGTATGAGCGGCACGTTTGAGAGCATTCACGTTCCCCCCACACTCATTTCCTTTGCGCTTGCACCTGCAAAGGCAAGCAAACTCATCACCAACGTCTTAAAAGGCGGCGAAACGCTTTATCATTTGCCTATCCCCAAAGACGAAAACAGTGCGCCCGACTTTGAAAAGTTGAAAGCGCTTTATGCCGAAGTTTATAAAAACATCGAAAACGGCAACGTCACGTTCGCTACGGTTGTAGAAAACGGCGGTATCGGTGCGGCAACCATCAAGTCCGCGCTTGGAAATGGCGTCGGCGTTCAATTTGATATGACGGCGGACGAACTGTACACCGAAGCCTACGGCGATTTGATCGTTTCCATGAAAGACGGAAGCGCCATTTCCGCAAAACGCATAGGGCAGGTATGTGGCGAAGCGTTTGTTTGCGGCAACGAAAGCGTAAACATCGCCAACGTCGTAGACGCGTACATGGGTGCGCTCAATAGCGTATTTGCAACGACCGCTCCTGCAAATGGCACGGCGGAAAAATGCGATTACACTGCAGGCATGAAATATACGAATATCGGAACAAAAACGGCGAAACCGCGCGTATTCATTCCCGTATTCCCCGGCACCAACTGCGAGCTTGACACCGCGCGCAAATTTATTCTTGCAGGCGCGGAAGTGGAAACGGTAGTTGTGCGCAACAGAACGTCTGCTGACATTGAAGAAAGCGTAGAGCGCATTGTAAAAGCGATCAAGAAAGCGAACATCGTGGCATTCCCTGGCGGCTTCTCGGGCGGCGACGAACCGGATGGAAGCGGCAAATTTATCGCAACGACCTTCCGCAATCCGTACATCGCGGAACAACTTGAAGAGCTTTTGAACAATCGCGATGGGTTGGCGCTTGGTATTTGTAACGGTTTCCAAGCCTTGATTACACTCGGCTTAGTTCCCTATGGTCACGTGAAAGAACTCACGTCCAATTCCCCCACGCTCACGTTCAACAACATTTCCCGCCACGTATCGACGGTGGTAGACGTGCGCGTTGCTTCCAACCTTTCGCCTTGGCTTTCGGCATGTAAGGTAGGCGAAGTTTATAAAGTGCCCGTATCGCACGGCGAAGGTAAAATCGTTGCACCGATGGAAGCGCTCGAAGAGATGAAAAAGAACGGACAAATCGCCACGCAATATGCCGATCTTTCGGGCAATGCCACGATGCAATCCCCGTTCAACCCTAACGGTTCTATGTGGGCGATCGAAGGCATCACTTCTCCCGATGGTAGAGTGCTTGGTAAAATGGGTCATAGCGAACGTATCGGCGAAAACTTGTATAAGAACGTTGAAGGCAATTTCGATATGAAGATATTCGAAAGCGGCGTAAACTATTTCAAGTAAGATAAAAGAAAGTTAGGCAAGTCAAAAAAAATCAAAAGGGGAGAACGTGCTATGATCGATATGCATACACACGTATTGCCCAATTTGGACGACGGGGCAAAAAACGAACAAGAAACGGCGAAACTGTTGCGCTTAGAATATGCGCAAGGGGTGCGCGAGCTCGTATTCACACCCCACTATTATGGTAAAAAACGTTCAGCGGCGTGTTTTTTGGAAGAGCGCAATGAAAGGGCGAACAAAATCAAGGCGCTTGTGCCCGCGGATATGAAAACGCGTTTAGGCGCGGAAGTGTATCTAACGGGCGTGAACGATCCTGATAACGACACGCTTTGTTCGCTTGCGATCGAAGGCACGAAATGCGTACTCGTAGAATTGCCGTTCGACGATCGATGGAGCAAGAACTTGCTTTCCAAGCTTTATGGTTTTATTGCGCAAACGGGCTATCAACCGATCATCGCGCACGTCGAAAGATATCGCGAGATAGCGAAAAACCCTGCGCTTTTAAATTTCCTTGTAAAAATGGGATGTTATATACAAGTCAACACGGGCGCATTTTTAGATAAGCACACAAGAAGGTTGGCGTTCATGCTTTTAAAGCACGGTTTGGTGCATTGCTTGGGCACGGACACACACAACGAAACGGATCGCGCCCCCGATTATCTGCAAGCTGAAGAGCTTGTAAAAGAAAGGGGCTTATCCAAGGAATGGACGCGTGTGCAAACGCGAATGCATCAAATTTTATCGGGCGAAACGGTGGAAAATGCGTGTATCCCGATTAAAAAAGTTTTTTGGTGGTATAAATAAATAGACGGCTTCATCAAGCGGCTTTGTCTACAAAAAGAAAAATAATAGAAAAGGAGATAAAAATTATGGCTAAAATCACTGCGGATACTTTGATTGCAGAATGCTTAGAGATCAACCCCAACGCCCCCGAAATTTTAATGTCGGCTGGCATGCATTGTTTCGGATGTGCGATGGCGCATGGTGAAACGGTTGCGGAAGCGGTTGCGGTACACGGCGAAGATCTCGACGCGTTGCTTGCAAAGCTCAACGAAGGTTTAGAAGACTAAAAGGAAAAAAGAAAAGGGGCGTGGACTTTGAAAAGTCCACGCCCTAATTTTTTTATTTATCACAATTCAAAGCAAGGGATCGGTTTAAGCTTAAATTCGTTAAGCTTATGCAGCCTGTCGATTTTCGCTTTCGTTTCTTCGTTTTCGCATACGCCCGTGCGGATATATTGATCGAGAACGGCGTAGGTAAATCCAAGATTGTCTTCGTCCGTTTTTCCCGATAAGCCGTCGGACGGCACTTTTTCCACAAGATTTTCAGGCAAACCCAAAAATCTGCCAATTTCTTTCACTTCTTGAACGGTAAGCTTTCCAAGGGGCGAGAAATCGCCTGCGGCATCGCCGTACCGGGTGGAATACCCAACCCAATCTTCCGACAAATTGCAGGTGTTCGCCACCCGACCGTTCATCGATTGAGAGATTGCATAAAGGGTTGCCATGCGAATGCGCGGCGGAAGATTAACAATCGCTTGTCGGCTCATTTCCACACCTGCATTTTTAAGGGAAGCAACCGTCCCATCCACGCTTTCTTTAATGTTGCAAACAAAATAAGGGATACCCAGGTACGCAACGAGTTGTTTAGAGCAATCGATATCGCTTTGTTCGCCGTTGGGCATGAGCACACCGATCACGCGCTGTGCACCAAGTGCTTGCACGCAAAGCGCGGCAACCACGCTTGAATCCTTACCGCCTGAAATACCAATCACGGCATTGCAACCTTTGCCGTTTTCTTCAAACCAATCGCGAATCCACTCTACGGCTTTTGCCGTCGCCATTTCCACGTTAAACATATCACACTCCGAAAAGCAAATCGCCGTATGTAGGGAAGCACCAATAATCCGCGGAAACGATATTTTCAAGAGCATCTGCCTTTTCGCGCAATTTCTTCATCAGTGTCAACACTTTGTCTTTATAATAAATGCCAAGCTCGGTGATGTCGCCAATTTGCGAAGCGTTGGAAAGCGCCTTTTCAAGGGCTTTGGTATGCTTATAAGCAGCGGAAGAAAGCTTAGAAATTTTTTCAATCATTTCCTTTTCATAAGCGCAATCAAGCGTTTCGCAAACTGCCTTTTTAGAAAGGAGCGTGTTGCAAAGCGTTTGGCTATATTCACTCACGGCAGGAAGAATGTCTTTCATTGCCATATCGACCATCGTGCGCCCTTCGATATTGATGAGCTTGCAATAGCTTTCCATCAAAATTTCATAACGCGATTTAAGTTCACGCTCGGTGAACACGCGGTGCTTGGTGAAAAGCGCCACGTTCTTTTCTTTGATAAGGTAGGGAAGCGCGTCGGGCGTAGTTTTCAAATTCAAAAGTCCACGTCTTTCCGCTTCGGCAAGCCATTCATCGTCGTAGCCGTTGCCGTTAAAAATAATCCGTTTGTGCTCTTTGATAACGCGTTTGATAAGCGCGTGTAAAGCTGTTTCAAAATTGATAGCATTTTCAAGCTCGTCGGCAAATCGACTTAACGTTTCCGCCACGGCGGTGTTGAGCATTACGTTGGGCGCGGACACGGACGAAGCCGAGCCAAGCATAGGGAACTCAAACTTGTTGCCTGTGAAAGCAAAGGGGGAAGTACGGTTTCTATCGGTCGTATCCTTGGGGAACTTGGGCATCGTATGCACGCCCACGCGCAAAAGCTCTTTCTCTTTCGCTCCATACGGCGCGTCGTTTTCGATCGCTTCCAAAATTTCAGTGAGCTCGTCGCCAAGGAAGATAGAAACAACGGCAGGGGGCGCTTCGTGCGCACCCAAACGGTGATCGTTCCCTGCAGTCGCAACGGACACACGGAGAAGATCTTGATAATCATCTACCGCTTTGATAACTGCGCAAAGGAAAAGCAAGAACTGCGCGTTTTCGTAAGGCGTTTCCCCGGGTTCAAGCAAATTCACGCCCGTGTTCGTGGAAATGGACCAGTTGTTGGGCTTACCGCTACCATTCACCCCTTCAAACGGCTTTTCATGCAAAAGACAAAAGAGATTGTGCTGC
>JAZOLI010000043.1:0-7083 GCA_045652965.1 Candidatus Scatosoma sp.
TTACCGGTCTTGAAATGTTCCACAAACTCCTTGACGAAGCTCAAGCGGGTGACAACGTTGGTGCGTTGCTTCGTGGTATCAACAGAACGGATATCCAAAAAGGTCAAGTTATCGCGAAACCTGGTACGGTTGCTACGGGTACGGAATTCACCGCTCAAGTATACGTTTTGACGAAAGATGAAGGTGGTCGTCACACGGCATTCTTCAACCACTACAGACCTCAATTCTTCGTAAGAACGACGGACGTTACGGGTATGATCGAACTTCCCGAAGGCGTTGAAATGGTTATGCCTGGCGACAACATCGAAATGAAAGTTGTTCTTATCAAGCCCGTTGCTTTGGAAGAAGGTCTTCGTTTCGCTATCCGTGAAGGCGGCAGAACGGTTGGTTCGGGCGTTATCGCGAAAATCATTAAATAATCAAGCTACGGCTTAAACAAAAAATAGCTTATCTTCGGATAAGCTATTTTTTTGTGTAAAATCCGCCGCTTAACGCAACGTTCAATCGAACACGGCTTACGGCTTTGAATATGTTGTTTCCCCTTAAAAACACCCGTAAAAACGCCCCTAAAACGCACGATATGCGAACAATCGAATATTTAATCAACCTTGCAACAATTCGCACTTAAAGGGCGTAAAATCATTGACAAAAAATGCCGAATGTGTTATTATATATAAGCCACACAATTACATAATATCAAACAAACTTGCGGAAACTATCTTCGGTGAGAGGTGTTTCTCGTTTTCTCATTCTGCAAGTTTGGATTATGAGTAATTGTGTGGCAACGATAAGAGAAACGCTTTTTGCAGTGCGTCTCTTGTCGAGGCGCATTTTTTATTTTACACAAAAGGAGATTTTTTAGATGTTTGATAGAATTAGCGAGAAACTGAAAACGATAGCGAACGTTTTATTCAAAATAGCGATTGTTCTAGCAATTATAATGGGCATAGCAGGGCTTGCGCTATTAAGTGAGTCAAGTGAAGCAACCGTTACCTTAATCATATCCGCAGGGTTGACATTGGGCGGAAGTTACATTAGCAGCGCGTTGATTTATGGTTTTGCAGAACTGATTGAAAAAACTACGTCAACCAATTTACATATAGCAAATATAAATGCAAACGCTATTCCGAAATTGGTAGCAAATACAAACAAAGAAACACCTGAATGCACAGAAAGTAAAGCGGAATAAAGCAAGAATCCCTACAAACGAATGCGCCTGTCGTTAGTGGGGATTAAAAATACCAAAAACCAAGCAATTATGTCACACATAATACCTATGCGTGACATAATTGCACCTAAAAATACCTATGCGAAACATAATACCTATGTCTAACATAATATAAAAAACGGCTTGCTTATCAAAAAACGAGCCGTTTTGTTTTAATATAGCGATTTTTATTTGATATTATTCCACATACGGTTGGCAAGGGTGTTGGTTTCCTTGTCGAAATATTGCATAACCACGAGCCGATCAATGGTTTTTTCGTCGGGGTATTGCGCAAGGAGTTGTCTATGAATTTGATCGGAATAGGTGGTAAGGGTATGACCTTCGCCGAAGAAATAGCTTAAATCATATTCAGCCGTGTCCGTTTCTTCTTCGCCTGCGCCGTAAGTTTCTTCCACGTAGTCAAACACGTCGTCTCCGCCGATGCAGCTCGTGTAGCCGATATAATACATGTTTCTCACCACGTTTTCAGGCATGGAAAGGAAATTGATAAATGCGGTTGCGGCGTCTACGTTTTTAGAATCTTTCATAAGCACCCAACCGTCAAACCAAAGGTTGGAAGCCGATTCGGGGATGCAATATTCTAAATATAACGGATCTTCGCGCATTTCTTCATCTTCGCCCATATCGAGCGTATACACGGCGTCGCCGCTCCATTGATAGGAGATATCAAAACGCCCCGTGATAACGTCGAGCTTGCCTTCGTCTGTTTCCAAGCCATAGAGATTGCCGCGCATTTGTTCGAGCAATTTTTGCACGCTAGGCATGGATTTCGTGTCGTTCATTTTCTCAAACAACGTATGCTTATAATCAGCCTTTGAAAGCGTACCTGCTTGATATTTTGTCTTTTCTCCAAGCAAAAAATCTTCATAATACATGCCAAGCCCCACGAAATAGGAATCGCGCACGTTGTCTTTTGCAGTGATTTTGCGGCTATATTTATCGTTTAAAAACACTTTCCAGCTTTTCACGTCTTCGCGAGCAACCGTTTCGGGGTTAAACACAAAGCCTGTCGAGCCCCACATATAACCCGCCACGTATTCGGAAAGGGAATCTCCGCTTAAAAGATCCATCGCTTCGCCCTTGAACACGCCGTCGATATAGGAAGAAACGTGTTTTGCATAATAATTGTTTTCGTTGGTCTTATCAAAGAAAGAAGTGGGAAGTTTTTGCAAAAATCCTTCTTCGGCGAGTTTCATGCACATATATTCAGACGGGCATAAGATATCGTAAGAATCGCCCATTTTGATCTTGTTATACATGGTTTCGTTGTCTTGCAGGGGGATATATTCGACGGTGATTTTCTTGCCGTAAGTCGCTTCGTACCACGTTTCAAATTCTTCGTAAAGGGGACGGCTATCTCCGCCCACGTAGCTATCTTCGCCGCCTTCGCAAATATATTCGTCCCAGCTTGCCACGCGGAGCACGTTGCCTGAACTTTCCTCGCCGCAACCGCCCAAAGGCAGGGTGGTTAAAGAAATACAAGCAATCAAAGCAAAGGGGAACAATTTTTTAATCTTTTTCATTTGTTTCATCTTTTCTTGCTCCTTGTTTTTCTATACGAAATGATATTGGAAGCGACCACCACGAGCACGATCAAAAGGAAGATGATAGCGGTAAACGCCCAATACGCCGCTTTTATTTTCGCGCCCATAATGTTATTTTTATCTAGACCATAGATATGTGTGCTAATCGTTTGGAAAGAATCGGGTTTGGTGTATGCCGCGATGATATAATCGTCGAGCGATAAGGTGACGGAAAGCAAGAATCCTGCAATGATACCAGGTAAAATTTGCGGTATAATCACCGAAAACAACGCTTTCGTAGGGGATGCGCCGAGATCAAGTGCTGCTTCGTAGAGATTGTTATCCATTTGTTGAAGCTTGGGGATCACCGACAACACGACGAAAGGTGTGCACAGGAGCATTTGTCCAAGAATCAAGGGGACGTAGGTCGATTTGTCAAGCCCGATAAAGGACACGAGCAAGGCAAAGGAAATCGCCGTCACCACGTCCGCGTTGATAACGGGAATACGATTGATCGCCGTAAGCGCACCGCTTGCTTTCTTTTTAGAATAGAAAATACCGATTGCGCCAATCGTGCCGAGCACGGTGGAAAGGAGTGCAACGATCAAAGCGAGCAAGAGCGTTTGTCCCACGATTTGAATAGGTTCGTTTTCAAAATTGAAAAAATAAGCGTAATGATCGAAGCCAAAGCCCGTCCAATTTTGGATATGATCGCTTTGATTAAAGCTGTTGATCGTCAAGAATAAAATGGGGAAGTAGATAAAGAAGAGCACGAGCCCCACGAGCGCCCATTTGAGTATACTTTTCAATCTTACCATAACGACGCCCCCCTTGCATTTGTTTGTTCATCCGCTTCAAAGCCGCCCGTCAGCCACGTGACGAGAAACATGAAAAGGAGCAGGATTAAGGCGATAAACGAGCCGTCGTGCCATAAATCGCCCGTGAAATAATCGTCGATCAATTTGCCGATAATTTTGACGTTTCTAAACGTGAGATAGTTGGAAACGACGTAGTTTGTCATAGATGGTAAAAACACCATCGAGATACCGCTCACGATACCGCTTTTGGAAAGGGGGAGCGTGACCTTTAAAAAGGCTTTTGCAGGCGTTGCGCCGAGATCTTTCGCCGCTTCTAAATAGCTTTTATCAATCTTAATAATCGTTGTGTAGATAGGCAAAATCATAAAGGGGAGAAAGTCGTAAACCATGCCGATAATGGTGTTCACGATGTTCCACGTTTCCGATTTGTTGTAAATGCCCAGCCAAACGAACAATTCTTTGAGTGCGTTGATACGAAGCACGAAATTCACCCACATAGGCACGATGAAAAGCAGGAGCAAAGTGGATTTGTTTTTCAGCTTGCAATGCGCGATGATATACGCCACGGGATAGGCAATCAAAAGGCATACGATCGTGCTCATGGAAGAGATGAACAAGCTGCGTAAAATCGTTTTGAAATTATACGATTGTAAAAAACCGAGCACGCCTTCACCGCTTTGGGTGAAGAACACGCGCACGTATTCCCACGTAAATTTTCCCATGTCGTCGGTGAATGCATAATATACCACGATCAAAAGGGGAATTACCACGAACGTCGCTAAGAACAACCCGTAGGGGATTGCGAGCAGTTTTCGGGAGAAATGAAGCTTGGGTTTCGCTTGCGCCGTTTGCGTCATTGTTTTCCTCCTTCCGCCGCCTTTAAGCTCAAACGAATCTTGTCTTTGGGAATAATCAAGCTAACAAGGTCGTTTTCATTCCAAAGATCTTCGCACGCAAGCACGTAATCTTCTTCGTTTTCCGTGCGGACGATATAGCGATAATATTCACTCTTATAAATCAAGGAAATGATGTGTCCTTGCGCGCCGCCTTCGTTTTCATTGTCGCTCATGGTGATGTCGTGTAAATCGACTTCCACGTTCACTTCCACGTCGGTAAGATCAAGCTTTTCGCCTTTTGCCGTGATCAAATAGCCTTCTTCGTCCAAATGACTTCCAGGATATAATTGCGTGACGTCGCAATCAAACTCACCGTCGCCAAATTCAACGGTGTTGCGCTTGGTGATAACGCCCGTAAACTTATTCACACGGAATTCCTTTTTCATAACGTGAATGCCGTTAGGTTTGATCACGAGTCCAACCATATCGCCCACTTCAGGCGCGGACGTGCTTTGAATTTCAATCTCATATCTGCCGCATTGCACGAGAATTTGATAGTGGATGCCTTTGAAAATAACGGAAGTGACTTTGCCTTTGAGTATGCCGTCGTCCACCGATTTAATCTTCACGTCTTCGGGGCGAACGACTACGTCTACGGGCTCGTCCTTTTCAAAACCGCCGTCCAAACACTCGAATTTCTTGCCGCAGAAGCGAACTTCGCCGTCTTTGGGCATAACGCCGGAGAAGATGTTGCTTTCGCCGATAAAGTCGGCAACGAAGGTGTTTTTCGGTTCGTTATAGATGCTTTCGGGTGTGCCGATTTGTTGAATAACGCCGTCCGCCATAACGACGATGGTGTCGGACATAGTGAGCGCTTCTTCCTGATCGTGCGTGACGTAGATAAAGGTAATGCCCAAGCGGCGGTGCATGGCTTTCAGTTCGAGCTGCATTTCCTTGCGCATTTTCAAATCGTGCCCGCCGAGCGGTTCGTCAAGGAGCAAACTTTCAGGCTCGTTTACGATTGCGCGCGCAATGGCAATGCGTTGTTGTTGTCCGCCTGAAAGGGTGGAAATGCTACGCTTTTCAAAACCACTTAAATCTACGATTTCGAGCGCCTTTTTCACCTTTTCCGCAATCACGTGCGCGGGCAATTTTTCCATTTTCGTTTTTTGCGCGCCTTTTTTATCCACGTAGGTCGTTTCCACGCGCTTTTGTTTAAGTCCAAATGCAACGTTGTCAAAAACGTTTAAGTGGGGGAACAACGCATATTTTTGGAACACCGTGTTTACAGGCCGACGATTGGGGGGCAGGGCGCTAATATCCTTACCATTGAGTAAAATTTGACCGCTCGTTGGCATATCGAAGCCTGCGATCATACGAAGCGTTGTCGTTTTACCGCACCCCGACGGGCCGAGAAAGGTGATAAATTCGCCTTTGCGAACGTAGAAATTCATGTTTTCTACAACGGAAACACCGTCGAACTCCTTGCATACGTTTACAAGTTCGATGATTTTTGCACTATTTTCTAAAGCAGAAGTTTTTTTCATAAGTATCGTTCTCCCTATTAAAAATTAGGTGGGGTAGAAACCCAAAGGAATTTTGCCGTGCCCTTGCCTTTGTTTTCGATAAAGTGGGGCTTGCTTGCAGGATAATAAAAGGCTTCGCCTTTTTTGCATAGGTGTCTTTTGTTTCCGAGCACGATGTTAAGCTTGCCTTCGAGCACGTAGCCAAATTCTTCACCTTCGTGGGGTATGTCGCCTGCCGTTGCGCTATTTTCGTCAAGCTCTACGAGCACGGGCTCCATCATATTTTTTTGCGCGTTGGGGATCAGCCAATTCAAAAGCACGCCGTCGGAATCCTTTTCGATGAATTCATCTTTGCTAAAAACGATCTTTTCTTCTTTCTCTTCCCTAAAAAATTCGGAAAGATTGCTTCCAAGCGCCGCCAAAATGTCGGTAAGTGTAGCGATAGAGGGGCTGTTTAAATCGTTTTCGAGCTGCGAAATGTAGCCTTTCGTCAATTCACAACGATCGGCAAGCTCCTCTTGCGTGAGCCCAAGTTGATTACGCATTCGCCTTATTTTTTTGCCTAATTGCATGCTCTTCTCCGTAGGTTTGTTAATAATAAACGAAAAGTTTAGCAAAAATAAACTTTTCGACGATATTTATTATAGAAGAAACGCGCGCGAATGTCAATTGTTTGAAAGGCCTTTTGATAAGTTTTTTATGTCATTTTATAAAAAAATACCCCTGCCAGCTTTCACGTGACAAAGCAGGGGATAGGGCGGACACGAAAAAAGGGGTCTACCGAGTGGCAGACCCTCATATTTTTATAATATGATAAGTATGTGGTTAGTTCAAAGCGGCAAGTTTTTTCGCAAGCTTTGCTTTTCTGTTGTTTGCGTTGTTCTTATGGATAACGCCTTTCGTAACCGCGCTATCGATAGCGGAAACGGTTTCAGGGTAAAGCTTCGTTGCTTCTTCTTTGTTGCCAGCGCTTACAGCTTCAAGGAATTTCTTCACTTGCGTTTTGAGCGCGGATTTAATCGCTTTGTTTTGCATCGTTTTCTTTCCGATAACCAAAACTCTCTTTTTTGCGGATTTAATATTAGGCATAATCTTCTCCTTGTTTTTCCGATTTTTTTCGTTTCAAATTTATTGCGTAGACTATTTTAACAT
>JAZOLI010000044.1:0-9136 GCA_045652965.1 Candidatus Scatosoma sp.
GTTCTAACCATTTGGCTCGTGTAGGAGTTTTCGTTGTCATACCAAGAAACAACTTTAACGAGCGTCGTGCCGTCGCCCATAGGCATGCACTTCGTTTGCGTAGCATCGAAGAGCGAACCGTAGGTGATACCGATGATGTCGGAGGAAACGAGCTCTTCTTCCGTGTAACCGAAGGAAGCGGAAGCCGCAGCCTTCATAGCGTTGTTTACGGTAGCCGCGTCAACTTCGCCGTCGCAGATTGCAACAAGTTGCGTAAGCGAACCGGTAGCAACGGGAACGCGTTGTGCGCAACCGTCGAGAACGCCGTTGAGTTCGGGAATAACAAGACCGATTGCTTTTGCAGCACCCGTCGAGTTGGGAACGATGTTCACCGCAGCCGCTCTTGCACGACGAAGGTCGCCCTTTCTGTGAGGTCCGTCGAGAACCATTTGGTCGCCCGTGTAAGCGTGGATCGTCGTCATGTAGCCTTTCTTAATTTTAGAAAGCTTGTTGAGCGTGTTTGCCATGGGAGCAAGGCAGTTGGTGGTGCAGGAAGCAGCGGAGATGATCGTGTCAGCTTTCGTAAGCGTTTTTTCGTTTACGCTGTAAACGATCGTAGGAAGGTCGTTGCCTGCGGGAGCGGAAATAACAACTTTCTTTGCGCCTGCTTTGATGTGTGCTTCGCTCTTTGCTTTGGAGCAGTAGAAACCGGTGCATTCAAGCACTACGTCTACGTCAAGAGCAGCCCAAGGGCAGTTCACAGCGTCTTTTTCCGCATAAATTTTGATGGTTTTGCCGTTTACGGTGATCGTACCTGCTTCGTCGTCAGCCGAAACCGTGTCAGCAAGTGCATATCTGCCTTGCGCGGAATCGTACTTCAAGAGATGCGCGAGCATCGAAGGGCTGGTAAGATCGTTGATCGCAACTACGTCGTAGCCTTCAGCACCGAACATTTGTCTGAACGCAAGACGACCAATACGACCGAAACCGTTGATTGCAACTTTTACGTTTGCCATAATAGAGTTCCTCCAAGTATGAAAAATTTATTTTTATTTGTTATTTTTGGGCGAGCGGAAAAATTTGGCTCTTCTTTTCGTCCGTGTACTATTCTACCACACTTTTTTTCTTTCGTCAATAATTTTGAGCAATACTTCGGAAAAATATTTTGTTTTTTTCCTTTTTTTCTCGTTTTATGTTTTTTTAAACGTTGACAAATGCCTTTTTTTGTTGTATAATATGTCTACTAACTTTTTTTGGAGTGATTTTTATGGCAAGAAGATGTTGCTTAAAAAACATAGAAGATGAAAGCGTTTCCTATTTTGATGGTAAATTGTTAGGACAAATCGGCACGGGCGTTTTGATGTTTCTCGCCTTTTTGCTTCCCTTGCTTCCTGCAGGCGGTCTGTTTGTTTTGGCGCTCAACATAAATCTTTCCCCCAACCTTTTCGTGGTCGTTTGTGCGCTTATCGGCGTGTATGCGTTCTTTATGCTTTGGCTTGGGTCGGCTTGGGCAACGGTGATTTTTCTCCGTTGGCAATATCGCCACACCACCATCAACAATCAACGCCTTGTGTTTAAAGGAAAAACCGTTGCACTTTGGGGCAACTTCTTAAAATGGGTCTTCTTGTTCGTGATTACCCTTACAATCTACGGGCTTTGGGTGTGGATTAAAATGCAAAAATGGATAATCAAGAACGTGACCGTAGCAGATTGCGAAGAAATGGAAACGGCTGAACAAAACGTGGTGAGCGAATGTTTGCCCGTGGCAGCTCCCTATTTCCCTCCTGCTCCCCCTGCGCCTTGCGCTCCTACCCCTTGCGTGACCGCACGTTATATGCCTATGCCCTATCCCCCTCAACCGCAAGTGCAAATGAGCTATTATCCGACGTGTCCTTACGTGTCCCCCTGCCCTTACGCAAACAAACAAAACAAAAAGAAAAATTGGTACGTTTAATCGTTTGATTTTTAAATAAATTCTTGTTCACCGCTTTTTACAGGCGGTGAATTTTTTTGCACTATTATTATATAAATGAAAAAGCTTTCGCTACGCGTTCCAAAACAAATAGACATGATAAAAGCTCTCGGCATGTTTGCCAAGAGCTTTTTATTTTTAACGTTTATCGCTTAGATTTTGCCAGCCGAGCCGAGCACGTTGACGATCTTATGTTTCACCATTTCTTTCATCATTGCGCGTGCATCGCCAAGATATTGACGGGGATCGAAGTGACCAGGTTGTTCGCTGAAATGCTTGCGGATTGCCGCCGTGAACGCTACGCGAAGGTCGGAATCGATGTTGATTTTGCAAACCGCCATTTGCGCTGCTTTTCTAAGTTCCGATTCGGGAATACCGATTGCGTCGGGCATATGTCCGCCAAATTGGTCCACGATTGCAACCTTGTCTTGGGGAACGGACGAAGCGCCGTGTAAAACGATGGGGAAGCCAGGCAAACGCTTGCCGATTTCTTCCAAGATATCCAAACGAAGTTTGGGGTCTTGTCCCGGTTTAAATTTATACGCGCCGTGGCTCGTGCCGATTGCGATTGCAAGCGAATCGATGCCCGTTCTTTGCGTAAATTCTTCCACTTCGTCGGGGGAAGTGAATTGCGCGTCCGCCGCGTCTACGTTTACGTCGTCTTCAATACCAGCAAGTTTACCAAGCTCAGCTTCTACAACAACGCCGTGATCGTGCGCGTATTCTACAACTTTCTTCGTGATCGCGATGTTTTCTTCCCAAGGGTGAGAAGAAGCGTCGATCATAACCGACGTGAAACCGCCGTCAATCGAAGCTTTGCAAATTTCGAAATCAGCGCCGTGGTCAAGGTGCATAGCAACGGGGATATCGTTCGTTTCCACCGCCGCTTGTACAAGGTGCTTCAAATATACGGGGTTCGCATATTTTCTCGCGCCTGCGGATACTTGTAAAATAACGGGCGATTTTTCTTCGTTCGCCGCTTCCACGATCGCTTGGATCATTTCCATGTTGTACACGTTGGACGCGCCGATCGCGTATTTACCAGCATACGCTTTTTTAAACATTTCGGTAGTTGTTACCAAAGGCATAATGTAAGTCCTCCAAATTTTTTGTTCGGTCTTATTATATCTTTTTTTTACATAAAAAGCAATCGAAAACAGGGCGTTTGTTAAAAAATTTTTTCACTTCCAAATGTCTTTTGCGATTGTTAGCACTTCGCTCGGGCTCGTCGCTTTAAACAGCCGTTCTTTAAACGCCGCCGCCCCACGTTCCCCTTTTACGTAGAACGCCGCCATTTTACGCATAAACACCGTCGTAAAGCGTTCATCGCATACCTGCTCCGTCCATTTGAGCTGTTTTTCAAAGAGCGACAGCTTGCTTTCACGTTCTTTTCCCGTCAAATCACAAATCACTTGTGGATCGAAAAGCGCCGCGCGCGCCACCATCACGCCGTCCGCGCCCGTTTCACTCATCAGCTTTTGCGCATCTTCATTTGAAAACACGCCGCCGTTGGCAATCACGGGCACTTGCACCGCTTTTTTTGCCGCCGCGATCTCGTCGAAATGCACTTCGCCTGCATACATTTTATCGCGCGTTCTACCATGGATCGTGATAAGGCTTGCGCCCGCACCTGCCATACGCTTGGCGAATTCTTTTGTGATATATTCGTTTTCTCTAACGCCGATGCGGAATTTCACAGTGATAATTTTTCCGCTTTTACAGCACTGTTTCACAATTTTTTCGGCAAGCAAGGGGTTTTCCAGCAACGCGCTCCCCTCGCCGTTTTTATAAATTTTCGGGACGGGACAACCCATGTTGATATCGACAATGGGAAAGGGCGCAATTTTTTCATGCTCACACGCCGCGCGCATAATTTCAGGATCGCTTCCGAAAATTTGCACCGCCGCCGTTCCTTCGTGCTCGTCGGTGTATAACAGCTCTTCGGTGTTCTCACTGCCATATTTCAAACCCTTTGCGCTCACCATTTCCGTATAACAAAGCCCCGCGCCTAAGCCCTTGCAAAGGCGGCGGAACGCATAGTTGGTGTAGCCGGCAAGCGGCGCTAAAAACACGTTATTTTCAGTTGTGAAATCGCCGATTTTAACAGGTTTTAATTGCATTTGAGTTCTTCTTTGGCTTGTAAATAATATCTATCCCATTCTTCTTCGGAAAGCTCCGTCACGATTTTTCCATCTTGAAGCGCTTTCTTTTCGGCAAGAGTAAAGCGTGCGGCAAATTTTTCGATGCTTTCTTTTAAAGCTTTTTCCGCATCGCACCCTGCCTTTCTACCCACGTTCACTGCGGCAAAGAGCACGTCGCCGAGTTCTTTTTCTTTCTCGTTTTGGGTGGTGGCTTGGAAAAATTCTTCTATCTCCGCTTGCATGCGCTCAGCCGCCGCTTCCACACTCGCAAAATCCATGCCTGCCTTGCCCGCGCGCTTGCCCACCTTTTGCGCACGCATAAGCGCAGGGAAGCATTTGGGCACGTCGTTGACGGCGTCGGCATAAGTTTCTTGGTGCTTTTCCGTCATTTTATTTTTATCCCAAACGGATAAAGCGGCGTTCTCGTCGGTTGCGCCGTCGCTACCAAACACGTGCGTGTGACGAGAGATAAGCTTTTCACAAATCCCCGAAATGACGTCACTAACGTTAAACGCCCCCGTTTCTTCCTTTAAAACGGCGTGGAACATCACTTGCAAAAGTAAATCGCCCGTTTCTTCCAAAATTTTCTCATCGTCCTTTTGATCGATCGCATCCACGAGCTCGTAGGCTTCTTCAATCGCCGCCATCTTAATGCTTTCGCTCGTTTGCACCCGATCCCAAGGACAACCGTTGGGCGCGCGAAGCCGAAGCAAAATTTCTTTCAAATCGTTTAACGTGAAACGTTTTTTATCTAAAAGGTCGATTTTCTCAATCGCCACAGCGCTCGTATAATCGTAAGCCGTTTGCCGATCGAGCTGAAAAAGCGCAATATCTTTCGCCTTGCCGCCCGAAAGGAAACGCGCGCGCGGTTCTTCGCCGAAAAGATCGCCCAAAATAAGCTTGCAATCGCTTGCCAAGGCCTGATCGTCCATATCGTAAACGATTAAGGGCAAGGAAAGCTCGCCCACGCGCTCTATTAGCTCGTAAGCGGAAACCGCCGAAAAGGAACAACCCCCAAAATTCGCTTTGCTTGCAATCGCCGTGATTTTTGAAACGCCGTCAATAATTCTAATCTTGCCACGCTTGCGCTTGATAAGCGCTTTCACAGACGTATCTTCACACGGCGCGCCATCAACGAGATACACGGCGTTTTCGCCTAAACCCAGCACCGCGGAAGCCAAATTTTTGGTAAGCGTTTTGAAATTACGGCTCTTTTCATAAACAAAATCTAGGCACACGTGCTCCACCCCCAAATCTAAAACCGATTGATAGGAACGAGTTTTTGCCGTGCGCACCGCGATCTTTGCGCCCGATTGCACCGCCTGAAAAATCGCTTCTTCTCCGCGTTTGGTTAAATCCCCGCGTTCATTGCCCAAGCCGATTACCGTTATCATTTGCTTTGCTCCTTTTGCTCTTCGATACTTTTAAATTATACACGAAATTGAGCAAAAAAGCAACCAAATAACCGATATTCGTCGCATACGCAAGCCCAAAAACGGAAATTTCTTGCTTTTGGAGCAGCACCGCGTACACGGCGGTTTTCACCGTCATGGCGATCGCCATAGAAATTGCGGCGTATTGCGGTTTGCCCTGTGCGGTCAAACACGCAGAAAGGGTTTGCGCGCAGGAAAGGGTGAACGCGCTCACCGCAAACGCTTTGATCAGCGAAACGAGCGTTTGCAACTCTTCCCCTTTCAAGCTCCGAAAGATCATTCTCGTCACCGGCTCGGCAAAATAATAAAGCCCCATCGCAGCAGGCACGCTTACCAAAATCGTCACGCCCAAGGCAAAGAAAATCTTTTTTCTCACGCCCCTTTTTTTATCGCTTTTTTGCGCTTCCACCGCCCTTGCTTTCGCCGTGGCAACGGCAGGAATACTCGCCGCCGCTATACCATAGCACACCGACACAGGCAAATTGATAATGGTCACCGCGCCGCCAGAAAAGAGCCCGTAAAGGGCAACGGGATCGGGCGCGTAAACGCCCAAAAGCCGCACGGCAAACACGCTATCGATAAGCGTGGAAAAGGGGATTAAAATGGCGGAGAGCGTGACGGGTATGCTCGTGCGTAAAATGTGTTTCGCCGCAACCCTGCCCCCGTCCTTTCCACTTTCCTTGCGGGCGGGAGAAAGCTTGTAAAGGGCGATCATAACAAGAAGCGCAACCAGCTCGGAAATGGAAACGGAAAGGAGCAAAAACACCACCGCTTTTGCGATATCTTCACGGAAAATATAGGCAAAAAACAACCCGAACGCCACCTTGATTGCTTGCTCGATCACTTCCGAAATCGCGGTGGGAAACATATCGTTTCTGCCTTGAAACCAGCCGCGAAGCACGGAAATTGCGGAAACAAGCAACACCGACGGCGCGAGCGTGAAATAGCCACCTAGCACTTCGCGGCTACCTTGCAAGGAAGCGAGCAAAGGCGCAAGCGCCGCCATCAAAAGCGAGCCGATAAGCCCTATCCATAAAAATAAGCGAAGCGCGGTTTTAAAAAGTGGTTTGTCCGATTCCCCACGCCCAAGCTTTTCTGCGGTGAGCTTGGCAATCGACGACGGAATACCCGTTGCCGACACGGTGAGCAAAAGACAATAAACGGGATACACGAGCTGATAAAGCCCGATCCCGTGCCCACCGATCAAATTTGTGAGCGGAATGCGATAGAGCGCGCCGATAATTTTCGCGAGCAAGCCCCCTGCTGCGATCAAAGCCGCGCCTTTTAAAAACGATCTCTTATTCTCTTTGCTTTTCATATTTTCAGTTTGCGTTTTTTGCAGGGGAATTATAAGAAAAAACAAAGAAAACCGTGCTTTTTATCGCTCACCTTTTAATCGCGCTTCCTTGCAACAATCGAAATAATCGTTTGAATCAATCGAAATAATTATCGTTAAAAAAGCAAAATTTTTGTCAGCAACCCCTTTACAAAAGGAAAAATATGGTATATAATGTAATTATAAGCATAAATTCACAAAGGAAAACAAATTCATCGGGGGATATAAAACAACAATTCTTTAAAGGAAAATTCGTCTTGCAATGCAAGCCACTTTATTAGCGTTCATTTATTAAGGTGATAGAAATGTATAGATTAAAAAAACAAGCGCTCATTTACAGATAAAGTTGTAGATAGGCGCTTTTTGCTATTTTAACACAATCTTTATTAAAGAATAGGAGATATTTATGAAGTTAAAGAAAGTTTTAATTACCCTTTTCCCCCTTGTATGTTTTGCGTTGGTGGGGTGCAACAGCACCCCCCAAGCTACCAAATCGCCTAACCCTTCCAATTTAGAAGCGGTTGAAAGCGTTTCAACTGAAAAAATTGTGGAAGACGACGGTGAAGATACCGTTCTTGCTGAAAACGAAGAATATGAAACAAATGAAAATCCCTTAAACCTTTCCCTTCCCAACGAAGACAACGATGCGATAGACGCTGTGGAGGATGGTTCTAATAGCACTCAATACCCTCTCTACCTTTTTTCTGATGAAGAACTGCCTTTGGTAGATGGTATCCCCGTTTTTACGGCTGCCTATATGCGCGCGCAAAACGGTGACGATATCCGTTATCCTAAAGTTGATGAAGAGCTGCTCACGAGCGAGCTTTTAGACAAGGTGTTGGAATTGTTATCTGACGAATAGGAGGCATCTATGAAGTTAAAGAAAGTTTTAATGATCTTTTTCTCGTTCATATGCTTTGCGTTGGTGGGGTGCAACGGCACCCCACCTGCCAAATTACCCAAGCCTTCCAATTTACAGGTGGTTGAATGCGTTTTAACTTGGGACGTTGTGGAAAACGCCGAAGGATATATCGTTTTTGCCGCTGACGAAGAATATGAAACAAATGAAACTTCGTTTGACCTTTCCTTTCTCCGCAACGGGAAATACGTGCTTGAAGTGATGGCGGTAGGAGATGATCAGGCGTATACCGATTCCGATCGGGCAAAAATTCCCTACGTCGTCGAAACAAAAGAACAAGAAGAACAAGAAGAACAAAAAGAGCCGGAAAAACAGGAAGAACAGAATCCTATCGTCCCTACGGAGGGCTTACGATATACGTTGCTCGAAGACGGCACGGGTTATGAAGTGCACCAAGCCGGACCTCGCCAAGAGCAAAAGGTTGTTATCCCCGATATGCACAACGGCTTGCCCGTCAAAAAAATCGGCGATATGGCTTTTCAGAAAAGCAGCGATCCACACCCCGAATTTCTCCCCGATCCCCTTATGTCGGGTTGTAACGTGTATTTAACAGAAGTGCAGTTGCCAAAATATTTAGAAGAAATTGGCGACAACGCCTTTGGATATTGTGTAAATTTATCCATAATCAACATTCCCGAAAGTGTAAAAAAAATTGGCTATCAGGCGTTTGTTTATACGTACCTTAGCCACGTAGAAATCCCCGAAGGGGTTGAAACGATTGGCGGATTTGCTTTTATGCTTAATCCACTCGTCTCCGCCACTTTGCCCGACTCTTTGAAAGATATCCCCAACGGCTTATTTTACGGCTGTAAGAAATTGGAAACGATACGTTTCCCCGCAAAAATCGAAAGCTTTGGCTCCTCCGTGGTAGCCAACACCAAATGGTTCGATAGCTTTCCCAACGATTACGTGACCGTCCAAGGTTTTTTGCTTGCCTATAAGGGTACGGCTCCGATGAACGCCATCCCTAAAACCGTCACGCACATCGTAGATAGGGCTTTTAGCAATGAGGACGAGTTTCATGGTAGAACCTTTATCAATTTCACCGCTGAAAAAGCGTCGTTGCCGGCTTCCGTCGTGTTGGGAGAAAAGCTTTTTTATAACAATGAAATTATAAAGGAAATCGTGTTTGAAAACGGAACGGAAATCATTCCCGATTATGCGTGTGATGGCTGTAGCAACTTGGAAAAAGTGACCATACCCGACAGCGTTCAAAGGATAGGCACACGCGCTTTTTGCTCCTCGGGATTATCCAAAATCGATTTGCCTGCAGGGCTAACTTCCATCAGCCCCTCTACGTTCGCCCAAGCCGCTTTAACAGAAATCACTTGGCCGGAAAATTTGATTGAGATTGGT
>JAZOLI010000045.1:0-28867 GCA_045652965.1 Candidatus Scatosoma sp.
TGGTTTTCGCCAAAGTGATATTAAATAAATCCTTAACTTGCCATAGGCAAATATAACTGCCGTAGGCAATATCACTCGTCGTTAGACGAATATCACAAATCCGTAAGGATTTATTTAGTTGTCGCAATTCCCTACGGGAAGTGCGACAAGGGCGTTTTGCTTTTATAAAAAATTTAAAAAATTTTTTCAATTTTAAGGAAATAGCTTTGCTATTTTATAGCTTTCTTTTTGCAAATGTGGTATAATGGAAAAAACGGCGCGCGCTCGCGCCACAAAGGAGTGGAAAAATGCAACCCGTATACAAAAGAGTGTTATTAAAACTTTCAGGGGAAGCCCTTGCGGGCGATCAAAGATTTGGGCTCAATCACGAAGTGATTGCACCCGTGGTGGATCAAATCGTTGAATTGCATAATATGGGTGTACAAGTTGGGCTTGTCATCGGCGGCGGCAATTTCTGGCGCGGAAGACAGGGCACGAATATGGATAGAACGACGGCGGATCATATGGGTATGCTTGCGACGGTTATGAACTCGCTTGCCATGATGGACGCAATCGAACAAAGGGGCGTTTCCGTACGCGTGCAAACGGCGCTCGATATGGTGTCGCTTGCAGAGCCCTTTATCTTGCGTAAAGCGCTTCGCCATTTTGAAATGGGTAGAATCGTCATCTTCGCTTGCGGGACGGGCAATCCCTATTGCTCGACGGACACGGCGGCGGCGCTTCGCGCTTGTGAAATTGATGCGGATATTTTGCTTATGGCAAAGAACGTTGACGGCATTTACGATTCCGATCCCAAAACCAATCCGTTGGCTCAAAAATATGAATCGCTTCGCTATGCCGACATCATCAACCAAGATTTGAAGGTGATCGATTTCACGGCGGCAACCATGTGCATGGAAAACAACGTGCCTACGCTTGCGTTTGGTTTGAACGAGCCCAATTCGATCGTGAGAGCCGTTTGCGGAGAAAAACTCGGCACGCTTATCAAAGTTTAAAAGCGTATATGCGTCGCAATGATTCGTCAGTCTTGCTCGCATCTAAGCCTTTTAAAGAAATGTAAAATTGTGAAAAAATTATAAACGATTATAAAAACCACGAAAAGGAGCTATAATTATGGTAGAAAATGAAAAAATTGAAGAGATGACCTTTGAACTTGAAGAAAAAGCGGAAAACACGATAAGAGCGCTCGAAGGCGACTACGGCGCGCTGAGAACGGGTAGAGCAAACCCGCACGTTTTGGATAAAATTGAAGTGGAAGCATACGGCGGCATGAGCAAATTGATCGAACTTGGAAACGTGTCGGCACTCGATGCACGTTGCTTACAAATCAACCTTTGGGATAAATCCCTTTTGAAAGCGGTGGAAAAAGCGATTATACAATCGAACATCGGGCTCACGCCGACGAACGATGGGCAAGTGATCCGTTTGGTGTTCCCCGTTATGACGGAAGAAAGAAGAAAAGAACTTGCTAAGCAAGCAAAGAAGATGGGCGAAGATGCGAAAGTTGCGATCCGCAACCACCGCCGTGAAGCGATGGACGTGATCAAGAAGATGAAGACGGCGAAAGAACTTTCTGAAGACGAAGCGGCATCTTGCGAAGCGGACGTGGAAAAAGCGGTGGCTGGATATATGTCCAAGCTCGAAATCATCATTGCTAACAAAGAAAAGGAACTCACGTCTATTTAAACTATGGCGGAACATAAAATAAAGGAAGCAAGACTTCCCAAACATATCGCACTGATTATGGACGGAAACGGGCGTTGGGCGAAGAAGCGCTTGATGCCCCGTTCTTTCGGGCATAAAAAGGGCATGGAGCGCATGATCGGGCTCATGGAGCACGCGTTTGACCTTGGTGTGGATTATATCACTGTGTACGCGCTTTCCACGGAAAATTTGAAACGTCCGCAGGAAGAGCTCGGCGGCTTATACGATTTAATTCGCAATCATTTCGCACAGTATATGGAGCGCATTTGCGCGCGTGGCGTTAGGCTTCGTGTGATCGGCGAGATTTCCCTTTTGCCTGACGACGTGCAAAAAATATTGATCGATTCGCAAGCGAAAACGGAGAGTTTTGAAGGGAAAGGCATAAACGTTGCGCTTTGCTATGGCTCGCGTGCGGAGATTGTGCGTGCGGCAAATCTTGCAATCGAACGCGGGGAAAAGCTCACGGAAGAAAGCTTTTCTTCGCTTTTATATACAGGAAATCAACCTGATCCTGATTTGATCATTCGCACGGGGAAAGAAGTGCGCTTATCCAATTTCTTGCTTTGGCAAGCGGCGTATGCGGAGCTTTATTTTTCCGATAAAATGTTCCCCGAATTTTCGGATAAGGATTTAGACGTGGCGATTGAATGGTTTAATCAAAGGGTGCGTAGGTTCGGGAAAACGGATGAACAACTTTGACGGTTTTGCGCCGAAAGGAAGAGAAATTTTATGAAAAAAAGAGTGATATCAGGGATTTGCTACGTGGCAGTTTTGCTTAGCTTTTTCCTTTTAAAAATTTTCGTACACGATTTTTGTTTCGACGTGCTCATTTATGCGTTCGCAATTTTGGGTACGATAGAAATTTTGCGTGCCATGCAAGATAAAATGACCAAAGCCGAACGCGTGATTGTGTTTGTGTTTACTATTTTTTGTATCCCTGGGTGTGCGCTTTCGGAATATTATTTCCGTTATGGTTTGTACGTTGCAAGTGTGTTTTTCGTTGCAATGGGCGCGGTGCTTTTATCCTTGCTCGTGCTTCGTCACGAAGAAACGACGCCTGAAAATTTAGGCGTTTCGTTTTTTGCATCGCTCTATCCCACGCTCCTTTTGATGGTGCTCGTGCTTGTCAATCACGTATCCGATCCCGTGGCGGTTGCGCAAGGGAAATTCCCTGTGTTGCTTCAAACGCTTGCGTTCAATTCCGACCTTATGGTGTTGTTCGTGTTCGCTGTTTCACCCATTTGCGACACGTTCGCATTCTTCTTTGGCCGTGCGTTTAAACATCAATTCCCTGATAAATTAGCGCCTGAAATCAGCCCGAACAAGACGATTATCGGTGGTATCGGTGGGCTCATTGGCGGCGTGGTGGCATCGGCGGTTATCTATTTTGTCTATAACGCAATCACGGGCGTGGGCTACGTAGATATGCACATTTGGTTGCCTGTGTATCTTGCAATGGGTTTCTTGGCGGCGGCGGCAACGGAGTTTGGCGATCTCGTGGAAAGCTGCATTAAGCGTAGCCTTGGCATTAAAGACATGGGTAAGCTTATTCCTGGACACGGAGGCATACTCGATCGCATCGACGGCACGTTGTTTGCGAGCATGACGGTATATCTCGTGTTTGCGCTCATTCGTCTTGTGGTGTGGTAATGAAAAGCATTGCTTTAATTGGCTCAACGGGCTCGATCGGTCGGCAGGTTTGCTCGGTCGTGCGCCGTCATAGCGATAAATTCAAAATTGAAAGCTTGGTGGCAAACGCTTCGGCGGAAATATTTTTAGAGCAGGTGCTTGAATTTAAACCTAAGTTTGCCGCGCTTGTAGACGAAAGGGCAGGGAAATCGATAGAAGCTCGCATCCCCCAAGGCACGCGGTTTGTTTACGGCGAAAACGCGGCGGAAGAAGCAATTTCTTACGGCGACGTGACGTTTATCGCAGCGACGGGTTTTGCAGGGCTTAAATATAGTTTAAAAGCCATTGAACTCAAAAAGGATATCGCGCTTGCAAACAAGGAAACGCTTGTTTGCGGCGGCGAACTTGTTATGAATAAAATCAAAGGGGCAGGTGTGCGTTTAATGCCCGTTGATAGCGAACATTCGGCACTTTGGCAGGCGTTAAATTTCCGTTTAGACGCGCCCTTTTCTAAACTTATCATCACGGCAAGCGGCGGCCCGTTCTACGGTTATACGAAAGCGCAGCTTGAAAGCGTGACGCCCGCTTCCGCGCTCAAGCATCCCACTTGGCAAATGGGAGCGAAAATCACCATTGATTCGGCGACTTTGCTCAACAAAGGGTTTGAAGTGATTGAAGCGAAATGGCTTTACGACACTACGCTTGATAAAATCCAAACGGTGGTGCAACCGGAAAGCATTATCCATTCGATGGTGGAGTTTGCCGACGGTGGCATTTTGGCGCAAATGAGCTATCCTACGATGGAATTGCCCATTCAACTTGCGCTCACCTATCCAAAGCGTTTGGAGTGCAATTTAAAACCGCTCGATTTCGTGTCGCTTGGGCAAATTCGCTTTTTGCCCTTGGAGAGAAAGGCGTTCCCTTGCTATGATCTTGCGCCCACGGCGGCGGAATGGGGGGATAACTATCCCTGCGCTTTGAACGGGGCTGGCGAGATTGCCGTTGGCGCGTTTTTACAAGAGAAAATTGGGTTTTTACAAATCGCGGAAACGATTGCATACGCTTTAAAGAAAACGGAGCGCGCAAAACCGACGAGCTATGATGTTTTGCAAGAAACGGACGCGTGCGCTCGCATATACGCAAAAGAATTTATAGAAGATATTGCGAAAAAGGGGTTGTAGGAATTTGGTTATTCAAAGCGTTTTAGCGGTAAATTTATTAAAGAGCGTTGGTTCGATCGCCCTTGCGATCGGCATTTTGCTTGCCATGGTGACGGTGCACGAATTTGGGCACTATATCGTCGGCAAGCTTTTAAATTTTAAAATCACCGAATTTTCCGTGGGTTTCGGACCTGCTATTTTTAAAAAACGTAGCAAAAAATCGGGGCAACTGTTTGCCCTTCGCTTGATTCCGCTTGGCGGCTATTGCGCGTTCGACGGCGAAGACGAATTTGGCGACGAAACGGAAGAAAAAGAAGCTGAAGCAACCGTCCTTGAAGAAAACGACGAAATGGAAGAAGAATATCCAGAGCCCAAAGGAGAACGCTTTAACGATCAAGCGCCTTGGAAGCGTATTTTGGTGCTTGTGGCAGGCGCGACGATGAATTATATCTTAGCGCTTTTGTTGCTCGTCGTTATGTTCGCAGGGTGCGGTAGACCCGTTTATTCCGTGGTGGTGGAAAAGCCCGAGCAAACGGCGGCACAAGCTCAAACGGATATCGAGAGCGCGGCAAGCGGTTTGCAAACGGGTGATCACATTTTAAAGGTAAACGGCAAGACCGTGTATTTGATCACCGATTATTTAGACGCCCTTAGCGGCGAAAAGAAAGGCACGGAAATTCCCGTTTTGGTTTCTTCGCAAGGAAAGATTGTCACGCGTACGCTCGTGCTTGCGGCGGATGCGAATTTTGCAAACATGTCGGATACGCAAACACTTCTCAAAGCGATGAATATCTATGGGCTCTTCACCGTGACGGAAGATCAAGATTTTGGCTCGTCTATCGGACATTCGTTCGTTTATTCGTTTAAAATCGGCGGCACGGTACTTCGCTCGCTTGGCGAACTTTTGACAGGCAAGCTTGGAATCAACGCCATGGGCGGGCCTGTCACGACGATCAGCATGACGGCGGAGGCGGCTTCAAGCGGACTCATGTCCTTTTTGAACATTGCGGCGTTTATCGGTGTCAATCTTGCCGTGTTCAACCTTTTGCCCGTGCCCGCGCTCGACGGTTGTAAAGTGATTTTCTGCCTGATTGAATGGATACGCAAAAAACCTGTGAACAGAAAAATTGAAACCATCATTCACCTTGTCGGCATCATTTTCTTGTTTGGTTTTGCGATTCTCGTTGATTTGCTGCAATTATTTGTTTAAAAACTCTATCGCCTATTTTTCAAAAAAATTTCCACCTGTCAAGTAAAAATGCTTGACAGGCGTGCTTTTATAGGGTATAATGGTTGCAATGAAAGACGATTTGAAGTTTTTACAGCTTTGGGATTTATATTCTCCGCTGCTCACCCAAACACAACGGGAAATCACCGATTTATATTTCAACTACGATTTATCTTTGGGAGAAATCGCAGAGCAAAAGGGTGTTTCACGGCAAAGCGTTTCCGATTGTTTGAATAAGTGTAGAAAGCAGTTGGAAACGTATGACGAAAAACTTGGGTTTTTGAAAATGCTCACCGACGTATCGAGAGAATATTCGGCGTATATGACGGAAGTTGGAAGATTTATCAAGGAGCAAAATTCGCCTGCGGCACGCGCGCTTAAAGAAAAGCTTGATGGTGTGCATAGGGAATTTGGCTCGGAAATTATAGAAACGGAATAAAAGGGGACGTAATGGCTTTATTCGGTTCGTTATCGGAAAGATTAAATCATATATTTTCCAAGCTCACGAAAAGGGGAAAACTGACGGAGCTTGAAATCCGCACGGCAATGCGTGAAGTACGCGTTGCACTTTTAGAAGCGGACGTCAATTTGAAAGTTGCCAAGCAGTTTATCGCGGAAGTTTCCGAAAAGGCGGTGGGGCAAGAAATTTTGTCGTCGCTCAATCCCGCGCAACAAGTGATCAAAATTGTCAACGAAGAATTGATCGCGCTTATGGGTGCGAAAAACGCAAAGATCGAAGTTTCGCCCAAGCTTCCCACTGTGATTATGATGTGCGGTTTGCAAGGCGCAGGGAAAACCACCCTTTGCGGCAAGCTCGCAATTCAGCTGAAAAAGCAAGGCAAAACGCCCTTGCTCGTGGCAGGGGATATCTACCGCCCCGCGGCAATCACGCAGCTGCAAGTGGTGGGCAAAAACGCGCAGGTGGAAGTCTTTGAAAAGGGCACACAAAATCCTGTAAAAACGGCAAAACAAGCGATTGAGCACGCAAGATCAAAGGGCTTTGACACGGTGATTTTGGACACGGCAGGGCGTTTACAAATCGACGATACGCTCATGCAAGAGCTTGAAAACATCAAAAAAGAAGTGGAAATCACGGAAACGCTTTTGGTTGTGGACGCGATGACGGGACAAGAAGCGGTGAACGTGGCGGAAACGTTTAACAATCGTTTAAGCATCACAGGCGTAATTTTGACCAAGCTTGACGGCGACACGCGCGGCGGTGCTTGTCTTTCCATCAAGGCGGTGACGGGGAAGCCCATCAAATTTATCGGCGTGGGCGAAAAGCTCACCGATTTAGAGCCGTTCTATCCCGATCGAATGGCATCGAGAATACTCGGCATGGGCGACGTACTCTCGCTCATCGAAAAGGCGCAACAAACGATCACGGAAGAAGATGCGAAGAAGATGCAACAAAAAATGCTTGCAAATTCGTTCACCCTTTCCGATTATTTAGAGCAGTTTTCCATGATGAAGAAAATGGGTGGCGCAAGCGCAATGCTTTCCATGCTCCCCGGCGCTGGTAAGTTCAAAGTGAACGAAAGCGATATCGACGAAAAGAAGATTGAGCGCACGAAAGCGATTATTCTTTCCATGACGAAAGCGGAAAGAGATAACCCGTCGATTATCGATAGCAAGAGAAAGCGCAGGATTGCAAGCGGCTCGGGCACGAGCGTGCAGGACGTGAACCAGCTTTTGAAACAATTTGAACAAACGAAGCTTTTGATGAAACAGTTAAAAGGCGGACGCGGAAAATTCCGTTTACCGTTTTAAATAAAGAAAAAAATATTTTAAGATACTTTGGAGGTATGAATTATGGTAAAAATGAGACTTATGAGAATGGGCGACAAAAAGAACCCTATCTACCGTGTTGTAGCTGTGGATAGCAGAAAAGCTGCTACCGGCGAATACATCGAATGCGTTGGTCATTATAGACCCACCTGCGATCCTGTGGAACTTGACATGAACGCAGAAGCAGCGAAAGCTTGGCTTGCAAAGGGCGTACAACCCACCGAAACGGTTAAAAACTTGCTCGTGAAAGCAGGCGTGGTAGAAAAGAGCGAAAAATTGAGCCCTTCCAAGACGAAAGGCAAAAAATCCGATAAATAAAATCAAGAAACCATCGTGCAAAGCTTTGCCCCATGTGCGTTTCCCCTTGCTTGTTTACACAAAAGTAAACGCCTGTTGGAAACGCCGCAGGTGCTTTGTTTTGCCCGTGTCTTGCTTGATTTTCGCCGCTTGAAAGAGTGGTGGTGTATCGAAAAGGAGCTTAAATCATGTTAGATTTAATCAAATATATCGTCGGTCAATTTGCCGAAGATAAAGAAAACGTCGAATACGAAGTGATTGAAAAAGACCACGTAATCGAAGTGAACGTCGTGCTTTCGCCCTCGGATATGGGCAAGGTGATTGGCAAACAGGGCAAGATTGCCAAAGCAATGCGTACCATCGTGCGCGCGGCAACGCCCAGAGATAGCAAAAAATACGTGGTGGAGATCCGCGAAAGAAACGGCGAAACCGTGGACAGCGCGGACGAAGAATAAGCTTGTCAAAGTTTAGACGGCAAAAAGGCTTTCAAACGGAAGCCTTTTTTGGCATTTAACAAGGAGTGGAATATGAGTCGTTTAGTCATAGCCGAAGTGTTAAAACCGCAAGGGATTCGCGGGGAAATCAAGGTAAAAACGTTCACCGACGCGCCTGAAAACGTAAAGGCGTTTAAAACGGTGTATATCGACGGCAATCCTTATAAAATTTTGTCCTTTCGCATAGGGAACGACGGGGCGGCATATTTGGGGCTTCGGGGCGTACCCGATCGCAACGCCGCCGAGCTTCTTCGCGGGAAAACCATCGAAGGGGAGCGCGACGACGGCCCTGCTTTAGAAGAAGGGCAATATTATATCGTGGATATTATAGGGCTACTTTGTGAAACGGAAGAAGGGGAAGCGCTTGGCACGGTGACGGATATAAGCAATTTCTCTTCGGATATTTACACCATTGAAAAAGCAGGGAAAAAGATACTTTTCCCTGCCGTGAAAGGCGTTATTAAACGCGTAGATTTGGAGAATAAAAAGCTTGTCGTCGATAAAAAGATTTTCGACGAAATTGCCGTTTATTGATTTTCCCTGTTTCCTTTCATCATTTTTACGAGCCGATCAACGACGCCCGTTTTCGCAAGCGCGATAAGTACGAGCGTGGCGATAAGGCAATCGGCAGGGATATATACGCATTGATAGAAGAAGGAATAAACGAACGCGTTTGCGTTTGCCCAAGCGGGGAAATCCACCCACACCGCGCCTTGCATAAAGAAGATTGCGCCCGAGCAAAGATGGCAGACAAACCGCACGGCAAACACGCTTAAAGTGCCGAGCACGAGCGGTAAAACACTCTTTTCTTTGCGGCGCATTTTTCCGAAAAATCCCATCACGCCCACACTTGCGAACGCAAGCAAATAATCCAAAAGGAAGGTGGCAGGGGTGAGAATATAGGGATCTTCAATGAAGTTTAAAAGCCCGTGCACGAGCCCCACGATAAACCCGTCTCTAGCGCCGTAAACGTAGGCGTAGAGCATAATGGGCACAAAGGACGCGAGCGTGATAGAGCCACCATATTGAATAGGGCTAAATTTGATCAGGGCAAGGGTAAACGACATAGCCACGCACACGCCAGCAAAGGCAATGCGCTTAGGGTTGCGCGACGTATTTCGCGCAAGGGAGATTGCGGCGATCACGGCAAGCAACGGGAGTATGGCAGCTACGGAAATCCATTTCACGATTTCCGTCGTTTGCTCGGAAACTTCGAGCAGGGAATAAAGAAACATAAAAAAACCTCCTTTTTTCCGCCGCTTGCGTTTTTCAAACTTTTTCAAACAAAGAAAAATGCCCACACGATATAGCTTTCGTGGGACAAACAAATGGTTTTTTCTCGCTCAATCAAAAGAACGGAAAAACGGTTATCAATCTCTCGCTCAAGTATTACCTTGCCGATTCCAATGGTATAATCTCAGCTTTTTTCAAAGCACCCACGACGGATATTTAAATTTTGTAAGTATATTATAATCAAAGCGCTTGCAAATGTCAAGCGAATGGAGAAAAAAATGCGACACGATTTTTACGCATATTTGGATAGAATGAAATATATCAAGCGTTGGCAGCTTATGCGCTCGGTAAGGGAAGAAAACATCATGGAGCACTCGTATAGCGTGACTCTTTTAGCGCACGCGCTCGCAATCATTCATAACCAAGAGTTTGGTGGCAAGGCGGACGTTTTAAAAACGGTGCTTTATGCGACCTATCACGAAACGAGTGAAGTGATGACGGGCGATTTGCCTACGCCTATTAAATATTATAATCGTAGCATTCAAGGCGCGTATAAGGAGCTGGAAAAGAGCGCGTGTGAAAAGATTGTTGCAACGCTCCCTGAAAAGTTGCAAGGGGAGATCGCGCCCTACGTTTTAGCAAACGAAGAAGACGTGGAATATAAGCTTGTGAAAGCCGCCGATAGGCTTGCGGCGTATATCAAATGCTTGGAAGAGCTCAAATCGGGCAACGGCGAGTTTGTCAAAGCGAAAAAGAGCATAGAAGAAGATTTACGCGCTCGAAAAATGCCGGAAATTGATTATTTCTTCGAGCATTTTATCCCGTCGTTTGAACTCACGCTCGACGAGCTGGAAGGTTTTTAATTTCACACAAATTTCAAACAAATTTAAATAAAGCAACGAAATGATAGGGTATAATAATACCTGTAAAAGAGAAAAATATCGCGTGGAAGAAGATTTAATTGCGACCACACGGAGGAAATAAATGAAAAAAATGATGAAAAGGATTTTAGCGATTGCTTGTGCGACAGCGACGGCGGCAGGTTTTGGCGCTTGCACTGCGGAGGTCATCAACGCTTACGATATCGCCGTGAAAAACGGTTTTAAAGGCACGGAAGCGGAGTGGCTTGCGTCCTTAAACGGAAGAGACGGACGAGATGGGGAAGACGGCAACGACGTAGAGATCCAAGCTATTTACGAAGCGGCGAAAGAAGTGGGCTATGAAGGCACGTTTTTGGAATTTTTAAAAGAATATTTATCCGCAGATATCAAGGAAAACAACGATACGGAAACGATTGCAAAAAACATTTCGTCCGTTATGAGCGTGTGTTGCGCATTCACCACAACGTCCACTTATCGTGGGCAGGGTTGGTTTAACGGAACGGTTACGAAAACGATCGTGGAAGTGAACGCTTCGGCGGGTAGCGGTGTCGTAATTGATTTGGATAAAGAAAAGGGCAATGCGCTAATTGTCACCAATTATCACGTGTTATATAGCTTAGGCGTTGATACGGAAAACGACATTTCCGATTGTATCTACGTTTACCCCTACGGTGCGCGCAATCTTTTCTCTTCGGGCGGTGAACTCGATCAATCGACGGGTAAATACGTGCTTTCCGACGTGAACGAAGATGGTAAAGTGGATAAAAACGACCAAGGCGACATGGGCGGCGACGGTATCAAAGCAACGTTCGTTGGCGGCGCGATGGATTATGATATTGCGCTTTTGAAAGTGGAAAACAGCGCATATTTAAAAACGAGCGCGGTGACGGAAGCGAAAATGGGCGATTCCAATGCGGTGACGGTTGGTGAAAAGGTGTACGCGATCGGCAACGCGAACGGGCAGGGGATATCCACAACGATGGGCGTAGTTTCCGTGGAATCGGAAACGATTGATATGTCGGCGCTGGATAATTCGGCGGAAACCATTTATTATCGCGTGCTTAGAACGGATGCGGCGATCAACCACGGCAATTCAGGCGGTGCGCTTTTCAATGCTCAAGGCGAATTGATCGGGATCACGAACGCCAAGAACGTGGAAGAAGAAACGGACAACATGGGTTATGCTCTGCCGATTACACAGGTAAAATATCTAATAGAAAACATACAGGATAACGGAGGCGTGGTAAAACGCGCAATGCTTGGTGTCACGTGTATGCAAACGGCTTCCAGCGCAAGCTTGAACGATAGCGGTAAGCTTGTGATCACTGAAGAAATCACGATCGTAAGCGTTTCAAACGGTGTGGCTGGCGATGGAAAACTGAAGGTGGGCGACGTGATTAAAGCGATCGTGATTGATGGAAAAACCACTTTGATTTCGAGAAGTTTTATGCTCAATGATATGCTTTTAACGGTGCGAAAGGGCGACACGATCACGTTGAAAGTTTTGCGTGAACAAAGCGGAGAAGAAATGGACGTGGAAATCACGTTTGATAAAGAAAATTATTTCGTGCTTTATAATTAAAACAGACAACTGCGCGCATGGCAAAACTGCCTACGCGCGGTTTCTTTATTTGCTTGACTTTTTTTTCGCTTTGTAGTATACTGAAATTAAGAAGATTTTTATCAAAGGAGAAAGGGTATGCGCGCGGAAGAATTTATCACGTTTTTGGCGGAAAAGGCGAGTGGCGAAGGGGAACGCAACGCACTCAAAGCAGGGTTTCCGCTTGGGCTTGATGCGGCAGGGGATGCGGTGCTTTCGCAAACGGTGGAGCATTCGTTCACTCCCAATCACACTTGCATCACGGGCGCAAAGCGCACCACGTTTATCAAACGCCTTTTGATCACCCTTTCTCGTTTATATGAAAAGGCGGAAGCGAATTTCTTGGTGGTTTCGCCCCGCGCGGAATATGGCGAACTTTTACGTTATAAAGGCATTGACGTGACTGTGCCCTACGTGCGCACGAAAGCCGATTTAGAAAAGGCAAAGGCGTGCGTGAAAGGATTGATCTCGGAATACGCGCGCGGCGTAGGCTATCCAAAATTGTTTTTGGTGCTCGACGGTTTAGAAGAGCTTTCTGAAACGAACGCGAGCGGCGATCTTGACGAATATAGGGAATTTTTAGATATGCTCGCGCGCGAAAAGAACGTGGTGATTATCAGCGGCGTGGAGCTTATGAAAAGCATTTTCAGCGGCAATCCCGGCGTGTTTGTCGGGGTGGGAAATTGTCTTGTGACGACTCGTGAAGAAGGGCGAGCGGACGTCACTTACGTGGGAGAAGATTCTTCCCTTTCTATGCCGATCGCCATTCAATATCCCGATTCGCCGTCCGTTTTGGAAACGATCATTTATCTCAATGCTTCTTACATAAGTGATAAGGGAGATTGATTTTTTGCAAAATTTAGAAGACAAGATATTTAGCCGCATACCTGCCCCCTTGCTTTCTTGGTATGAAGAGAATAAACGCGATTTGCCTTGGCGAAAAAATCCCACGCCCTATCACGTTTGGGTGTCGGAAATCATGCTACAACAAACGCGTGTGGAAGCGGTGAAAGAATATTACGCGCGCTTTATAAAAGAGCTGCCAAGCGTGGAAGCGCTTGCTTCTTGCGAAGAAGAAAAACTTTTAAAGCTTTGGGAAGGGCTTGGATATTATAGCCGTGTGCGCAATATGCAAAAGGCGGCAAAAACGATTGTGTTTGAATATGGCGGAATTTTCCCCGACGATATTGATGCGCTTAAAAAACTTGCAGGGATTGGAAGCTACACGGCAGGCGCGATTGCTTCGATTGCCTTTGGAAAACCTTATGCCGCGGTAGATGGAAACGTGTTTCGCGTGGCGTCAAGGCTCACGGAAAACAAAACGGTGATTTCCGACCCCAAATATAGAAAACATTTAGAAATCGAGCTTTCAAAAGTGTATCCGAAGGGGAAAGAATCTGCGTTTACGCAAAGCTTGTTCGAGCTTGGTGCGCTTATCTGTAAACCCCTCTCGCCTGCGTGTGATATGTGTCCGCTTGCAGGGCTTTGCATGGCGAATAAGAACGGCACGCAAAAAGAATTTCCCGTTTTGCCCGAAAAAAAGGGGAAGCGTGAAGAAAAGGTTTTCGTGTTCTTGATACAAACCCCCGAAGGGTTTTGCATAAGAAGAAGAGAGCAGGGCGTTTTGAAAGGCATGAACGAATTTCCATCGTTCGTCACTTACGGAGAAAGTGAAAAAGAAGTGTTAAACGAGTGGGGCGTGTACGAGTTCACGGAGAAAAAACGGCAACGCTTCACCCATATTTTCACCCATATCAAGTGGGATATCACCTGCATATGGATACAAACGGACGTCGCGCCGTTTGACACTTACACTTTGGCTGAAATCGAGGAAACGATTTCTCTTCCAACGGCGTGTAAACAATGTTTAAAAATGATAGAAACAGGAGATAAAAATTTATGAAAGTTATGCTTGTGAACGGCAGTTTGCGCGAAAAGGGTTGCACTTATACCGCACTTTGTGAAGTGGAAAAGGCGCTGAATGCAAACGGCATTGAAACGGAAATTTTCCAGCTTGCTGGGAAGAACATGAGCGGTTGCAAAGGTTGCTGGGCTTGTAAAAAAATCGGCAAATGCGTGATGGACGATGCCGTGAACGAATTTGTGGAAAAGGCGGCTGAGTTTGATGGCTTCGTGTTTGGCTCGCCCGTATATTATGCGTCCGCATCGGGCGCGCTCGTGTCCTTTATGGATCGCGTGTTTTATAGCGGCGGCAAAAAGCTCGCCTTTAAACCTGCGGCGGCGGTGGTGAGCTGCCGAAGAGCAGGCGCAAGCACCACCTTTGACGTGATCAATAAATATTTCACGATCAACAACATGCTTGTTGTGGGCTCGAATTATTGGAACGAAGTACATGGCAATTTCGCCGAAGAAGTCTTAAAAGACGAAGAAGGCTTGCAAACCATGCGCATTTTAGGCAACAATATGGCTTGGGTTTTGAAATGCTTACAGCTTGGCAAGGAAGCAGGGCTTGAACCCGTGCGTGAACGCAAAA
The DNA here is from genome assembly GCA_045652965.1 of Candidatus Scatosoma sp. Classification (GTDB taxonomy): domain Bacteria; phylum Bacillota; class Clostridia; order Christensenellales; family Borkfalkiaceae; genus Scatosoma. The sequence continues at coordinate 14,509 of JAZOLI010000045.1, forward strand.
TCATGACGAATTTCATTCGTTAATAAAAGAAAAATGGAAAAAGGCGAGATTGTTTGGTCAATCTCGCCTTTTTTATTGTTGACAAATTATTCGACTTCAAGGTTTTCAAATAGAAACATATCGTTATCTAAAAATTCCAGCACAGTCATACCAAAACCATTGGCGATGCGCAAAACAGTTGAAAGGGTGACTGTTTTGCTTTTGCCGCTCATAATCCATTGCATATGACCGTGTTGAATGCCTGAAAGTTGCTCTAAACGATATTGAGTCATTTTCTTTTCGGCAAGCAAACCGATTATCCTTTTTGCCACAGCATCATTAACAGTCACTTCATACCCCCCTTGAAAGAATATATACGAAAGAACACTTCCATATTTATTATATTCTTTTTGTAGAAAAACATAAGAATGGGTACTTCCCTATCGGTTGCTTTTTTCTCTTGCGTTTGTTATAATATGAATGTACTCTTACATAAAGGATAAAAATGATGATTATTACCTTTTGTGGACATTCAAACTATACAAGCAGTTTAGAAGATGAAGAAAGGTTGCTTAAAGTTTTGGAAATAGTTGCTCGTGACAAGCAAGTTATGTTTTATCTCGGCGGATACGGTGGATTTGATAGTTTTGCGCGCAAATGTGCAAGAAGATATAAACAACGCCACAAAAACGCGAAAGTGATATTTATTGCACCGTATTTAGGCAAATGGTTAAACGAGAGAAAAGAGATTCTTCAAAAACACTACGACGAAATTATTTATCCCGAAATTGAAAACGTTCCGAAAAAATTCGCAATAATAAAAAGAAACGAGTGGATGGTGGATCGAGCAGATTACGTGTTTGCTTACGTAAGCAAGCATTATGGGGGAGCTTACAGGACGTTGCTCTATGCACATAAGCATAAAAAGCCTTATACGAACTTATATCCAGGCGATTACGAATTATATTGATAAAACGAAATACACCTATACAAAAAATATCGCCGTCCTTGTCGAAAAAGGACGGCGGTTGTGTTTTTAACGTAAATTAAACGAAAGGGTGTTCGGCGCGAATCACGCAAGAATAATCGGGGTTTTGTTCGCATATTTTTAAGGAAACGGCTTTTTCCGCTTCCGCCGCGCTCATTTTACAATCGACAGGCAAAAGCAAATCGAAGATGAGATTGATTTTCGTTTCTCCTTTCGTCATGCGGAAATCGTGAATGGAGAAATCGGGGTGCACTTCTTTTGCAGACGTTTCACAAAATTCGCGAAGCCCTTGCACGATGGGGTCGTTCACCACGATGGGATCTAAATGCACCGTCACGATACAGCCAAATTTTTCATGCATATCCCGTTCCAACTGATCCACTTCTTCGTGCGCCACGTTGATATCCGAATCGGCAGGGACTTCCGCGTGAAAGGACACGATTTGCCGTCCCACGCCGTAATCGTGCACCATAACGTCGTGAATGCCAACGATGCGCGGATAATTTTGCGTGAATGCATAGATAGATTTGATGAATTCGGGATCGGGGGGCGAGCCGAGCAAAAGATCGATCGTTTCTTTTGCCGCTTTGACGCCTGCAAAGCCGATAAAAACAGCAACGAGTATGCCAGCGTAGCCGTCGATTGCCAAGCCCCAAAAACGCGCGATTAAAGCGGAAATTAAAACGAGCCCCGTTGCAAAACAATCGGAAAGGGAATCGAACGCCGCGCCTTTAATTGCGGACGAATTGATTTTTTCTGCAATTTTGCGATAGAAAAAGAAGAGCCAAAATTTCACGAGAATGGCAACGCCAAGCAAGATCAGCGTGACGTTTCCAACGTTTGGCAAGGTGGGCGTTATAATTTTTTCCACCGACGTTTTCAAAAGCTCGAAGCCAACGAGAACAATCAACATGTCCACGATAAACGCGGCAACGTATTCAAGCCTGCCGTGACCGAGGGGGTGTTCCTTATCGACGGGCTTTGCGGCAAGCCGAAACCCGATCAAGGCAATCACCGCCGAGCCTGCATCCGAGATATTGTTAAACGCGTCTGCAACGATAGCAACGGAAGCGGCAACGAGCCCCAAAACGAGCTTGCCCACAAAGAGAAGAACATTCAAAACGATGCCTGTCACGCTTGCAAGCGTGGCATAAGCACCCCGCCCTTGCGCGGAAGATAAATCGTCTTTATTTTTAACAAAAAGTTTGATTAAAAGATTTGTCATAACGTTATGCTCCAAAAAAGAAAACCGACGTTTGTTTACGTATAGTATACGCCGAAAACGTCGGTTTTGTCAACTGTCTTAAAAGGGTTTACGAATTGGCTTGTTCGTTTTCCGTTTGCGCTTCTTCGCGGCGTTTTTTCATTTCGTCGCATTTCGCGATCGCAAAAGCCGTAAGTTTCACGGCGACAATGATTAAGCCGATTACGACGAAGATCGCGAGCAATCCTTGCCATAAGAAGTTAAGAGCGGGGGCGATTACTTCCCAATTCATAGGGGTGAGATTATCAAAAGCTGTCAATAAAGTGATTAAATTCAACATATTCTTTCTCTCCTTATTATAAGCCGCAGAAGGGGCCGAGTATACCGATAATCAAGCCGCCGACGATAGCGGAAGCGATTTGTCCCGAAACGTTTGCGCCGACCGCGTGCATCAAAAGGTGATTGGACGGATCTTCTTTCGTGCCCATTTTTGCAACGACGCGCGAAGCCATCGGGAACGCGGAGATACCCGCCGCACCGAGCATAGGATTGATTTTTTCTTTGCTAAACAGGTTGATCACTTTCGCGCACATAACGCCGCCGACTGTGTCGAATACGAACGCGAACAAGCCGAGCGCCATAATGATAAGCGTTTCAATCTTGATGAAAGCTTCTGCTTGCATTTGGAAAGCGATCGTGATACCAAGAAGCAGGGTGATGATGTTGGAGAACGTCGTTTGCGCTGTTTCCGAAAGGGATTTCAAAACGCCACATTCTCTCAAAAGGTTGCCAAACATCAACATACCCACGAGCGAAAGGGAATCGGGAGCGATCAAACCGGAAATGATCGTAACGATAATCGGAAACAAAATACGCATCAGTTGCGGAATTTGCTTCGCGTTATATTTCATGCGGATTAAACGTTCTTTTTTGGTGGTGCACATTTTAATCACGGCAGGTTGCACGATAGGCACGAGCGCCATATACGAATAGGCTACCACCATGATAGGACCGAGATATTTAGACATAAGTTGTTGTGCGACCAAAATTGCCGTCGGACCGTCCGCCGCGCCGATGATACCAATGGAAGCCGCGTCGTTTAAGGGGAAGCCGATCATAGCGGCAAAGATGATGGTGACGAAAATGCCAAGCTGCGCCGCGCCGCCCAAGATAAAGAGCTTGGGATTGGAAAGAAGCGGACCGAAATCGATCATACAACCGATACCGATAAAGAGCAAAAGGGGCATTGCTTCACTTGCTTCGATACCCACTTTGAAAAGGGAAGTGATGATACCAAGGTGTTCGCCGCCTTCTCCGCTGCCGATTACGGGCGAAAGGGGCAGGTTGACGAGAATCGCGCCAAAGCCCATAGGAAGCAAAAGCGCAGGTTCCATGTCTTTTTTAATAGCCAAATAAATCAAGATTCCGCCGATAGCCCACATAGCCACTTGTTGCCACGTAAGCGCTTGGAATCCTTGCAATAAAAAGTCCATAAAATCCTCCATTGTAATAACACTTCATTTATTATAAAAGAAAATATAAATAATGTCAATAAAAAACATAAGAGAAAAGAAAAATAAAAGCAAAAAAGAGAATCGTTGACAAGCGTTTTAAGATATGCTATAATAATAATACGCGTAAACGGTTAAAATGAAAACGTAAGGAGAAATTATGGATATCGGAACGGCGATTGTGGTGCTGATTATCGGCTTCGTTTGCTTGGTAAAAGGCGCGGATTGGTTTGTAGACGGTGCGGCGGGGATTGCGGAGAAATTGCGCGTGCCCCAACTTGTGATCGGCTTGACGATCGTGGCGTTTGGTACGAGTGCGCCCGAGCTTGCAACGTCGATTATTTCTGCGGTGCAGGGGGACGTGGATATTGCCATCGGCAACATCGTAGGCAGCAACATCACCAATATTTTGCTCATTTTAGGGCTCGCGGCGGTGATTGCCAACTTGCCCGTGCATAAGGATACGCTTCGTATCGATTTCCCCGTGCTTATCGGCTCGTCGGCGCTATTGTTGCTTTGCGGTTTGAACGGCACGCTTGAAAGATGGGAAGGCATTTTGTTTTTCGTGATCTCCATCGTGTATACGGTGGCACTTATTTGGATCGCCATGAAGCAAAGAAAAAGCGAGCCACAATATGCGCTTGCGCTAGAAAATAGAGAAGAAGTGATTATTCCTGACGACGGCGATGCTCAAGTGCCTAAAACCGCTTACGGCCGTTGGTATAAAGCGATGAAAGAATACACGTGGTTTTTGAGCGTGGTGACGATCGTAGGGCTTGCAATCGTTGTGCTTGGTGCAAATCTTGCCGTGGAAAGCGCAACGGCGATTGCGGAAAACTTCGGCGTTTCCGAACGCATCATCGGTTTGACGGTGGTGGCGATCGGCACATCCTTACCCGAGCTTGTCACCTGCGTGGTTGCGGCAACGAAAGGGGATACGGATATCGCCGTGGGCGACATCGTGGGTAGCTGTATCTTCAATATCATTAGAACGCTCGGTATTGCGGCAATGATCATTCCCTTGCCTTTTGCTAGCGAATTTTTAATCGACGGCGTGATCGCGCTTTGTGCAACGTTGTTGTTGACGGGTTTGGGCTGTTTCAAAGGTCAAAAAATACGTCGTTGGGGCGGGATTGTGATGCTTCTCGGTTTCGCCGCGTATTATGTATACTTGTTCGCTTTGTAAGAAAAAAGTTAAAAAATTTATCAAAATGGTGGCAAAAACGCTTGCCAAAGAAAAGAAAATGCTATATAATTATCGTTGACTTCGAGCGTTCCTCTGCCTTTTATTTGGGTTTTACGAGGAGTAAAACAGCGGGTTAAGAGCGTTTCGTAAATAACGGAGGTAAAGTCTGAAAATGAAAGGATTGATTGAAGCAATCAACGCAGAAAGCTTAAAAGCGGAAGTTCCTTCTTTCGAAGTAGGCGACACGGTAAAGGTCGGCTATAAGATTATCGAAGGCGGCAAGGAAAGAGTGCAAAACTTCGAAGGCGTGGTTATCGCTAAGAAAAACGGCGGCGTTTCCGAAACGTTCACCGTTCGTCACATTTCCTACGGCGTTGGCGTAGAAAAAACGTATCCCCTTCATTCCCCGAAAATTGCATCCATCACGGTTGTAAGACGCGGTAAGGTTAGAAGAGCGAAGTTGTATTATCTGCGCAAGTTGACGGGTAAAGCAGCGAAAGTTAAAGAAAAAATTTAAAAGATCGGTTAAAGCCGAAAAGAAAAGTTCGCCCAAAGTCAAAGGCGAACTTTTTTTATTTGAAAAATGCCTGTAAAACTGTTTACTTTTTCGTTCGTTTAGGGTAAAATAGAACGTGGCAATATATAAGGAAGGAGAAAAGCCATGATAGCAAGAGTGCAAAGCTACGCGCTTTCTGGTTTAGACGGCGTTGCCGTGACGGTGGAAGCGGACGTATCGCGTGGGTTGCCTGCCTATGAAATCGTAGGCTTGCCTGACGCGGCGGTGAAAGAATCGAAAGAACGGGTGAGAAGTGCGGTGAAAAACAGCGCGCTTGAATTTCCCATGCATAAAATCACCGTTAATCTCGCGCCTGCATACGTTAAAAAGGAAGGCACGGCGTTCGATTTACCCGTCGCAGTATGTTTGCTTTTGGCAAGCGGCGCGTTAGAAGCAAACGTTGATGGCGTTATCTTTTTAGGTGAGCTTGCGTTAAACGGCGAGCTGCGCCCCGTGACGGGCGTGTTGCCTGCGCTCATTTCCGCAAGGGACAAAGGCTTTACGAAGTTTGTCGTGCCTTATGAAAATTATAAAGAGGCGAGCTATATCCACGGCGTGGAAGTGGTTGCAGCAAAAACGCTTAAAGAAGTGGTCAACCATTTATCGGGGCTTGCTCCCTTAGAGCCTGTGTGCGCAAGAGCCTATCAAGTGGGCGAAAGGGCGAAAAATTCCCCGCACGATCTTTCCTTGATCAAAGGACAAATGGTTGCAAAACGCGCTTTGGAAGTGGCGGTTGCCGGCGGACATAATATTTTGTTCGTTGGGCCTCCAGGAAGCGGTAAAACCATGCTCGCAAGAGCCATCCCTACCATATTGCCTGATTTAAGCTTTGAAGAAGCGTTAGAAATCACAAAAATACATTCGGTAGCAGGTACGCTTGGCGAAGAAGGGATTGTGACGGAACGCCCGTTTAGAACTCCCCACCACACGGCGACGACGGTTGCGCTTTGCGGCGGTGGCAATAAAACGGTGCACCCTGGGGAAATTTCCCTTGCGCACGGCGGCGTGCTGTTTTTAGACGAATTGCCTGAATATAAGCGTTCTTCACTCGAAGCTATGCGCCAACCGTTGGAAGACGGTGTGATCACTATCTCTCGCGCAGGCGGCACGGCGACCTATCCCGCTTCGTTCACCCTTTGCGCGAGTATGAACCCTTGCCCTTGTGGAAATCACGGTAGTGTGAAACGGGAATGCGTTTGTACGCCCAACGACGTGCGTAAATATCGCGCCCGCATTTCAGGGCCGCTCCTTGATAGAATTGACATTCAAGTGGAAGTGGACGGGGTGGATTACGACGATTTGGTGTCGCAAGAAAAAGCGGAAACGAGTGCGGCGGTGAAAGCGCGCGCGGACGAGGCGAGAAAGATACAAAGAGCGCGCTTTGAAAACAGCAAAGTAAAAAGCAATTCGGAAATGGGCGAGAAAGAAACGAGAGAATATTGCCGTCTTTCGCCCGAAGGCGAAGAAGTGCTTAGAGCGGCGTTTGATCGCTTCCATTTATCGGCGAGAGCTCGTTCAAGAATTTTGAAGGTAGCGCGAACGATTGCCGATCTCGATTTTTCCGAAAACATAACCCCCGAACATTTATACGAAGCAATCTCTTATCGTGCGTATAGCGCGGAAGATTAAGGGGTAGGCTATGGAAATTCGGGCGATTGAACAAACTTCTATCTATTATCCACGCGAATGGCAAAGCCTTTCCGATAAACCGCAAACGCTGTATGCGGTTGGGAACGTAGAGCTTTTGAAAAGTCGCAAACTGACTATGATCGGCTCGCGCCGAACGCCCAAACATGCACTTGTGCTTGGGGAAAGCATGGCGAAAGAGCTTTCGGGAACGTTTACGATTGTTTCGGGCGCGGCGGAAGGTGGCGATAGTGCGGCGATTGCAGGCGCGCTTGAAAGGGGCAACGTAATTTGCGTGCTCGCAGGCGGATTTTCCGCGCTTCCCCAATGCAATCTTTCTCTTTTGGAAAAGGTGATGCAAAAGGGGCTTGTGATCTCTCCGCATTCCTACGACACGCCTATACGCAGTTTTTCTTACGCTTATCGAAATAAATTGCTCGCCGCACTCGGCGAAGCAACGCTCGTGCTTAGCGCAGGAGAAAAAAGCGGTGCGCTCGTCACGGCTGGGTATGCTAAGGAATTTAAAAAGCCGGTGTTTGCGTTTCCGTATGCACCAAATTCGCCCGTGGGAGCAGGTTGCAACGCGCTCATAAAAAACGGCGGATATCTAACGGAAAACGCGGCGGACGTTTTTGCGCGTTTGGGCGTAGAATATAGCGAGAAGAAACAACAAATTGCGCTTACCGAAGCGGAAGAACAAATGCTTAGCGCGCTCAAAGAGCTGGGCGAAGGGCATATCGCGGAAATTTCGGCAAAAGCGGGCGTGCCCGTGTTCAAAGCTCGCGGCGTGCTTTCGGCGTTGCAGGTGAAAGGGCTTGTGATCGAGCTTGGTTGCAACCGCTATTCAATCACTTAAAAAATCTTATCATTTTATCATAAGGAACGTAGAATGGATCTTATTATCGTAGAGTCGCCTTCCAAGGCGAAAACAATTTCCAAGTATCTCAAAGGCAAATATCGCGTGGACGCTTCGGCAGGACATATCCGCGATTTGCCCGTGCATACGCTCGGCGTCGATTTGCAAAACAATTTCGAACCCAAATACGTTAATTCGGAAGGGAAAGAAGACGTGATTCGGCGTTTGACGGACGCGACGAAGAAAGCAGATCGCGTTTACCTTGCAACCGACCCTGATAGAGAAGGGGAGGCGATTGCGTGGCATTTGCAAACGGTGCTTGGGCTTAGTGAAACGGAAGAAAACCGCATCGAATTTAACGAAGTTTCCGAGCGTGCCATTCAAGCGGCGCTCAAAAGCCCTAGACAAATCAATTATAACCTTGTCGATGCGCAACAGGCGCGAAGAGTGTTGGATAGATTGGTGGGATATAAACTTTCCACGCTTTTAAACCACAAAATCGAAGATAAAAACGGCAACGGCAAACGCACGCTTTCGGGCGGGCGCGTGCAATCGGTTGCGCTTCGGCTCGTGGTGGAACGCGAAAGGGAAATTTCGGCATTCAAACCGCAGGAATATTGGAACTTGACGGCGGAGCTTCGCGATCAGCCTAAGGCGTTTGCGGCGTTCAAGGCGCTTTTGGAAAAGAAAGGCACGAAAAAATATAAGCCTGCTTCCGCAGAAGAAACGGCGGCAGTGCTTGCCGCGCTTGAAGCGGGGAAATTCGTCGTTTCCAAAGTGAAAAAGACGGTGGTAAAATCGCACGCGCCCGCGCCTTTCACGACGAGCTCGCTCCAACAGGACGCTTCGACCAAGCTCGGGCTTACCGCGCCTGAAACGATGACGCTCGCGCAACACTTATATGAAGGTATCGCAACGGAAAACGGTGATCATATCGCGTTTATCACGTATATGAGAACGGACTCTACGCGCGTTTCCAAAGAAGCGCAAGCAAAGGCGCTTGAACGTATTCGCGCAATCTACGGTGATGCGTATGCGCCCGAAAAACCTAACTTCTACGCTTCGAAAAAGGGCGCGCAGGATGCGCACGAAGCCATTCGCCCCAACGATTTGAACATGACGCCCGAAAAGGCGAAAGCGTTGCTTGATAAGAAGCATTACGCGCTTTATAAACTCGTTTACGAGCGTTTCTTGGCTTCGCAAATGTCGGAAGCGCAATATAACAGCGCGCAAATGGAAATCGACAACAGCGGATATATCTTCAAAACGAGCGGCAAAGTGCTTAAATTTGCGGGTTTCACGGCGGTATATCAAGATTATACGGCGAAGAAAGACGACGAAGATTCGATTGATTCTTCCAAGCTTTTGCCCGATTTAAAGGAAGGGGACGTGCTCGATCTCGTTTCCATGCAAAAGGAACAAAAATTCACCAAACCCCCTCTGCGCTACACCGATGCTTCCATCGTAAAAGCCATGGAAGAAAAGGGGATCGGTAGACCTTCTACCTATGCTACCATCATTTCCAAACTTATGCAAAAATACGTCAAAAAAGACGGGAAATATATGGTGCCCACCCCCATTGCTTACGACGTTGTGGATATGCTCGTGGGCTGTTTTAAAGACGTTATGGACGTTGGCTTTACGGCTGGAATGGAAAACAAACTCGACGGCATTGAAGACGGCGGTGTGGATTGGAGAAGCGTGATCGGTGAATTTTACCCCGGATTTGAAAGAAACTTGCGCGAAGCTTCTTCCTACGGCGATCAAACGACGGAAACCGTTTGCGAAAAGTGTGGGCATTTTATGCTTAGAAGAACGGGTAAATTTGGGAAATATCTCGCTTGTTCCAACTATCCCGAATGCCGCAACATTATTAGCGAAAGCAAGGAAGAAATTTCCGCCGTGCGTTGCCCGAAATGCGGCGAAAACATGGTCGTAAAGAGCGGTAAGTTTGGCAAATTCTTGGCTTGTCCTAGCTATCCTGATTGTAAAACTACCCTTTCGATGCCCTCCGACGAAGAGCCGAAGCTTGCGGGCAAATGCCCCGAATGCGGCGCGGCAATGACGGTGCGCAAATCGAAGAAAGGGAAAGTGTATTATAGCTGCGCAGGTTATCCCGATTGTAAGTTTATGAGCTGGGATATCCCCACGGGAGACAAATGCCCCGAATGCGGCGAAGCGGTTGTCAAAACCGCACGTGGAAGCGTGAGATGCAGCAACAAGAATTGTTCGTATCGCGTGAAAGCGGAGAAAGCGGAGAAACCGGAGAAACCTTTAAAACGCAACAACTTTGCATTAGAAGACGATTTTCTTCCGCCGCCTTTGATGGACGAACCGCCCGAAAATGGTGGATATATCTTCGAGGGCTTAAACGATGAATTCTAACGCGCAAGTGCTTGTCGTGGGCGGCGGCTTGGCAGGAAGCGAAGCGGCGTTTTATCTTGCGAGCCGCGGCGTGAAAACCACGCTCGTGGAAATGAAACCGAAAAAGTTTACCCCTGCGCACGAGAGTGAAAATTTTGGCGAGCTCGTTTGTTCGAACTCGCTCAAAAGCAACGATATTTTTGCAAACGCATGTGGGCTCTTAAAAGAAGAAATGCGCCTTTTGGGCTCGATGATCATAGAAGCGGCGGATCAAACGAAAGTGCCTGCGGGTGCGGCGCTTGCCGTCGATCGCGATCGCTTTTCAGCGTATATCACGGAAAAATTAAAAACCTGCCCCAACTTAACGCTTGTGAGCGAAGAGTTAGAAAGCTTGCCTAAGGTTGAAAACGGTGGGGACAGGTATGCGATTATCGCCACAGGGCCTTTAACGAGCGACGCCCTTGCGGAAGATATCAAAAACAAATTCGGCGGCGCACTGCATTTCTTCGACGCGTCCGCGCCCATCGTGGCGGCGGAAAGCATTGATCTTTGCTGCGCGTTTACGGGCGATCGCTATGGCAAGGGTACGGGCGATTATATCAACTGTCCACTCACGAAAGAAGAATATTACGCGTTCGTAGACGAGCTGCTTTTAGCCGAGCGCGCACACTTGCACGAATTTGAAAAGGGCGAAATTTTCGAAGGGTGCATGCCCGTTGAAATTATGGCTTCACGCGGAAGGGATACGCTTCGTTTTGGCACGCTCAAACCCGTAGGGCTTTTCGGCGACGACGGCAAGCGCCCCTACGCGGTTTTACAGCTTCGCAAGGAAAACGAAGAAGGCACGGCGTACAATCTCGTCGGCTTTCAAACGAATTTAAAATTCCCTGAACAAAAGCGGGTGTTTTCCATGATCCCTGCCTTAAAAAACGCCGAATTTTTACGCTACGGGGTGATGCATAGAAACACCTATTTAAATTCGCCTAGCGTTTTAAATCGTGATTTTTCGGTTAAAAATAACCGTAATCTCTTTTTTGCAGGACAAATCACGGGCGTGGAAGGCTACGTGGAGAGCGCGGCGAGCGGACTTTTAGCCGCTATTGCCATCGAAAGTGAGCTTTTGGGAAAAGAGCGAAAAACCTTTTCAAGTGAAACGGTTTGCGGCGCGTTGCAAACGCATATCGTTTCGCCTTGCAAGGATTTCCAACCCATGAATGCAAATTTTGGCATACTTTCCCCTTTGCCTATGCGGATTAAGGATAAAAAAGAGAGATATAAAGCGCTTGCTGAAAGGGCGCTTGCCACAATAAAAAGTATTGGAGAAAATTAAGATGGAATTTAGAGGAACGACCATTTGCGCGGTGAAAAAGAACGGCGTGACAGCGATTGCCGGCGACGGACAAGTGACGATGGGCGAATCGGTTATCTTTAAAAACACGGCGATCAAAGTGCGCCGTATTTTCGGCGGAAAGGTGATTTTGGGCTTTGCAGGCTCGGTCACCGACGCTTTTGCGCTCACCGAACGTTTTGAAGGCATGCTCAACAAATTTTCAGGCAATTTGATGCGCTCGGCGGTGGAGCTTGCCGAGCTTTGGAGAAGTGATAAAATTGGTCGTAAGCTCGATGCCATGATGATCACGGCGGATGAGAACACCCTTTTGATTTTGTCAGGTACGGGCGAAGTGATTGAACCGGACGAAGGCGTTTGCGCTATCGGTAGTGGTGGAAATTACGCGCTCGCTGCCGCTCGCGCGCTCTATCAAGAAACAGACTTTGATGCGCCCACGATCGCGCAAAAGGCGCTTAAAATTGCTTCGGAAATTTGCGTGTTCACCAACGACAACATTCGTTTGGAAACGGTGGGAAACGGAGAAAAGAAAACCGCAAAGAAAAAAGCGGCAAAAAAGGAGGCGTAAGCAATGGATTTATCGCCTAAACAAATCGTAAACAAATTAGATAAATATATCATCGGGCAGAACGATGCCAAAAAAGCGGTGGCTATCGCGCTTAGAAACCGTTATAGAAGAGCGCAACTTCCCGTGGAAATTCGAGAAGAAATCACGCCGAAAAACATTATCATGAAAGGCCCTACGGGCGTGGGTAAAACGGAAATTGCCCGCCGCCTTGCCAAGCTTGTAAAAGCGCCGTTTGTCAAGGTGGAAGCAACCAAGTATACCGAAGTGGGCTACGTGGGTAAGGACGTGGAAGGCATGATCCGTGATCTTGCCGAATGTGCTTATCGGCTTGTGAAAGCGGAAAAGGAAGAAGAAGTGAAAGCGAAAGCGACGGTGGCGGCGGAAAAACGCATCGTTCGCGCGCTTGCCGAAGCGAAAAAGGACGAAAAGGGCGACACGGCGAAAGAAGTGTTTGAAAACAACCTTTTGGACGGGTTGAGAAAGGGCGTTTACGATAATTTCACCATCGAAATGGAAGTGGCGGACGTGCCCCAACCGATGGAATTGGTGCCCGGTGGCGCGGCAATTTCAATCGGTAGCATTTTCGGGGATATGTTCCAAGGCAAAAAGAAAAAACGCCGCTTTGCCGTGAAAGAAGCGTTCCAAATCGTTTTGGAAGAAGAAGCAGGCAAGCTTTTGGACGAGGACGCGATCAAGGCGGAAGCTTTATACCGCGCGGAAAACGACGGGATCGTGTTTATCGACGAAATTGACAAAATTGCAGGCAAGGGCAACCATAACGGGGCGGACGTATCGCGCGAAGGGGTGCAACGGGACATTCTTCCCATCGTGGAAGGCTCGACCGTCGTCACCAAATATGGACCTTTAAAAACCGATTTCATTCTCTTTATCGCGGCGGGTGCGTTCCACGTTTCGTCGATAGAAGATTTGATCCCCGAACTCCAAGGTAGATTTCCCGTTTCGGTGGAGCTTCAAAGCTTGACGAAGGAAGATTTCGTGCGTATTTTAACGGAAACGGAAAATTCGCTCACTTTCCAATACGGGCATCTTTTGAGCGTGGATAACATCAACTTGCAATTTGATAGCGGCGCGATTGAGCGCATTGCGGAAATCTCGGTGGAACTCAACGCCACGAGCGAAGATATTGGCGCGAGAAGATTGCACACGGTTATGGAATATCTTTTAGAAGACATTTCCTTTAACGCAGGCGGCGATTATCCCACGTTTACTTTGAACATCGACGCGCATTACGTCGATGAGCATTTACAAAAGCTCACTGGCGATAGAAACTTAAAAAAATACGTTTTGTAAAAAGGTTTTTGCACTTTCTGTGTTATAGCCTAAAAAATAGAAAAGGAAAAAAAGAAAAATGATCAATATACCCAAGGGCACGAAAGACGTTTTGCCCCAAGACGCTTATAAATGGCAATACGTGGAAGAAGTTGCAAGAGAAACGGCAAAGCTTTTCAATCTCAAAGAAATGCGTACGCCTACGTTTGAACATACCGAACTTTTTAGCCGCGGCGTGGGCGACACCACCGACGTTGTGACAAAGGAAATGTATACGTTTAAAGACAAAGGCGATCGTTCTATCACGTTAAAACCCGAAGGCACGGCAGGCGCGGTGCGTTCGTTCATTGAAAACGGAATGGCGAATGGCGTTTTGCCGGCGAAGATGTTTTATATCACTCCTGCGTTCCGCTATGAACGCCCCCAAGCAGGACGGCTTAGAGAATTTCACCAATTCGGTGTGGAAATTTTCGGCGCAAAATGCGCGCAAACGGATGCGGAAGCGATTGCCACGGCGGACACGCTTTTGAAAAAACTCGGCTTGCAAGTGAAACTTTACATCAACTCAATCGGCTGTCCTGCTTGCCGCGCGGAATATAACAAGGCGCTCAAAGCTTTTTTCGCGCCGCACGTAGAAAACCTTTGCTACGATTGCAAAAACCGCTTTGAAAAAAATCCGCTTCGGCTTCTTGATTGCAAGGAAGAAAATTGCAAAAAGATCAACGCCACTGCACCGAGCATGCTCGATTATCTTTGTCAGGATTGCAAAACACACTTTGAAGAAGTGAAATCGTGCTTAACGCTTGCAGGTGTCGTATATAAAATCGAAAAAAGAATCGATAGCGGGCTTGATTATTATACGAGCACGGAGGTCGAGAATGGT
>JAZOLI010000046.1:0-1753 GCA_045652965.1 Candidatus Scatosoma sp.
GACGTATACCGATCAAGAAACGGGACAAACGATTATCGCAGGTATGGGCGAATTGCACCTTGACATTATCGTAGACCGTTTGCTTCGCGAATTCAAAGTGGAAGCGAACGTTGGTGCTCCCCAAGTTGCTTACCGTGAAACGTTCCGCAAGGCTGTGGAATGTGAAGGTATGTACAAGCGTCAATCGGGTGGTAAAGGTCAATACGGTCATTGTAAACTTCGTCTTACGCCTCAAGAACCGGGCGCAGGCTATGCGTTTGAAGATACCACGGTTGGTGGATCGATTCCTAAGGAATATATCCCTGCAATCGATAAAGGTATCCAAGAAGCAGCTAAGAACGGTTTCCTTGCAGGTTATGAAATCGTTGACTTCAAAGTTGAAGTTTACGACGGTTCGTATCACGAAGTCGACTCGTCCGAAATGGCGTTCAAAATTGCAGGTTCGATGGGCTTCAAGAACGGTTTGGAAAAAGCAAACCCTGTGCTTTTGGAGCCGATCATGAAAGTGCAAATCATCACCCCTGAAGATTATTTCGGCGACTTGATGGGTAACGTTTCCGGTCGTCGTGGTACGATTCTCGGCACGGACGATCGTAACGGCGCGAAGATTATCGACGCGGAAATTCCTCTTTCGGAAATGTTCGGTTATGCAACGGAACTTCGTTCTCGTACGCAAGGTCGTGGTCAATTCACGATGCAATTCGATCATTATAGCGAAGTACCTTCCAGCATTTCGAAGGATATCGTTGAAAAACGCGGCAAGAAAGACTAAAAACATTCAAAATCGATTCTCCGCTTGAAAAAAGCGGGGAATCGTGGGAATTTTATTAAAAATTTTACAAAAACACCTGTAAAACATTTGATAAATTCTTTAAATTAAGGTATAATAGAATCGTCTAAAGATGGGCGAAATATACCAAACGGACAAGTTATTAAATAAAAAAATTTATAGAAAAAAATCGGAGGATTTTAATTATGGCAAAAGCTAAATTTGACAGAAGCAAACCCCACGTAAACATCGGTACGATCGGCCACGTTGACCACGGTAAAACGACGTTGACGGCAGCTATCACGATGGTAATGGCAGCTCGCGGCGGCGCACAAAAGATGAAATATGATGAAATCGATAAAGCGCCCGAAGAAAGAGCACGTGGTATCACAATCAACACCGCACACGTTGAATATCAAACGGACGCACGTCACTATGCACACGTTGTCTGCCCGGGTCACGCTGACTACGTTAAAAACATGATCACGGGTGCAGCGCAAATGGACGGTGCTATCCTTGTTTGTGCAGCGACCGACGGTCCCATGCCCCAAACGCGTGAGCACATCTTGCTCGCTCGCCAAGTAGGCGTTCCCTACATCGTTGTGTTCATGAACAAGACCGACCTTGTAGACGATGCAGAACTTCTTGACCTCGTTGAAATGGACGTTAGAGACCTTCTTTCTTCCTACGACTTCCCCGGCGACGATATCCCCGTTATCCGTGGTTCGGCTCTTAAAGCTCTCGAAGTTGCTTCTTCGGATAAACCTGCTGATCAAATCATGGCAGATCCCGCAGTTGCTCCCATCCTTGAACTTATGGATGCAGTAGACAGCTATATCCCCACGCCCGCTCGTGAAGATTCCAAACCCTTCCTTCTCCCTGTAGAACAGCTATCGACCATCTCTGGACGTGGTACGGTTGCTACGGGTCGTGTAGAACGTGGTGTAGCTCACGTTGGTGATCCCGCTGAAGTTGTTGGTTTGG
>JAZOLI010000047.1:0-15883 GCA_045652965.1 Candidatus Scatosoma sp.
CGCGTTTACAAGCAGGTTTGGCGAGCTGTTTGCCGTGGGCAATATGACGAGAACGAAAGGCAAAAATGCAGACAAGGCTTCCGTGGCGATTATTGCCGAAGCCGAAAGAAGAAAGGCAAACAAGGGGAATAAGATATGATAGCATATTTACAAGGCAGGGTGCTCACGATCACAAGCGAAACGGCGATCTTGGAAGTGGGGGGCGTTGGCTACGAGCTCTATTGTTCGGGCGGCGCGTTCCGCAAAATCACCGTGGGCGAAATCGTGGAGCTTTACACCTATTTACAAGTAAAAGAAGACGGCATCACGTTGTTCGGTTTTGCAAGCCCCAAGGAAAAAGAGCTGTTTTTAAAAGTGATATCGGTGTCGGGTGTTGGTCCGAAGATGGGGATTGCCATCTTGACAGGGCTCTCAGCCGACGAATTTACGCAAGCGATTGCCACGGCGGACGTGAAACGCCTTTCCACAGTGAAAGGCTTGGGCAAAAAGACTGCCGAAAAGATCGTTTTAGAATTGCACGGCAAAATTTCAGCGGCGGAAGTGATGAGCGCGAGCGCAGATCCTATTTCGGCGGCGATGGAAAGCGGCGTGCAAAAGATATCGCCGCAGGATGAAGACGCAATTTCCGCGCTTATGGGCTTGGGCTTTACGAAAAACGAGAGCGCAAATGCGGTCAAGCGCGCCAAAGAGCAGGGCGCAACCACCACGGAAGAAATTATCCGCAAAGCTTTACAAGGCAGTATATAATAAGGAGCGAATATGTTTGAAAACGAAGATTACGGCGAAGAAAGTCTTGTCGTAAGCACGAAAACGGAATATGACGTGGAAGAGAACGTATTGCGCCCGAAAACGATGGCGGATTACGTGGGGCAACAAAAGGTGAAAGAGAACCTTGAAGTGTACATCACGGCGGCGAAAGCGCGCGGTGAAGCGCTTGACCACGTGCTTTTATACGGCCCCCCTGGGCTTGGTAAAACCACCCTTTCGCATATCATAGCAAGCGAAATGGGCGCTTCCATCAAGCTCACGAGCGGACCTGCGATTGAGCGTTCGGGGGATTTGGCTGCAATACTTACCAATTTAAACGACGGCGACGTGCTTTTTATCGACGAAATCCACCGCTTAAACCGTTCGGTGGAAGAAATTTTATATTCGGCGATGGAAGATTACGCGCTCGATATCATCGTGGGCAAAGGTCCGTCGGCAAGAAACATTCGTTTCACGTTAAACAAATTTACACTTGTGGGCGCGACCACGAAAGTGGGTATGCTCGCGCCGCCACTTCGCGATCGGTTTGGGATCATCAACCGCTTGGAAATTTACACGCCCGCAGAGCTGCAAGAGATTGTTTCGCGCTCGGCAAAGGCGCTTGATATCGCCATTGAAGAAGATGCGGCGGCGGAAATTGCAAGAAGAAGCCGCGGTACGCCAAGAATTGCAAACAGGCTTTTAAAACGCGTGCGCGATTTCTCGCTCGTGAAAGGGAACGATAAAATCACAAAAGCGGATGCCCGTTTTGCGCTTGCGCGTTTAGAGATCGACGAGCTTGGGCTTGATCAAACGGATAGAAACTTACTCCTTGCGCTCATTGAAAAATTCGGCGGTGGACCTGCGGGCTTGGAAACGCTTGCGGCAACGACGGGGGAAGATGCGAACACGATCGAAGACGTATACGAGCCCTACCTTTTACAACTCGGCTTTATCGCGCGCACGTCGCGCGGCCGCATTTGCTTAAAGGGCGGCTACGAGCATATGGGGATTGAGCCGTCGCTTAAAGCACGCAAGCAAATTTCTCTCTTTGAGGACGAATAAATTATGCAATTTAAAAAAAGCGATTTCTATTACGATTTGCCCGAAGAGCGGATAGCGCAAACCCCTGCCTGTCCGCGCGATTCTTCGCGGCTTTTGGTTTACGATAAAGAGAAAAAGACGATCGAAGATAAAGTTTTTCGCGATATTGCTGATTATTTAAAGGCTGGGGATTTGCTCGTTGTCAACAACACGAAAGTGATTCCTGCCCGCGTGTATGCAAAAACGGCGCACGGCGGCGCGGTGGAAATTTTGCTTTTAAAACGCCTTGATTTGCGCGTTTGGGAAGTTCTTATGCGGCCCGGGAAAAAGGGCAAAATCGGCGCGAAAATGACGGTAAATGACGAGCTTTCGTTCACTGTCAAGGATATAACGGAAAGCGGCGAGCGTATCGTGGAATTTGAATATGACGGCGCGTTTGAAGACGTGTTATCGCGCGTAGGCACAATGCCGTTGCCACCCTATATCAAGGAAAAATTGAAAGATCAATCGCGCTATAACACGGTGTATAGCAAGATCGACGGCAGTGCGGCTGCGCCCACGGCAGGTTTGCATTTCACGCCCGAATTGTTGCAAAAATTAAAGGATAAGGGCGTGGAGATTGCTGAAGTTTTGCTCCACGTTGGTTTGGGTACGTTCCGCCCCGTGAGCGAAGATATCATCACCGATCATAAAATGCACTCTGAATTTTATGAAATTGGCGCGGAAGCGGCGGAAAAAATCAACGCCGCAAAACGTGAAAATCGGCGCGTAATCGCGGTGGGTACGACGTCGGTTAGAACGCTGGAAAGCGTGGCGGACGAAAAGGGATTTGTGCACGAGCAAAGGGGAAACACGGAAATTTTCCTTTATCCCCCCTATAAAATGAAATGTGTCGACGCGCTCATCACCAATTTCCACCTGCCCGAAAGCACGTTGATTATGCTCGTGGCTTGCTTGACGGGTAGGGAAGAGATTTTGAACGTTTATAAATACGGTGTTGAAAACGAATATAGATTTTTTAGCTTTGGCGATAGTATGTTTATAAAATAAGGGGAAAATAAATGAAACACAACCAATCGTTGGAAGATTATTTGGAAAGCATTTTAACGCTTTCTTCTGAAAAACAAGCTGTGCACCGCATAGACGTGGCGAAAAAAATGAACGTTTCGCAGGCGGCGGTGAATAAAGCCGTGAAAATACTAATAGACAAAGATTTCGTGTATGAAGACGGTAAGCATTTGTATTTAACGGAGAGCGGAAAAACGTATGCGGAAGCGGTGTATGAACGGCATTGCGTAATCCGCGATTTTTTAACCGCGCTCGGCGTTTCCGCCTCTTGCGCCGCCGAAGACGCTTGCAGTTTAGAACACGTCGTTTCCGACGAAACCTTTTCGGCTATGAAGAAATTTTTGGAAAAATAAAGAAAAAATTTCTTAACCGCGGTTCATTTTTTATTGACAAGCGCATAAAATAATGATATAATAACTTCGCGAAAGAGAAAACGCGATTTTATTTTAAACGTAAACTTAACCATGGTTAAGAAAAGGAGTAGGACTTCATGAATAAATTGTTATCGGAATTTGCGATCGGGGAAAGCGGAACGGTGCTCAAAGTGACGGGAGAAGGGGCAATTCGTCGCAGGCTTTTCGACATGGGCATCACCCCTGGCGCGCAAATTTATTTTCGTAAAAAAGCGCCACTTGGTGATCCGATCGAGATTACGCTTCGCGGCTACGAGCTCACGCTTAGAAAAGCGGAAGCGGCGTTTGTGGAAATGAAATTGGATTGACGAAAGGAGAAAAATCGGATATGGAGATGTTAAGATTTGCCCTTGCAGGCAACCCCAATTCGGGAAAAACGACGCTTTTTAACACGCTCACGGGCAGTACGGCGCACGTTGGAAACTGGCCTGGCGTTACGGTGGATAAAAGGGAAGGGATTTGTAAAAAGGGAAGCGAAAACGTGCAAATCGTCGATTTGCCGGGGATTTATTCCCTTTCGCCCTACACCCCCGAAGAAGTGATTGCGAGAAATTATCTTCTCGAAGAGCGACCCGATTGTATTATCAATATCATTGACGCGACGAATTTGGAGCGCAATTTATATTTAACGACGCAGCTTTTGGAAGTGGATATCCCCATCGTGGTTGCGCTGAATATGACGGACGTACTCGAAAAACGCGGCGACGATATCGACGAGCAGGAGCTCGAAAAGCGTATTGGCGTGCCCGTGGTGGAAATTTCCGCGCTTCGCGATACCAACGTGCCGCTTCTTGTAAAGCGAGCGATCGAAGCGGCGAAAACGCCGAGAAAAGCGACGAGTATTTTGAAAAAATCCCGTTTATACGGTGCGATTGAAAACGCGGAAATCGCGTTCAAACTTGCAGGGGTGGATAGCCCTTTGTTCCACGCGATAAAGCTCGTGGAAGGGGACGAGTTGGAAGTGGAAGCTCATCCCAAGGAAGCGCAGGCGGCAAAAGATTTTTTAAAAAAGAACGTGCATAAAGCTTGGGAATTTGGCGACGATCCTGAAGCGGAGATTGCCGACGCGAGATATAAATACATATGCGAAAAATTTTCCCCCACACTCAAACGTAGCAAACCCACAAAAACGGGCGAGCTTACGAAATCGGATAAGGCGGATCGGATTTTAACGCACAAATGGGCGAGCATACCGCTCTTTCTCGTGATTTTGTTCGCGGTGTTCCACCTTACGTTTTCGGAAAACTTTTTATATTTAGCCACGATCATTCCCCCGTTCGGTGAGCTTTGCGCCGAGCTTTCGGGCACGACGGTTGGCGCGATATTCTTTGCCGAAGGGCTTAATTCCCCAGGCGCGATATTGTTCTATTTTATGGATGCGATCACGGCCACGATAGGGAACGGCATACTTGCCGTGTTGGAAAGCGCTGGTGCAAGCGCGTGGGCGATAGGGCTCGTGTACGACGGTGTTTGGGGCGGTATTTCGGCAGTTTTGTCTTTCGTACCGCAAATTCTCGTTTTGTTCCTTTGCTTTTCTATCTTGGAAGATAGTGGGTATATGGCGCGCGTGGCGTTCATTCTCGATCGAATTTTCCGCCGCTTTGGGGTTTCAGGTAGGGCGTTTATGCCCATGATCATGGGTTTTGGTTGCTCGATCCCTGCTATGGCGAACACGAGAACGCTTGCCGACGAAAAGGAAAGAACGGCAACGATCCGTGTGATCCCGTTCTTCTCGTGCGGCGCAAAATTGCCCATTTTAACGGCGATTTCAGGCGCAATCGTAACCTTTTTCGGGATTGGGAATGCGGAAATTATCACCTACGCTATGTATTTGGCGGGTATGGGGATTGCGCTCATTTCCTTGATTTTAATGCGCAACACGACCATGCGCGGGGAAGTGCCGCCGTTTATTATGGAGCTTCCGTCCTATCACGCGCCCCGTTTCCAAAATTTGATGATCCATCTTTGGGATAAACTCAAACACTACGTGGAAAAGGCGTTTACCATTATTTTGGTGTCGTGTATCGTCATTTGGTTCTTGTCCAACTTCGGTTGGAATTGGCAAATGGCGGAGTCTATGAACGATTCCATTCTCGCTTCGCTCGGTCAACTCATTCAACCGCTCTTCACACCGCTTGGGTTTGGCAGTCAACTCGGCGCTTGGGGTTGGGTGTTCGCGGTTGCGGCGGTTACGGGCTTGATTGCAAAGGAAAACGTAATCGCGACCTTCTTCTCGCTTGCTTGCGCGCTTTTGACGGCGGCAGGAAGCGGCGCGTTTAGCGGCTTGGAAGGTAATCCCGAACTTTTGTCCGAGCTTTTGGCGCTCCTTGGCAGCGGCGAAGGTAGCGAAGAAGGCATTTTGGAAGCGGTGGCAATGATCTCGGCAACGGGTGCAACCGTGCCTGCGCTTTTGTCCTTTATCGTGTTTAATATGACGACAATCCCTTGTTTTGCGGCGGTGGCAACGGCGAAAGCGGAGCTTAAAAAGGGTACGTTTAGATGGACGCTTCTGTTTTGGCTTGCCGCTTCCTATCTCGCTTCTATGGCGGTTTACACGATTGGCAGTTGGTGGTGGACGGCGTTCATTTGGGCTGCGGTAATTGCGTTGGCAATCACAGGTGTCGTGCTCTATAACAAAAAAGCTTCGAAAAAGGAGAAATCGTTATGACACCGATGGACGTTGTGATCATCGTTTTGGCGGTTTTGAGCGTCGGCGGTTTTATAGGTGTTTCCATTTGGCGCAAAAAAACGGGTAAGAGCAAGGGCTGCGGTTGCGACTGTGATTGTAGCGATTGCTCGGCTTGCCCCAAAAAATAAAATAAAAAAAACCGCGGTCGCAAGCGACCGCGGTTTTGACTATGTTGTTAAAGAATCATTGCAATACCTTGCAAAATCGCAAGATGCAGGGGATAGAAGAGATAGAAGAAATATTTCGTATTCATTGTCCCCCTTTCGCCGTTATAAGCAAGCAGGATCGGGATAGCAAGAAGAGCAACCGATTCGATCGAGCCTATGGATAAGACGAGAAGAACTAAGCCGATGGAAAATAAGCTAATGCGAATTGTCAAACGATCGTGCGTGTGTAAAATGTCGGGGGCAGGTATGCCACGAAAATCAAAAAGGCTGGCAAACACAGGCAGCATCACGCCCCAAAAACCATATTCAATCAAAAAGATTTTGCACAGCATATAATCGCACATGATGGTTGCGCAAAGCAGGGTGAAAGCCAAACCTTTATACATTCCGTCGTAGCTTTCATCAAAAAGCGTTTTCTTAAAAAATTGCAACGCGTAGATGGTGAGCACCGAAAGGGAGAAGGTGACGAGAATGGACATATGCAAACTGCCGTGGCTGAAGAAAAAATAAACGATTTGACAAATCAAAGCGGTTGCAAACAAAAGGGAAAAATGTTTCTTTTTGTTTTTCGTATAGCGGCAACCCTCCGAAATTGCGAATGCAAAAATGGGCATGGCAGCTCTACCGATAATTCGCCAAAATAACGATTCAGGGAAAAATATCGCGCCGAAATGATCAACGAGCATAAGCCCAGCCGCTATAAATTTAAGCGCGTTCATGTTCAAAACGCGCACGTTTTTTAAAAGTGCGTTCATTTAGTTTTTTGCATCCTTTTCTTTGGCTTTTCTTGCTTGTTTTTCTTGTTTCTTTTCCAGCGCCAAAAGCTGTTTTTCTTCCCTTACCGCTTGCTTTTTAGCGGCTTTTTGTTCTTTTAGGGCGCGTTGTTTTGCGGCTTTTTGTTCCGCTTTATTGCTTCGATAATGATCCACGTTTT
Organism: Candidatus Scatosoma sp.; assembly: GCA_045652965.1. Taxonomy (GTDB): domain Bacteria; phylum Bacillota; class Clostridia; order Christensenellales; family Borkfalkiaceae; genus Scatosoma. The sequence goes on from JAZOLI010000047.1 coordinate 7,063, forward strand.
CATCGAGCCATATGCGGTGTTTGTTCTTTTCTTTTTCGGGCTCAATCTCTTCGCCTTTGAGTTTTTTGAAAAAGTTGACCGTTTTGATGGCAGGCGCCATATCCGTTTTAAACCCTTCCACTAAAAGGTTGAGCCTATCCACTACAAGATTATACACGATCTCTAGCAAAATTTGCAAAACGAAAGAAACGAGCATAAACGCGGTGATCAAAATAGTGAAATGGTTGGGATTATCCCCTGTAAGCCAAATTGCGTAGATAGAAGCGGCGAGTGTAAAAACCTTAATCAGTTGTTTAGAGCGCCGATAAACAATTTTTACAATTTTTTTTGTTTTCTTCTTGCCTTGGTTTTCTCGAAAAAACATCACGATATAAAAGGCAAGGTAGGGCGCGCAAATGCCGAGCAAAACGCCGTTTATAACGGTGCTTCCTATGCTCAAAGCGAGCGCAGTGATCAAATATGCCACGTATAAGCCCTGCACGAGCACGCTACACGCGAATATAATTTTTTGAAAATCTTTCTTGATTTTCTCAACGGCGGTCATTGTGTAATCAAACATAATCTATCACCCTATATACTCATTATAGTAATTTTTATAAATTTGTCAACCTATTTTAGGCAGGTTTTATTGACAAGCTTCTCATTTGGGGGTATAATAAGGATATGAAACGAAATTACGACAAAGAAATGATGCAAACGATAGAACGGATGGAAAAGGGGACGCGACTTCTTTTGCATAGCTGTTGTGCGCCTTGCTCTTCCGCGTGTTTGGAGCGGCTGAAAGATTTTTTTAAGATTACCGTTTTTTATTATAATCCCAATATCGACGAAGAGCAAGAATATGAAAAGCGCAAAGCCGAACAAATCAGGTTTTTAAGGGAAACGGGCTATGCCGATTTTCTCGATTGCGACCACGAAAGAGAAGCGTTTGAAGAGATGGCAAAAGGCTACGAAGCCGAGCCTGAGCGCGGGAAGCGTTGTTATCTTTGCTACGAACTTCGCCTAAATAAAACGGCGCAAGTTGCCAAGGAAAATGGCTTTGCCTATTTTGCCACCACGCTCACGCTTAGCCCCTATAAAAATGCCGAATGGCTGAATGAAATTGGAGAAAAGGTAGGGGGCAGGTATGGAGTGAGCTATCTTTGCACCGATTTTAAAAAGCAGGGTGGATATCACCGTTCGATTGAACTTTCCAATCAATATGGATTATACCGCCAAGATTTTTGCGGTTGTAGATTTTCGAAGAAATAAAGGCTAACGATACTGCTCGTTAGCCTTTATTTTTTAACGTTTTACAAGAAGAAATCAACATTTTTCTTATTAAACCACAATCATGGTTAAGTTTTTTGTATTGTTTTTCTTCCAAATAACCAGTTTCAAACAATAACTCTAACCAATATTCACTTTCAAAACATTCTTTTAATGCGATTTCGAGCTTTGAAATAAAATCGGCCGTTCCTTGCGCATATTGCGCTTCGTGAATATTTGCGCCGATACTTGTTCCAGAACGTAAAAGCTGGTTTGTTAAAACGCTTTCTTTTTTAGCAAGCTTAATTTCTTTTGTAATCAGTACGATTATTTTGGCAAATTCTTTTGCTTTTTCTCTTAAAATACTTTCACTCATAAATAAATTATACCATAAAGTAGGTTATGCGTAAAGTGATATTGTTGGCTCTGCAAACAGTTATATTTTTAGAATGAATCTAAAAGTTATATTTTGACTTTCCGTCAAAGTTATATTATATTTGCCTTAACTTCCCTAAATGGGGAAATATAACTTTGCACAGCAAAATATCACTGCGATAGCAATAACACTTGCCGCAAGGCAAATATAGTTGTGGCGAAGCAATAAATTTTTATTGCTGCGCCACTGACAGTCCAACCACGCCGTCGACGGGAAGAGAAAAGGCAATGCCTTGCCCTGCGGTGTTCAAGCCCACTTCTTCGTAGAGTTTTTCCAAGATCGCGTTTTTACATTCGGCGGAAGTTAAAATCATCACAATTTCCTTTTCGTCTTGCACGGAGATGCCGAAAAACTTTTCCGCATCCTTGCCAGCCGTGCCGCGCGCGTTCATCACCGTGCCGCCTTTCGCACCTACCTTTTTCGCGGCGTCCATCACCACTTCCGAAAATCCGCTGTTTACGATACAAAAGATAACTTCGTGCGCAAATTGATTTTTCATTTTATTTTTCCTCCGAAACGAATGCTCTGTTATTGCTCAAAAACCGATAGATTGCCACCCCGATTACCGAAGTGAGGGGAACGGTGAACGCAATGCCCTTGCCGCCGCGAATGGTTTGGAATTTTTCTTCCAAGCCTCGAAGCGCTTCTTCCGCCCTGTCTTCACGGATCACGCTACAAATCACGCTCCGATCGGCATCTTCCAGCCCTAAGAAGTGCAAAGTATCCGATCGCGCCGTGCCTTGCGCCAAAAGGCTCGTTTGAAAATTCACTTCAAACCCTGCTAAATAATCGATAAAAAATTCCGTTTTCTTGCGATTCACGACGGTGATTAACAGTTTGAGTTTTTTAACGTCGGATGAATTTTTATCCTTTCTCGCCATACCTGCCCCCTACATAAAGTTGATAATTTGTTTGTCGTCCGCACCCAAAATGCGTCGCATAGCCATATGTTCGCGGAATTTTTTATGGGCAACGGCTCTAAAGCCGAGCACCTGAATGGAGATGAGCGGCGTCATGGCGACCATAGATACGAGCCCAAACGCATCGAGAAGAATTTTGCTTTCCCCCAAAAGCGCGGCGCAAACGCCGATCACGAAAGGCAAAATGAAGCTGGACGTGAGCGGACCGCTTGCTACGCCGCCCGAGTCGAACGCGATCGCCGTATACATCTTAGGCACGAAGAAAGAAAGCCCAAGCGAGATGAAATAGCCGGGGATCAAATAATATAAAATGCTAAAATCGAAGATGGCGCGCACGACGGAAAGAGCGATTGCCGCGCCCACGCCAAGGGAAAGAGCAATCAGCATAGAGCGACCTTTCACCGCACCGCCCGTAACCGATTCCACTTGTTTGTTCAAAACGTGGATCGCAGGCTCTGCCAAAACGACGGTGAGCCCCAAAAGGAAAGCAAACCCGACGAGAATGATGGGATCGCCCGCGGCAAGCTGAACGCCCATTTGATAGCCGATAGGCATAAACCCGATCGCAACCGCCGCCAAGAAAACGACGAGCCCGAAGAAGGTGTAAAAGATGCCCACCACGATTTGGATAATTCTCTTTTTGGGAAGTTTTAAAATGAAGAACTGCAACAGGAAGAAGAACGCAACGATAGGCAAAAGCGCGATCAGCACTTCCTTTCCTGTGTGCAAAATCGTTTGAAAAAGCGCATAGCCCAAGCGGTTTTCCACCGAATAATCGGGGAGCGTATAAGAAACTTCGCCGCCCGAGAAAAGCCCTAAGAACATCACGGCAAGGATAGGTCCGATGGAGCAAAGCGCGATAAAACCGAAGCTGCTTTCTCGATCGTGCTTATCACCGAGCGCGGCTGCAACACCTGCGCCAAGTGCCATGATAAAGGGCACGGTGATAGGTCCTGTCGTGACACCGCCCGAATCGAATGCAAGGGGTAAAAAGCTTGCGTTTCCGCTTTCGATGATGAGCGCAGCAAGCGCGAACAATAAAAGATAGAAAAAGGTCATTAAATGGGACAAGCTCAAACGGAACACCACGCGCAGCACGGAGAGCACCAAAAACACGCCGACGCCCACGCCGATCGTGAAAATGAGCATCGTGCCATCGATCACTTCGCTCACCTGCGAAGCGAGCACGGAAAGATCGGGCTCGGCAATGGTGACGGCAAGCCCCATGATAAAACAAATGATCAAAAGAAGTTTAAATTTCCCCGATTTTGGAAGCCCCGAACCCACTTGCTCGCCCATCGGCGTCATAGCCATGTCCGCGCCGAGATTAAAAAGCGCCATACCAAGTATGAGCGCAAGCGCAGAGCACGCGAAAACAACCGTCTCCGTCGTCGTAAAATTCACGATAGGCGTACAGTTTAAAAGAAGCACGATCAAAGCGACGGGAAATACGCTCAGCGCCGCCTCTTTCAGTTTTGAAAACAAAAGCTTTATCATAGTTATTGTATAGTATAACATATCGCCATAAAAAAGTCTAGTGATTGCCTAAAAGAAATTTGTAAATTTTAGCGAAAAATTGTTGACATTTAGGGGAGCAGTGTGGTAAGATATATACAATTTCATAACAAGCGCGCTATACGAAGATTGCAGAAGATGAGCGTTTTCGCTCAACCGAAGGAGTAAATCTCTCAGGTGATCGCAAGGTCGGGAACTGTGATCGGATAGCACTCCGGAGAAGCTCGCCGTGCGCGAGTGCCGAAGGGGCAAAACGGCTTTTTCGCCGTCAATCTCTCAGGCAAAAGGACAGAGAATGCTTCAAAATTTTCTTTCACCAAAGAAAGGTTTTGTATCGTTTTATATTGTCGCATATTTTTAACGGAGTGAACAGCGTTTTTCACTTCGTTAATTTTTTTTACAAGGTAGGTTTATCATGGATAAATTTTTTGAAGTTGTAGCTGCGGTCAATTCCGCAATCAATGGTGTCGTTTGGGGCTGGCCAATGATCATCTTGATCTTGGGCACGGGCATTTTGCTCACCGTTAGAACGAAAGCGTTGCAAGTGCGTAAATTTGGCACGAGCTGGGGCGAAACGATTATCCCCACCGTGAAAAGCATTGGCAAAAAGAACGTGACGAGCTTGAACGAAAAGGAAAAAACCATTTCTCCGTTCGAAGCGTTTGCAACCGCCATTTCCGGCACGGTCGGCACGGGCAATATCATCGGCGTTACGTCGGCGATTATGTCGGGTGGTCCCGGTGCAGTGTTCTGGATGTGGATTTCCGCGTTCTTCGGCATGGTCACCAACTATGCGGAAAACGTTTTGGGTATGTTCTTCCGTAAAAAAGGCTCGGACGGCGAATTTTCGGGCGGCCCTATGCAATATCTTTCGGAAGGTATCGGTCGCGACGTGAAAGGCAAAGCAGGCTCTTTTTTAAGAACTTTTGGTAAAGTGCTCGGCGTGATGGCGGCGGTGTTCTGCGTGCTTGCGGCAATCGGTATGAGCGGCGCGCAAACGAACAATATCGCAGGTACGTTCGAGGATATTTTCGGCAGTGTGCCCGGCGTGAACACCGACGTAGTCGTTTTGATCGTCGGTATCGTGGTTGCGATCGTTCTCGCACTTGTAATTTTGGGCGGCATTAAGGCGATCGGTAGAGTGACGTCCATTCTCGTGCCCTTTATGTCCATCATTTTCATCTTGATGGCGCTTGTGATTATTTTTGCAAACGTCACCATGATTGGCAACGCGTTTATGTTGATTTTCTCCAACATTTTCAGCTTTGAAACGGCGATCGCAGGTGTGGGCGGCTACGTGTTCGCGCAAATCATTCAAAAGGGTCTTGCGCGCGGCGTGTTCTCCAACGAAGCAGGACTCGGTTCGTCGGTAATCGCGCACAGTGCTTCGGCAACGCGTGAACCTGTGAAGCAAGGGCTTTGGGGAATTTTCGAAGTATTTTTCGATACGTTTATTATCTGTACGCTCACCGCGCTCGTTATCTTGGTTTCCTTCGGCAACGAAACGGGTATGACTGACGTTTTATATTACGTGGACGCAAACGGCAATCCTCTTTCTACGACGGTTGTTTCTATGAAAGCGTTCCAAGGCTTGTTCGGCGACGTGGGTACGGTGATTTATGCAACGATCATTCCCTTGTTTGCTTTTACCACCATTCTCGCTTGGTCTTATTATGGCGAAAAGTGTGTGCAATTCCTTTTCCGTAAAACGGGGGATAAGGGACAAAAGATCGCGACGATCGTGTTCAAGGTGGCGTACGTGCTTCTCGTGATCGTGGCGGCGATCATGGACAACACCCTTGCGTGGGAAATTTCCGACACGTTCAACGGACTCATGGCGCTTCCCAACTTGATCGGTCTCGTGATTATGAGCGGACTCGTGGCGAAGATCACGAAGAACTATTTTGACCGCAAAAAAGGCTTAGACGTTGAGCCTATGCTTTCGGCTTATCCCGAACAAAACGAAGCGTTTAAAGCCGATCTTGCAAAGGAATAAAAACCGCTTTATTTTATAAATAAATTTTACAAAAAATGAAAAATACACCGCGAAAACGTTGACAAAACCACTTTCGCGGTGTATAATCATATAAATAAATTGAAAAAGCAAACTTTATTCGTTTTTTGAATGGGAGAATGTTATGGAAATCAAGATTGTAAAAACGTCAACGCCGAGTAAAATGCCTGCGGAAGACAAGCTTGGGTTTGGCAAGGTGTTCACCGATCATATGTTCATGATGGATTATGACGAAGGGCAAGGCTGGCACGATGCGCGGATTGTTCCTTTTGGAAGAATCGATTTGCATCCTGCATCGACGGTGCTTCATTACGGCGCGGAAATTTTCGAGGGCTTGAAAGCTTATCGTAGAGCGGATGGCGGTGTTCAGCTTTTTAGACCTATGGAAAATATCAAGCGAATGAACCGTTCGGCGGAGCGCATGAGCTTGCCTGAAATTCCCGAAAACGACATGCTCCAAATTTTGGAAACGTTTGTGAGATTGGAAGAGCGGTTTGTTCCCAAATCGTTCGGAACGTCGCTCTATCTTCGCCCGTTTACGTTCGGCAACGACGAATGTTTGGGCGTACACGCCGTGAAACGCGCGACGTTTATGCTGATCGCTTCTCCTAGCGGAAGTTATTATGCCGAAGGCATCAACCCCGTGAAAATTATGATTGAAAGCGAAGACGTGCGCACGGTGCGCGGCGGCACGGGTTATGCCAAGTGCGGCGGAAACTACGCGGCGAGCACGCGCGCAGGAGAAAGAGCGGCGAAAAAGGGCTATTCGCAGGTGCTTTGGTTGTACGGCGTGGTGGGAAAATATATCGAAGAAGTGGGCGCAATGAACGTTATGTTCAAAATCAACGGTGAAATTGTGACGCCCATGCTCACGGGTTCGATTTTGCCAGGGATTACGAGAAAGAGTTGTATCGAGGTGTTGAAGTCCTTGGGATATACGGTAAGCGAACGCTTGTTGTCCGTAGACGAACTGTTGCAGGCGGCGGAAAGCGGAACGCTGGAAGAAGCGTGGGGCTGCGGTACGGCGGCGGTCGTTTCCCCCATCGGTAGGCTTGCCTTTGGCGAAAAGGTATACGAGGTAAACGGCGGAAAAATCGGCTGTGTAACGCAAAAACTGTATGATATTTTAACGGGTATTCAATGGGGTAAGTTGGAAGACAGCTTCGGTTGGGTATATAAACTGTAAATTCCGTTATTTTCCTGAAAAAACAGTAAAAAACGGAGTTCAATCCGTTGACAAAATCCTAAAAAATAGAGTACAATATATACACTATAATATAAAGAGGTTTTTTATGGGTGCAATCGCAGGCGGATGCGGAAGCGTAATTTTGACGGGCGGTGCAAGCGGTTTGTTGCTTGCAGTCGGCGCAGTTGTAGTCATCGCTTTGGCAAAGAAAAAGTAAAAATAACAAAGGCTATGACGGGAAAAAAATCCGTAAAGTTTGCTTTGCAGAGAGTCGGCGTTGGGTGCGAGCCGATACAACTTTTCGGAATATAGCTCCTCCCCGAGCCTCCGAGAGAACAGCGGAAACGCTTAGTAGATTCGGACGGGTTCTCCCGTGATAGAGAATAAGCATGAGTGGGTGAAAAAATTTCACCAAATAGAGTGGTACCGCGGAGTTTCTTCGTCTCTTTCGATCGGCGTTTTTTTGGCGCGCGAACGAAAGAGATTTTTTGTTTATTAGGCAGGTGAAAGTATGAAAAATAGCAAAAAGTACGTAAAACAATATTTTGAACCGCAGGGTGTGACGATGGACTGGACGAAAAAATCCGCCATTGAAAAGCCTCCCATTTGGTGCAGCGTCGATTTACGCGACGGAAATCAAGCGTTGATTATCCCCATGGGCTTGGTAGAAAAGTTAGAAAGTTGCAAGGTTTTGGTAAAGGTCGCTTTTAAGGAAATCGAAATCGGGTTTCCTGCGGCGAGCGAAACGGAATATGAATTTTGCCGTACGCTTATCGAGCAGAATTTAATCCCCGACGACGTGACCATACAGGTATTGACGCAATCGCGCGAGCATATCATAGCCAAGACCTTCGAGGCGTTGAAGGGCGCAAAAAACGCCGTGGTGCATTTGTACAATTCCACGTCGGTTGCCCAGCGCGAGCAGGTGTTCAAACGAGAGAAGAAAGAAATCGTCGATATCGCTGTGTTCGGCGCGAAGCTTTGTAAAGAATACAAGGAGAAAGCCGAGGGCAGAATACAGCTGGAATATTCCCCCGAAAGCTTCACGGGTACAGAGCCTGAATTTGCCGCAGAGATTTGCAACGCGGTTTTGGATATTTGGCAACCGACGGCAGAGGACAAAGCGATTATCAATTTGCCCGTCACCGTTTCCCATTCCATGCCCCACGTGTACGCAAACCAAGTGGAATACATGTGCAAAAACTTACAAAACAGGGAAAACGTCATTATTTCCCTGCATCCGCATAACGACCGCGGCTGCGCCGTGGCGGATAGCGAAATGGGCTTGCTCGCAGGCGGCGACCGCATCGAGGGAACGTTGTTTGGGAACGGCGAAAGAACGGGTAACGTCGATATCGTGACGTTGGCGTTGAATATGTATTCGCAGGGGATTGACCCCAAACTTGATTTTTCCGACCTTCCCAAAATCAGCGAAGTGTACGAGCGCGTCACGAGAATGAAAGTGTACGAACGGCAGCCGTACAGCGGTTCGCTTGTATTTG
>JAZOLI010000048.1:0-19046 GCA_045652965.1 Candidatus Scatosoma sp.
AAACTTGAAACCGTAACGATTGGTAGCGGCGCAAAAATCGGTGAAGGCGCATTCTATTGTCCTATTCAACTTTTCACCTACGAAGAAACAGAAAACTTTAACTACTATACGCCGTATACGTATGAAGTTAAAGATGAAAACGGTGAAGTTGTTAAGACGTATAGCTATTACACCTACGATTTCAATGTTGGCGTATATTCTCGTTTGAACAGTGTGACGCTTGGCGATAACGTGATAATTGATAACTACGCGTTTGCAGGCAACGCAAAGCTTGAAACCCTTGTCCTTCGCGCAGGTACGGAAGTTGGCGATTATGCGTTCTTCAATGCGGCAGCGTTAAACAGCTTGGATTTGTCGGGTGTGAAGTCGATAGGAGCATATGCGTTCTCCGGTTCGACCATGCAAGATTATTGTTTGGACAATAACGTATGGCAATATGCATATACGAGAGAATACGTAGATGGAAAAGAAGTTTTAAGCGGCTACGTATACACGAAGATTGCGCCTACGTTTGAAACGGCTACCCTTACGCAGGTAACATACATCGGCGAAGGTGCCTTTGCTGGCAACACGGGTTTGAATTCCGTTGCGTTCGGAACGGAAATCACGGAGATCGGTGCGTATGCTTTCGCAAATTGTCAATCCGTGGCAAATATGCAACTTCCCGAGCAAATCGTTTACGTTGGCGATTATGCATTCTATAACACCATGCTTGATAATGCAGCGCTTGTAAACGTAGATAAAATTGGCGCGTATGCATTTGCAGGCACAAAAATCACAAAGGCAACGTTGAAAACGGGCGTTGAGATCGGCGACGGCGCATTTGCATATTGCACAAAACTTAACAAGGTTGAAAATCTTGAAAATGCAAAGGTGATTGGTGCAAACGCATTCAATGGCACGGCTTTGGAAGAAGTTGTCCTGACCAACGTTACGTCCATTGGTGATTTTGCCTTTGCTAGTTCAAAGGTTAGCAAAGTGACGTTTGGCGACAAGTTGACCACGTTGGGAGAAAATCCTTTTGCGAACTGCGCGATTGCAACGTTTGGCAAACAAGTAGCGGTTGAGTTTGGTAAAGAAAACCAAGCGATCGGTTCTAAATTGGTGGATACGTATGACGTTAGCAAAACTGTAAAAGTAATCGACGGCGTATTGTATCAAACGGTTGCAACCGGCTTAGAGCTTATCAGCTATCCTATGGCAAAGGCGGAAAGTACGTACGTTGTGGTAGAAGGCACGACGCGTATCACGGCAAGAGCTTTTGAAGGCGCTGCGTTAGAAAGCGTAACTCTTGCATCCACGTTGAAATCCTTGGGTGATAAAGCTTTCTACGGTAGCGAGAAATTGTGCGTTGTCATCTTTAAATCGTATGAAGCTCCTATGTTGGAAGAAGAATACGACACGTCGTATCTTTCCTACACCAACATGCCTTTCACTGGGATGATGGGTGAATATGAAGGTTTGGGCATTTCCAAATATTATATGTGGAACGTGACGTCCAGCTTTAACAATTTCTACTATGGCGCGAACTTTGTAGATCGCATTGGTCATATCGAGAATAAGATCGTTATGGTGAAACCTGCGAATGGTCAAAACTACGACACCTTCATCTTCTCGCAATATTTCGGCACGACGGTCACAGGCAACAATGCTGCTATGGATATCACGTTGAACGTTATCGCTATGATTCAAGCGTTGCCCGAAATGACGATGATTACGCTTGCAGATGAAGCGGCAATTGTTGCGGCTCGCGCGGCGTTCAAGCAGATTCCTTCGCTTGAGCAACAGGCGTTGGTAACCAATCTTTCTAAGCTTGAAAGCGCAGAAGATATGATTATCTATTTGAAAGGGGAAAATTCTAACCCTGGAGAAGAGCCGACCGATCCTGAACCTAACAATCCTGGTAGCGGTGAAGCACCCAAGCCTACGCCTACGAACACGACGCCTTTGGTGATCGCTATCGTTGTGATTAGCGTTGTGGCGCTTGCATTGGCGGGATACGTGGTTATGGACAAACTCGTTTTATCCAAGAAAAAGAAAATTGGAGAGAACGACGAAAACGAGCAAGTGGAACAAAGCCAAACGGAATCGGTAATCGATGACAATACAAAAGAAAATTAAGTTAGAGCTTAATCATTAGAGGTTGTATGAAAAAGAAAATCAAATGGATATTGAGTCTTGCTTGTGCAAGCATGCTGTGCTTTAGCGCAGCTGCTTGCTGGCAAGGAGATCAATTGGAAGAGTATCAAAAAGAAGGGTATACCATTTCAGTCACCTATGATGCGAACGGTGGAACGTATTTAGAACGTCCGGGTGTTACGATCATCGACCTTTTCAATCCTGACGATTATCAAAAGGATGAAAACGGGGAAGTGCACATTTCTTTAAAGGAGCCGACGGATACAAGCCGTCCGACGAGCAGTTCGTCTAAGGTGACCTTAACGATGGAAGGCCATTTCTTTGCCGGTTGGTATCAAGAGCGCACGCTGTTGAAAAACGAAGCAGGTGCTGTGGTAGACACGGCGGGTGTCGCGTTGGAAAAGACGGCGGATGGATACGTTTATCCTGGCACGACGGAGGCGGCGTTCCCTGCATACACTTATGCAAAATATTGGGATTTTGAAAAAGACACCATTGATTATGCAAAAGCTGACGGCATTTATGAAATGACGTTATACGCAGCATGGGTACCTTATTTCGAGTTCCACTATTATTATCAAGTGGAAGGGGAATGGAAATTGTTAGAGTCCACCAAGTTCGATTATAAATCTACGAACGCGGATGGGTCGACGTCTTTGGATAGAGACACGATTTGGGTTCCCGATTGGAAAGATGGTGCAATGAACCATGAATATAGATATCAGGATAACGAAGTTTATAAATTCCCTACGGTAAGAGGGGAAACGTTTGAGGCTGCGTATACCGATCCTGAATGCCAAAACGCGATTGAAGGCTCGTTGGAACACCATGGCGAATTGAACTTCGAAAATGGTACGGCGAAAAATTACGTGCAAGATATTTATATCAAAACGATGCCAGGATCGCATTATAAGATCGAAAAAGCAATGGATCTTGTGATGAATCCTAACGTTAACGGAATGTATGAAATTGCGGCTGATTTAGATTTCACGGGAGTGAAATGGCCCGCGGCGTTTGAAACAGGAACGTTTATGGGTGAGTTTTGCGCAACGGAAGGAAACACCTTTACGATTAAGAACGTAACCGCAACACACAACTCATCTTCGGCAAGCCAAGGCGGATTGTTTGGACGAATTGGCAAGGACGCTAAGATTGCAAACGTTAACTTTGAAAACGTCACGCTAGATATTGCGGCAACAAACCCGAAAATGCAAGAAGGTTATTTCGGATTGTTTGCGGGCTTCATTGAAGACGGCGCAAAGATTTCTGGGATTAGCGTAGAGGGGATGATTCGCATCGGAGAAATCACTTGGGATCCTGAGAAGAGCACGTTGAATATGCTTGCCAGCGGTCAGTTGACGGGTATAGCGATGGGCGAAGTCAAGCTGCAAGTGTACGGAGGTAGGAACTGGGCGGAACAAAATTCCTATTATTATACAATCAATCCTGCGACAATTACCGTTGATGAAGATAATAACATTTTGTTGACGTATAAGTATGGTCAAAAATTCGAGCAAGAATTTTATGATATAGATTTGAAGGAAATAAACGGAGGTAAATAAGATATGAAAAAGAAGAAATTATTTCGCACATTGAGCTCAATGCTTAGTTTGGTTATGTGCTGTTCTGTTGGCACATCCTTTGCGGGCTGCGGAGATGATGATGATTCTTCTAGCAGCGATACGGGCAAGAAAAGAGATAGCATCGTTATCATGACGGAAGAACTGAGCGGTTTGTTCAATCCCTTCTATGCAACGTCGGGCACGGACATGGACGTGGTAGGTATGACGCAAATCGGTATGCTTTCGACGAACGAGGATGGCGATCCCATTGCGGGCGACGACGAACCCACGGTTGTTAAGGATTTCAAGAAAGAAACGTTAAATGCGGGTGCGACGGATGAAAAAACCGTTTACACGTTCGTTTTGAAGAACGGCTTGAAATTCTCTGATGGTCATCCCTTGACGATGAACGACGTTATGTTTAACATGTACGAATATCTCGATCCCGTATACACCGGCTCTTCGACTATGTATTCCATTGATATTGAAGGTCTTACGACGTATAGAACGCAACAATTGTTGTCTGACGACAGTGAAACGGACTCTCAAATCACGAACAGTGCGGCGGCTCTTGCAAGACAAAGAAAAGACGAATTGTACTATTTGTATGAAGCGGAAGCACTTGTGCCTGGATCGACGAGCTCTTATAGCATCACGGAATCAGAAATGAGAGATGCCATCAGCAAAGCAAACGTTTCTTCGGGATTCATGAGCGCTGTTGCGACGAAAGCGGAACAAGCAAAAATGACGATGGACGATTATCGCGCGATTTTGTTGGAAGACTATGAATTGACGTTAAAGACGTTTAAAGAAGAATTGGAGGCGGATTATAAAGCAGCGAAGGAATCTTTCGATTTAACCACCGCTCCTTATGATAAATGGAAAACGGAACTTTCCAACGACGTGTTTAAGTTCTTCCTTTACGAAAACGTTATCAAACCCGTATATGCGGAAAACAAAGGCAAAAAAGATAAGACGAACATTATAAAGTTTGAAGGCACGGAAGTTTTAAACACCTATTCGACGAAAGAAAAAGCGATCAATAAAGTATATAACGATACGATCACTTCGGAATTCTTGAACGTTTTAACGGCTTGGGGTACGGCAGGTACGTTGACGACCATTTATACGGCGGCGGCAAAAGACGTAATTCTCCACGAAAACATGCGTGCGGATGGCAAATTGGCTTATCCCAACATTTCTGGTATCGTATCGCTCGGTCATACGACGCAAGTTTCAAACGTAACGGTAAACAACGTAAAATATAACGTTGCGCGTGAACACAATGCCGATGGTACGCCCAAGAATGCGAATGAATACGACGTGTTGCAAATCACCGTAAAAGGTACTGATCCGAAAGCTATCTACAATTTTGGCTTCACGGTTGCGCCTGCACATTACTACACGGCTGATGAAAAATATCCTAACGGTAGACCCATTGATATTGCAAACAACGAATTCGGTGTTGAATATGCGAGCAGCGATTTCCAAAGCAAAACCATTCAATCGCAGTTGCACGTAGAAATTCCCGTTGGCGCAGGTATGTACATGGCAACCGACGAAAACAACACTTCGACCCCTTCGGGCAGCAATTTCTGGAAGAGCAACGTTGTTTATTATAAAGCGAACCCCAACTTTATGTTCCCTGTAAAAACGGCGAAACTTCGTATGCAGGTGGTTAGCTCGACGAACGCTATCGATAAGCTTGCAAGTGGCGAAGTTGACTATATCACGCCGCAATTCACCAAGGCAAACGCAGAACGTTTGCAAGATATGGAAGCGGACGGATTTAAGAGCCTTTCTTCTTGGCAACTTGGTTATGGTTATATCGGTATCAACGCAGGTAAAGTTCCCAACATCAACGTACGTCGTGCAATTATGGCGGCAATGCAAACTTCCTTAGCAACTGAATACTACGTATCTGGTACGTGTAAAACGATTGCATGGCCTATGTCTACGGTTAGCTGGGCATATCCCTTCGCACAAGACAAAGTATCTTCTAAGCCGAACGGTCACGATTATACGCAATGGACGGGAACTGAAGCAGCTAAGACGAAGATTGAAAAATATATGGGCTTAGCAGGCGTCACCAAGGGCAGCAGCGAACTTTCTATTAAGTTTACCATCGCAGGGGCTTCTATCACGGAACACCCGACGTATACCGTATTTAAGCAGGCGGCGGAAATCCTTAACGATTTAGGTTGGGACGTAGAAGTGAAAGCCGATTCTCAAGCGCTTAGCAAACTTTCCACGGGTTCGTTGGAAGTTTGGGCAGCTGCATGGGGCTCGACGATCGATCCCGATATGTATCAAGTATACCACAAGAACTCCACGGCAACGTCGGTTTATGCTTGGGGCTATCGTGAAATCAAGAGCAATGCCTCTCTCTATGGGGAAGAACAACGCATTATCGACGATTTGAGCGACCTTATCGATAAAGCGCGTTCGATCGATGATCAACCCACGAGAAAGGGATATTATGAAGAAGCAATGGGTCTTGTGCTTGACTTGGCTGTAGAATTGCCCGTATATCAACGTCAAACGTTGTATGCATACAACGGCAACACGTTGAAGGGCTTAAGAGAAAAGGTGAACCATTACACCTCGCCTCTTGAAAGACTTTGGGAAGTTGAGTTGGTTTAAAAACCAACTCCTCCCATTCCCGAAAGGGAAATAAAACGTTTAACTAACTGGAGTAAAAATGTTTAAGTATATTCTCAAAAGAATAGGGATTTCCTTGCTTATATTGCTTGGCGTTTCCTTTATTCTGTATGCATTATTACGTTGTATGCCTACAGACTTCGTTGAACAGAAAATTTTGCAGTTCAGCGCGGCAGGTAATAACGTTACAGATGAATTTATACAGCAAATGTATAAAACTTATGGTCTTGACGGCAATATCGTAGAAGGCTATTTAAACTGGCTTGGGAACGTATGTCGTTTGGATTTTGGTAAGAGTTTCATAAACCAACGCGAGGTGCTTTCGGAAGTGTTCGATCCCGATAAATTGGGAACGTCCTTCCTTGTTGCGGCAGTTGCTACCGTTTTCGAGTTTTTGATCGCAATCCCCTTGGGGATCACAGCGGCAACGCATCAATATTCCATTCGTGATTATTTCGTAACGGTGTTGGTTCTTGTGGGCATTTCTTTGCCGTCTTTCTTCTTCGGTCAAATGTTGAAGGACATTTTTGCCAACAAACTGGGCTGGTTTCCCGTTTCCGGTATGAAAGACGCGTCCTTAACTTATGCGAATGAATGGGAAGCGTTTGTGGACTATATAAGACATATGTTCTTGCCTATCCTTACGGTCGTTGTGCTTAGCATCGGCGGACGTATGAGAATAACAAGAACGAATATGCTTGAAGTTCTCAACTCCGACTACATACGTACGGCAAGAGCAAAAGGGTTAAAGGAAGGCAAGGTTATTTATAAGCACGCTTTCCGTAACACAATGATTCCCGTCGTTACCAGTCTTGCAGGTTTGATTCCGTCCCTTTTCTCGGGCGCAATGATTACCGAATCCGTGTTCGACTTAACAGGTATTGGTAGCTATGCCTTAAACGCTATGACGCAAGGGGACATTCCCGTTATCATGACGTATAATATGTTCCTTGCATTTTTGTCGGTTATGGGTGTATTGCTCGCCGATTTAATGTACGCGGTCGTTGACCCCCGTGTTAAATTGGTATAAGGAGGAGAAATTATGGAAGAAAAAGAATTGAATAGTGTTTCTCCGAATGCACAAAAATTAGAAGAAGTCGTAGCCAAAGAAGAGATGGAAGTGCGCGAAGAAACGATGATGGAAGAAAACGTGACAATGGACGAGGAAACGCCGCTTGATAAAAACGTGCGTTTGCTTTCTCCTACGCGAATGGTAATTCGTAGATTTTTCCGTTCAAAGTTATCCATTATCGGATTGCTTATGTTGGTTTCGTTGTTTGTGTTCTGTTGGCTTGGACCCGTTGTATATCAACAATGGGGCGAAACGGAAACAGACCGCTCCGGCAGGGAAGAATATATCTCTTTCGTGATTGAATCCGAAGAAGGCGATTTCATTCAAATCATCGCAACGCATAACGATATCAACGCGCTTGCAGGTCCTTCTAAAGATCACATTCTTGGCACGGACGAGCAAGGTATGGATATATTCACACGTTTGATGTATGGCGGTAGATTGTCCTTAACGATCAGCTTCCTTGCAGTATTTTTAACTTCGTTTTTAGGTGTTGTATTGGGCGGCGTGGCTGGCTATTACGGTGGAGTCGTTGATGGCGTCATCATGCGTATATGCGACGTGTTAATGTGCTTGCCGACATTGCCGTTGATGTTGATTATAGGTACGGTGCTAGATTCAAACGGCGTGCCGTCGCAATATTATATCTATTTATTGATGGGCTTACTGTCGTTGTTCTCGTGGCCGGGAATGGCACGCTTGGTACGTGGTCAAATTTTGTTCTTGCGTGAGCAAGAATACATGGTTGCGGCAGAGGCAATGGGCTATTCAACGCCAAGAAGAATTTTCAAGCATTTGTTGCCGAACATTTTACCGCAAATTATGACATCGATGACGTTGTCACTTGGCAGCATGATTCTTTCGGAATCTACGCTTTCCTATTTAAATCTCGGCGTGAGAATTCCTTACGCATCGTGGGGTACGATGATCGAAGTTATTTCCAAACGAAGCGACATTTTGAAAAACAACTTTAACGTGTGGGGCCCTCCGGGTATCTGCATCATCATTGCAGTGCTTGGTTTCAACTTTATCGGCGATGGTTTGCGTGACGCGCTTGACCCTAAACAGAGGAGATAATCATGGCGATCAAATGGTTTAAGAAAGAAGATAAAGCGGTGGAAGAAAAGAACACCGCAGTTAAAAAGCATTATCTTTCTGGTAAAGAAGTGAGAGAAATTGCCAAGGCAAACCAAAAAGAAATGCGTCGTTTAGAGAAAGAAAAAAAGCGTAAAGCGGATCCTTCTGAATATACGACGGCAATGAAAGACGACAACAACATCTTGGAAGTGGAGGGTTTGCACTCTTATTTCTTCACCGATCAAGGCGTTGTTAAGGCTGTAAACGGCGTCACTTTTAACATTCCCAAAAATTCGACGGTTGGCGTCGTAGGGGAATCGGGTTGTGGTAAATCGGTCACGTCCATGTCCATTATGCGTCTTTTGCAAGGTCCTTCGGGGCAAATTGTAAACGGCTCTATTCGTTTCAAAGTGAGCGATTATAAATTGGATGAAAACGGAAAGTATATTCCCATTTACGAAAGAGATGATGAAGGCAACGTAATCATGGAAACGGTGCTGGATAAAAACGGCAATCCCGTTGTCGATAAAGAAGGTAATGTCGTAAAGAGAGCTAAGCAGGTATTAGACGAACATGGCATCGGCGTCTTTGAACAGGAAGAAAAAGTGTACGATATCGCTAAAATTCCCATCAAGGATATGTATCGTTTAAGGGGTCGTCAAATGGCGATGGTGTTCCAAGAACCCATGACGTCGCTCAATCCCGTGTTTACGATTGGCGACCAGCTTGACGAAGTAAGCCTTTTGCACATCCCTGGTGCAACGAAAGAAACGGCGAAAAATCGTTCGATTGAAATGTTGAACATGGTAGGTATCGCAATGCCTGAACGCGTTTACGCTTCTTATCCCCACGAACTTTCGGGTGGTATGCGTCAACGTGTTATGATCGCTATGGCGCTTGCGGGTGAGCCCCGTTTGATTGTTGCTGACGAGCCCACTACGGCGCTCGACGTGACCATTCAAGCGCAAATTCTTGATTTGTTCAACGATTTGAAAAATAAAATTAACAGCTCGATTTTGCTCATAACGCACGATCTTGGCGTTATTGCGGAAATGGCGGACTACGTAATCGTTATGTACGCAGGAAGAATTATCGAACAAGGTACGGCATCGGAAATCTTCCACAATCCTATGCATCCATATACGCAAGGTTTGCAAAAATCGAAACCGACGATGAAATCATCCGAATCGAAGCTGTTTAATATCCCCGGCAACGTACCCAACCCCGTGGATATGCCCAACCATTGCTATTTCAAAGAAAGATGTTCTAAGTGCATCAAAAAATGCTCGGGTGAATATCCTTGTATGGTGCAAGTGAGCCCTACGCATTACGTAGCGTGTCATTTGTATGAAAATGCAGAAAAGGAGGAGAAATGATATGGAAAATGAAGAAAAAATCGTAAATTCCTCCGCGGCAGAAGAAGTGAGCGTGGCTGAGTTTGTAGGGTTTGACGACGAAGCAGAACGCTTGAAAGAAGAGGAAGCGCGCAATGCGCAAATTGAAGCGGATAAATTGCTTCCGCCTGATCCCGAAGCGATTTTGGAAATCAGACATTTGAAGAAGCACTTCGTTTTGAAAAAGACGTTGATGGGCAAACCTCTTTCCACTTTAAAAGCGGTGGACGACGTTTCCTTTAAGATTAAAGAGGGTGAAACGCTTGGCATCGTAGGGGAATCGGGCTGCGGTAAAACCACGATGGGTAGAACGGTGTTGAAATTGCATCAACCCACGGCAGGGCAAGTCTTTTTCGAAGGACAGGATATCGCAGGTTTCACGCCCAAGCAAATGCGTGCGCTTCGCACGAAAATGCAAATCGTGTTCCAAGATCCTTATTCTTCGCTTCCCCCGAGAAGCACTGTCGGTGATATCCTCGCTGAACCCGTGCGCGTACATAACATCGTGCCGCCCGATCAAGTGAAAGAATACGTGTTAGGTATCATGGAACAATGCGGTTTGCGCGATTATTATTACGAAAGATATCCCCACGAATTTTCGGGTGGACAAAGACATCGTATTTGTATCGCGAGAGCGCTTGCAGTGAGCCCCAAGCTCGTTGTTTGCGATGAACCCGTTTCCGCGCTCGACGTATCCATTCAAGCGCAAATTATCAACCTTCTTAAAAAGATACAAAAGGAAAGGGGACTTACCTATCTTTTCATTTCGCACGATCTTTCGGTTGTAAAATATATTTCCGATAAAATCGGCGTTATGTATTTGGGTAGTATGGTAGAGTTTGGCGACAAGGATAAAATTTTCGAAAATCCTTTGCACCCGTACACGAAAGCGTTGTTCTCTGCCGTGCCCAATCCCAATCCTGACGAAAAGTCGGAGAGAATTTTACTCAAAGGCGATATTCCCTCGCCTGCAAACCCGCCTAAGGGTTGTAAATTCCATACGCGTTGCACAGAGTGCATGGAAATTTGTAAACATATTGCACCTGTGTATAAGGAATATGAAGAAGGACATTTCGTAGCTTGTCATTGTTATCCTCAGGAGTAAGCATGTCAAAAAAGAAGAAAGAAAAAATCATTTATTACGACGACAATTCCACGATAGCGGATATGTCGAGCGTAAATAAAACAGGTAAGCCTAAACCGCCGCCTCCGCCGAGAAAAGTTTCAACGTTTTGGGAAAAATGGAGCACCTATTGGTCGGCGGTGAAATCGATGGTGATTCCTTTATGCGTTGCATTGTCGGTTTTAGGCGTACTCTATTTGCTTCTTATGTTGATTTCGGGGAACCTATTCTAACACAAAAACACCTGTCGTATGACAGGTGTTTTTTATGATAAAGCATAGAGAAAATCCGCTACGTATGGCAACGTAGCGGATAATTTTATATATATTTACATATTTTCAAAAACAAGGTGAATGCCCATGTCTTTGATGAGTTTGCACGCGGTTTGTACGCGGCTTGCTTTATATTCGTGGATGTTATGATTGTCAAACCCAACCGACAGTTTTACGCCCGATTTTTTAACGATTTCCTGTTGTTTTTTATTCTTAAAAAATTCGGTCACGTAAGCGTGTGTTTTGAATTCGTGCGAGCTATCGAAATTGACGTTCAACTCCCAAAAAATTCCCTGTTCCGCCATTTTCTTAAAATATCGGTAGGGCTCTTCGCCTTGGCTTTCGATGAAAGCAAACAAATCAGTGTGGGCAATCCCCGTAGGGCAGTTGCAACGTTTTGCAAAGGAGAAAATGTCGCCTTTTGCGATAGAAAGCTGGGGTTTATCCAGCCCCTCCACCAAGCAATAATCAAAAAAAGAAACGTCGGCGGTGGGGGGAAGCGCATAATTGTGTTTGCTTACACAAGTGGCAATTTCAATGCCGCATAAGAGTTTGATTTTTTTTGCGTATTTGTCTTTAAATAAACAAATATGATCATAGTAGCGGCGCAAAGTTTGGTCATAATCGGTGTCAAAATGCGTTCCTTGATCGTAGCAAGCCTGACTCCGCGCCAAACCTACGCCGTGGTTATGATCGGAAATTCCGAGCATAGTCACGCCGTTTCGAATTGCCGTTTCAATCACCCTTTCGGGGGCATCGTTGCAATCAAACGAATAATAGGTATGTGCGTGTAAATCCTGAATCATAGCAAATCCTTGTTCAAACTTATAGCCTATTTTAATTATAATACATTTTTAAAAAGAAAACAAGCGGATAACGCCCCCAAAACGCTAAAATTTAAGCGCGAAAAAATAAATTTTTTATTGCATTTGTTCATTTGTGTTCATTTGTGCTTATCTTGCGCTATAAAAAAAATTTTTTTTCAATTTTTTGAATATCTATGACAAATGAAAAAATATATGGTATAATAATAAAAATACTATAATTAGGTGCATTATGGTTGAATATTTTTTAGCGATTGACATAGGCGCATCATCGGGCAGACACATTGTGGCGCATTTAGAAAACGGCAAGATGATCACGGAAGAAATCTACCGTTTTGAAAATGGTCCGAAAGACGCAATTGCCTCCGATGGCAAAACGCATATGATGTGGCCTGTCGAGCATTTGTTTGAAGAAATTTTAAACGGCTTAAAAAAGGCGAAGCAGCTCAACAAAGTTCCCGTATCCGTGGGGATCGACACGTGGGCGGTTGATTATGCATTGCTCGATGAGAACGATCAAGCGATTGATGGGGTTTATTGCTATCGCGATGCAAGAACGGAAGCGACGATTCCGCAGGTGCACGAGCAAATCGAATTTGCCAAGTTGTATGAAAAAACGGGCATTCAGTTTGCTTCGTTTAACACCATTTATCAGCTCTTAGACGATAAACTGAGTGGAAGAATGGAAAAGGCGAAAAGCATGTTGATGCTTCCCGATTATTTCCATTTCCGCTTAACGGGTGTAAAAAGACAAGAATATACCAACGCAACGTCGACGGGGCTTGTCAACGCCACAACACATAAATGGGATGAAGAGATCATCGAGAAGCTTGGGTTTAAAAAGGAGCTCTTCGGCGAGCTTACGAAGCCTGGCGCGGTGGTGGGAGAGTTCTCCGACGAAGTGGCAAAAATCGTGGGATATAAAGCAAAGGTGGTGTTGCCTGCCACGCACGACACGGCGAGTGCGGTGCTGGCTGCGCCGCTTTCTGGACAAACCCCTTATATTTCGAGCGGTACGTGGTCGCTTTTGGGCGTGGAGCAAAACTACGCGCACACGACGGCGATCGCAAGAGAAGCGGGATATTCAAACGAAGGTAGCGTGAACGAAACTTTCCGCTTGCAAATCAACATCATGGGGCTTTGGATGATTCAACAAGTTCGCCACGAGCTGGAAGATAAATATAGCTTCGTAGAGCTTGTGGGCATGGCGAAAGAAAACCCTGTCGAATATGAGCTCAACGTCAACGATCAACGCTTTTTAGCCCCCAAAAACATGACGGCGGAAATTCACGCGGCGATTGGGAAAGAATTAACGGTTGGGCAAACGGCATACGTGATCTATAACAACCTTGCAAAATATTACGCGCTTGCTTTAAAGGATTTGGAAAACGTGACGGGAGAATGTTATCAAACGCTCAACATAATCGGCGGCGGTAGCAAAAATCAATTCTTGAACGAATTGACGGCGAGATATACGGGCAAGAAAGTGATCACAGGTCCTGCGGAAGGCACGGCAATTGGCAACTTGATGATGCAAATGGTAGGGCTTGGAAAAATAGAAAGCGTACAAGCAGGCAGAGAAATCATTAAAAAATCATTTGATATAAACGAAGTCGTTTTATAAGGAGAGAAAATTATGTCTAGATACGAAGAAGCAAAAAAGATGTATGCAGCATACGGCATTGACACGGACGCGGCGCTTGAAAGATTGAGCAAAATTCCCGTTAGCGTGCATTGCTGGCAAGGTGACGACGTTATCGGCTTTGACGGTAGCGATTCCCTTTCGGGTGGTATCCAAACGACGGGCAACTATCCCGGTAGAGCGAGAACGCCTGAAGAATTGTTTGAAGATGCAAAGCGTGCGTTTGCGCTCATGCCCGGCAAAAAGCGTATCAATATCCACGCGTGCTACGCGCTTTTGGGCGAAGATAAAGGCAAGGTTGATCGCGATGCATATACCTATAAATATTTCGAACCTTGGGTAAAATGGGCAAAAGAAAACGGCTTAGACGGCGTTGATTTCAATCCCACGTTCTTTGCGCATCCCATGATGAAAGACGGGCTTTCGCTCTCTTCTCCCGACGAAGAAACGCGTGCATTCTGGGTAAAACACGGCAAAGCTTCCTTGCAAATTGCCGCGGAAATCGGTAAGGCTATGAACAGCCCCTGTCTTGTGAACATTTGGATTCCCGATGGTTATAAGGACATTCCTGCCGATCGTTTGTCGCCGAGAATTAGATTGAAAAAATCTTTGGACGAAATTTTAGAAAACTACGATAAAGAGTGGGTGATTCCTGCGGTAGAGAGCAAGGTTTTTGGTATCGGCATCGAAAGCTACACGGTAGGAAGCAACGAATTCTATCAAAACTATGCGGCGAAGAAAAACATTTGCTGTTTGCTTGATACGGGTCACTATCATCCCACTGAAGTGGTTTCGGATAAAATCCCTGCGCTTCTTGCCTTTTATGATAAGATCGCGTTGCACGTTTCCCGCCCCGTAAGATGGGATAGCGACCACGTGATCATCGTGGACGACGAGCTTAAAGAACTTTCCAAAGAAATTATCCGCAACGAAGCGGACGACAAGGTGCTTATCGGTCTTGATTATTTCGATGCTTCCATCAACCGCCTTTGCGCTTGGGTGACGGGCGTGCGCTCTATGCAAAAATCGCTTTTGAACGCTATGTTGCAACCTTATGACGAAATGAAGAAATTGCAAAATGAAAACAATTTCTCCAAGATCATGTTCTTAAGCGAAAAATTCAAATTTATGCCGATCGGCGACGTTTGGGATGAATATCTCCGTCGTCAAGGTCTTTGCGAAGATTGGTTTGGCGAAGTGGAAAAATTTGAAGAAGAAGTGATTGCAAAAAGAGTGTAAAGATATGAAAATTTTAGTTGTAAATGCAGGCAGCTCTTCGCTTAAATATCAATTGTTTGATATGCAAGCGGGAACGGTCTTAGCCAAAGGAAATTGCGAAAGAATCGGCATCGACGGTTTGATTACGCACAAGCGCCCTGGGAAAGATGATTATAAAACGCAATCGGCGTTTCCCGATCATCGCACCGCCATTTCTTTCGTGTTAAATCTTCTCACGGACAAAACATATGGCGTTATTGATAGTGTAGACGAAATTTCGGGTGTAGGGCATCGTTTCGCGCACGGCGGCGAAAAGCTTAGAAAGTCTTGCGTGATAGGGGATCTGGAGCTGGAATATTTAGAAAGTATCGTAGGGCTCAACCCCTTGCACGGTCCACCTGCGATCAGCGGTTTGAAAGCGTGCAAAGAAGTGTTGCCAAGCGTCAAACACGTGGGTGTGTTCGACACGTCGTATTATTCGGAAATGGAAGATTATGCTTACATATATCCCATTCCCTACGAGCTTTATGAAAAACACAAAATCAGACGCTACGGCTTCCATGGCACGTCCCATCGCTACGTGGCAAGTAAGGCGGCGGAGCTTTTGGGCAAAAAGGATGCGAAAATCATCACTTGTCACTTGGGCAACGGCTCGTCGATCACGGCGAGCGTAAACGGCAAGGCGATCGACACGTCGATGGGCTTCACGCCCCAAGACGGCGTTCCCATGGGAACGCGTAGCGGCGCGTTAGATCCCACCGTTCCCACCTTTATCATGAAAGCGGAAAACTTGACGGTGGAAGAAACGGAAAAGCTCTTAAACAATCAATCAGGGCTTTTGGGTGTTTCGGGAGTGTCTAGCGATTGCAGAGACGTTTGCCAGGCGGCGGAAAGCGGCAACGAAAGAGCAAAGCTCGCGATTAAAATTTTGATCCACAACATCAAGAAAATTATCGGCTCTTACGTTGCGGAAATGAACGGCGTCGACGCGTTGGTGTTCACGGCAGGTATCGGTGAAAACGATAGAGAGCTTCGCGCGGCGGTCTGCAAGGAAATGAGCTATTTGGGGGTTGAAATTGACGAAGAAGTCAACGCAACCTGCCCCCGCGGCGAGATCGCGGATATCAGCAAAAAGGGTGCGAAAGTGAAAACGTTCGTGATCCCTACGAACGAAGAATATATGATTGCGTTCGACACACAAAATTTAACCAAATGAAAAAAATATTAAATTAAGGAGTATATTATGAAATCACCTTTTGAAATTAAGAAAGAAATTTGCGAAGTAGGGCACAAGCTTTGGCTTAAAGGCTTCGTTGCTGCAAACGACGGGAACATTTCCGTGAAAATCAACGATCACGAATATTACTGCACGCCTACGGGTGTATCCAAGGGCTCTTTGACCCCTGATATGATCATCAAAGTAGACGAAAATGGTAAAAAATTGGAAGGTAAACTCAATCCTTCCTCGGAAATCAAAATGCACATGAGGGTGTATAGAGAACGTCCCGACGTGACGGCGGTCGTTCACGCGCATCCCCCTGTTGCAACCGCATTCACCGTTGCAGATATTGACCTTGATCAATATATTCTTCCCGAAGCGGTTCTCACGATCGGTAACGTTCCTACGTGTGATTACGGTACGCCGTCCACGATGGAAATTCCCGATTCGCTTGATCCTTATCTTCAAAAACACGACGCGTTCTTGCTTCGTAACCATGGTGCGCTCACCGTTGGTTGCGATTTGAATAAAGCGTTCTTCGTGATGGAAGAAGTGGAATTCAACGCCGTGATTTGTAAGCATGCGATGGATTTGGGTGCGGTACACGAAATTTCCAACGATCAACTTAAAAAATTGATGGATTTGAGAAAGAAGATGAACCTTCCTGGTCGTCACCCTGGCATCGATTATGGCAACGAACCTGTTTCTGGTTGCAACTGCAGCAAAGAAGAATTGGTGGAAATTATCACTCGCAAGGTGTTGGAAGCGCTTGGCAAATAATCCCTTGCTTAGATAGGAGAAAAGTGTATGGCAATCAATTGGACGGAAGCCCAAATCGAAGAAGTGGTTGCGTCGGTGCTGAAAAGTTTAGGCGGCGACGTGGCAAAATCTACGAGCGGTTGGGATTCCACACAATATAACGGACGAAAGCTCATCGGCGTTTACGCGGACATGAACGACGCGATCGACGCGGCCACGGCAGGTTATAAAGCCGTGCGCGCAATGTCCTTGGAAGAGCGTGAAAAGGTGATTTCCGCTATTCGGGATTTGTGCAGAAAGGAAGCGCCGATTATGGCGGAGCTTGGCGTTCAAGAAACGAAAATGGGAAGAGTGGCGCACAAAATTGCAAAACACGTTCTCGTTGCGGATAAAACGCCGGGCACGGCGGATATCGTTTCGCAAGCGAAAACGGGCGATTTTGGGCTTACACTCACGGAAATGGCGCCCTTTGGCGTGGTGGGCAGTATCACACCGAGCACCAACCCTTCCGAAACGGTGATATGCAACAGTATCGGTATGATTGCGGCAGGGAACGGTGTGGTGTTCAACCCCCATCCGAATGCAATCGCAACTTCTAACTACGCAGTCGATCTCGTCAATCGCGCAAGCGCGATGGCAGGCGGCCCGCGCGTACTTGTTGCTTCGGTGGTCAAGCCTACCTTGGACACGGCGCAAATCATGTACAAGCATGAAAACATCCGTTTGCTCGTATGCACGGGCGGTCCTGGGGTGGTTAGAAGCGTGCTTTCGAGCGGCAAAAAAGCAATCGGCGCAGGTGCAGGCAATCCGCCCGTAATCGTGGACGATACGGCGGAAGTCAAAACGGCGGCGAAAGACATTATTCACGGTTGCTCGCTTGATAACAACCTGCCCTGTATCGCGGAAAAAGAAGTGTTTGCGTTTAAAAATATTGCGGACGAGCTTATCGCAGGTATGCAAGCAAACGGCGCTTATAAAATCACGGCGGCGCAAGCAGAAGCACTTGCAAAGATCGTGCTCGTAGACGTGAAAAATCCCAAAACGGGCATTGTGAAAAAGACGGTTAGCCGCGATTGCGTTGGTCGTGATGCGGCGGTGTTGCTTGAAAAAATCGGCGTTAAAGTGGGGGCGGACGTTCGTTGTGTCATTTGCGAAACGAATTTTGATCATCCGTTCGTACAACACGAATTGATGATGCCCATTTTGCCGATCGTGCGCGTAAACGATATCGACGAAGCAATCGATTTAGCGGTGAAAGCGGAACATGGTTGTCGCCACACGGCGCATATGCATTCGAAAAATATCGATCATTTAACGCGATTTGCTCGCGCGGTAGAAACGACGATTTTCGTAAAAAACGCGCCGTCGTATGCGGGTATCGGTTTTGGCGGTGAAGGTCACACGACGTTCACGATCGCAGGTCCTACGGGCGAAGGCTTGACGAGCGCACGTAGCTTTACGAGATACCGTCGTTGCGTAATGGCGGATAGTTTTAGAATTATTTAACGAAGAAAAAGGAGAAAGAAATATGGATATTACATCTGCTCAGGTGGAAAGTCTTGTTCGCAAAATCCTTGGGGAAATGGGCGGAGAAAAATCTTCTTGCTCGGGTCAAATCCCCAAAACGGCGAAAGTGGCAATGCTCACGGCGCAAAAGCGTATCGAAGTGAAAGAATATCCCATTCCCGCTTTACAAGATAACGACATTTTGGTGAAAGTGGAAGGGTGCGGCGTTTGCGGTACGGACGTGCACGAGTGGAAGGGCGATCCTTTCGGGCTTATCCCCGTCACGCTTGGACACGAAGGCACGGGCGAGATTATCGCGCTTGGCAAAAACGTAAAAACGGACACGGCAGGCAAACCTATTAAAGTAGGCGATAAAATCGTGACCAGCGTTATCAGTTGCGGCGAATGTCACGTGTGTCGCAATCATCCCGCAAACACCAACCTTTGCGATAAACAAGGCGTGTTCGGTTTGATTCCGCATAGCGATGCACAACCGCTTACCGGTTGGTTTGCAAGCCACTTGCTCATTCGTGGCAAAGGCGCTACGTATTTTGTCGTGAACGATTTGGATTTAAAGG
>JAZOLI010000049.1:0-6493 GCA_045652965.1 Candidatus Scatosoma sp.
CGCAGAAAAACGCTAGAACAAATTGCGCTTTTCTTTCGTTTAACGACAACGTCCCGTTCGATAACACTTCACGCGCCAAAGGCTACTCTAATGCAATTATTATACACCCTTGCATGCCAAAACGCAAGCGTTTGAAAGGTATATTTTTATCTTTTTTTTGCAAACTGTCTTTATGGGACTTATTTTTATAAGAACGGTAATCGTTTTCACCACGCTTCTTATCGTAATGCGGCTTATGGGCAAACGGCAAATCGGGGAAATGCAACCTTACGAGCTTGTGGTCACCTTGATCATTTCCGAGCTAGCGGGAATCCCGATGGCAGACCCATCTATCCCCTTGCTTTATGGGATAACGGCGATAGCCGCGGTGTTTTTGCTGCATCAAACCGTGTGCCTGCTCGATTTGCATTTCAAACCCGTCCGCGCGCTCGTGAGCGGTATACCAAGCGTACTTCTCAACAAAAACGGCATCGACGAAAAGGAGCTTAGAAAGAACAGTTTAGACGTACCTGATTTAATCGAATCGCTCCGCACGGAAGGCTATTTTGCACTAGACGCCGTTGATTACGCACTCTACGAATCGGAAGGCACGTTCTCGGCACTCCCGAAAAGCAATTATCAAGAGTTGCAAAAATCGCTACCCATTCTTTTAATCACGGAAGGGAAATTCGACGATAAAAACCTTGCTTTCACCAAACGGAGCAAAGAATATTATCTCGATCTTCTCAAAAAACAGGGCGTGAAGCAAAAAAACGTGCTCGTCATGACGATCGATGGCAACGGACGAGTTTATTTGCAAGAGCGGGGCAAAAAATATAAAATTATCGAGCTTAAATGGGAGAAATCTTTATGGTAAAAGGACTGCTTAGCATTTTCATCACACTCGCCTTGCTTGTTTGCACGACGATGTTCGAACTGCACTACGTACACACAAGTTTTGATCTACTCACGGAAGTTATGCTAACATTGCACGATAAAACGGAAGCGCAAACGGCAACGATAGAAGACGGCACGGCGGCGCGAGCACTTTGGGAAGAAAAAAAGGATCTTTTGCACATTTGGCTTCCCCACACCACCATACAGGAATTTGATTATCAGCTTTATGAAGCGGTGGGATTTATCTGCGTGCGCGATTATAAAAACGCGCTTCCCAAGCTCGAAGTGGTGCTTGGTATGTGCGAAAATATCCCCGAAGCCTTTTCGCTTCGAATGCAAAATATATTTTAAAAAAATGGGTGTGAGAAATTTCTCACACCCATTTTTTATGATTGTTCAATTAAGCCAACCCATAAGCAAGCACGATCCGCACGTTCGCGTCGAAGATGTTTCTCACAAAAATCTTCACCGCTTCACCCGTCGTTTTATCGTTTGCGGCATTCTCATTGCTCTTAATCATGGTCACCGCCGCGTTGAAATTTTTATAAATAATTTGCGCATCTTCTTCAATCGCGGTGTAAGCATCTTCCGTCCCCGCGTGTTGAATGGCGTACATTTCTTCAATCGTATCGTTCATAGCGAACAAAATTTGCGCTTCGCCCGATTGCAAAAAGCTCGCCGCTTGGTGATTGAGATCGCACAAAAGCTTGATAAAATGTTGCAAAGTTTCATTTCCAACCAAATCCGTCGCCATTATAATTCCACTCCGTTTAATTTCAAAAGTTCGCGAGCCGATTCCACGCTATCCACGCCCGTTTTGTTCTTGATCGGCGCAAATTCCTTTTCTCGCACCACTTCAAAAGGCAACACACTATTCATCGGCTTGATAAGATCGACGACAAGCGTTTCAAATTTTTTGCCGTTTTCCTTTTCAGGCTTACGCGTCACACCGTCCGCGCATACGCACTCAATTTTCTTTTCCACGACGTGCACGGGGATTTTTTGCTCCGCGATTTCTTCAAGCTTAGAAAGGCGGAAAAGATAATTCATAATCGCGCCGTAGCAAAACGCCAAATCTCCGTTCTCGTCCTTTTGGTTTGCCATTTCGTCTGTCAGCTCATAATATTCAATGATGTCAGGCTTGTCGCCGTCCATACAAAGCACGCCCACCTTTTCTTTGGGATCAGTTTTGCAAACAACTTTCGCCCCGCAATTCACACCCGAATCAATGGTAGCGCCAACAAAAATAGGATCCGCAATGCGTTGCAGCACGTTATCCACCGCGTAAATGTTTAACCATTCCACGCCGCGTGCGTGGAGATCTTCGCAAAGCCCTGCTCTACAAAGCGAGCCAAACCAACCGCCGTTGCCGTTGGGAGAAAGCGCGGGGGTATCCTTCGTTTCTAAAAGAATTTTACCGTCATAATCGACCGCAGGCGCCATATCCTGCTTAAAGAATTTCACTTCCGATTCAGGATATCCAAAATAGGAGTGTGCTTTCCAAAAGCTCGTCGTTTGCTCGTGATTTTTATCACTCGTCATGATATAAAGGGGCACGCGCACACCGCATTTCTCGTTCACCTTCGCAAGATTTTTCATTTGTTGTTCAAAGATGTATAAAGGTTTGCTAACGCCGATATCGTAAGCGCCTTTTGGCCCGTCGACGCCAAGCCGCGTTCCCATACCGCCCGCCAAAAGCACAGCGGCAACCTTGCCTGCTTTGATTGCTTCCACGCCAAGCGCTTCAAATTTTTCCTTTTGCTTTTCAATTTGCGCAAGACGCAACCCTGCGATAGGACGAATATCCCGATCCTTTCCGCTTAAATCAACAGGGCTTGCAAGCGCCTGTTCAAAATCCCAATTTATATTTTCAATCGCGGAAAGAAGTTTTTCCTTTCCTGCATCGTCAAGTTCGTCAAAATAACGCAAAAGTTGCGTTTGTCCTTTTGCTTCCAAAAACGATTTCGCCTGCTTAAAATCCATCATATCCCAATCTCCTTTTCTACATTTTAACAAATTCCCATAAAAAAAGCAACTTTTTCACGACAAATAACAGCGAAAAACTTCCATTTTTCCTTAAATTCCCTTCTCCAGCTTTACAAACCCGCAAAACCTGTGCTATAATGTAAATATGCACACATTCACACGCCTAAAAAACAATTTAAAAAGGTTTTTCTATCTTCGCAAGTGCGAAAAATTAGGGGTATATTTCCCCATTTTATGCAAAGCGCACGGCGTGACGTTTTCCGATCGCCAAGGCGCGCTCGCACAAAGCCACGCAGGGGATAAATTGCAGCTTGTGCACGTCCCGAAAGAAAACTACCCTTTCAACGTATACGTTTACAGCATTCCGCTCAATCGCATTCTCGGCTATTTAGAAAAAGATCTTTCAAAAAAGCTTGTCAAACTTTTTAAAAAAGGCTTTTGTATCGACGGCGCGATAGAGAAAATCACAGGCGAAACCCACAGCGTTTTTGGTTGTAATCTCCGCATCTTCGACACCCAAACCATGATGTCAAGCGTTCACGATTTCTCCCACCTGCACGGCGAATAAACCAACTTGAACCATAAAAAAAGGACGGCTTAAGAAAGTTCCTATTAGGAATTTTTAATAATTAACAAAAGTGTAGGCCCACTATACTTCGCTTTAAGGCGAAATATGGTGGGCTTTTCATATCCACAACAATTAAGTTTATACAAGTTATATTTTTAGCCTTGTGACTAAAAGTTATATGCAAGACAAATCTTGCGTTATATTTTGTCTAACGCCAAAGTTATATTAAATAAATCCACAACTTGCCGTAGGCAAATATCACTGCCGATAGGCAATATCACTCGTCGTTAGACGAATATAACAAATCCGTTTAGGATTTATTTAGTTGCCGAATCCCTTGTAGGGACTCGGCTTAACCGTCCTTTTATTCTTTCATTGCAATCTCAATCATAATCGCGCATGCGTCTATCTCTAGAATATCTTGAGCTAGAATATCTTGCGCTAGGCATTCTGTTTTGTTCTTCCGATTCCTTTGCCATTGCTTGCGCCGTCCAAGCCGCTTGACGAGCGAGGCGCGATTCTTCAAATTCATCAATTTGTCCTAAAATAGTGCTCTTAAAATCGTCGGCGTTTTCAATTCTTTCAATGATGATGCCACGTTCGGTAGAAATGCGAATTTTGTTGGTGTTAAACACGTTGCCCCAAAAGGTAGTTTCGACGTACACGTTCAAAATTTTATTCAAAGGCGCGTCAAAAGCTTTGGTGTGAAAAACGCCCGATTTACGAACGATACGCTTATTCGTCAAAATAAGCTCCGTATGCGTAAAGACAATCGTTTCCTTAATTGCGATAATAAGCGGAATCAGCAAAAGCCAGAAAAAGAGAATGCCTAAAACCCAAGCTCCAATCAAGCTCCATCTATCGCGACGGGCCTCGTCTACAATCAATTCGTTTTCGTATAAATTCCGTTCTACGTAGTTGCCCATATTGACCTACCCTCTAAATTTAAAAGTTGCCACTTTGATACTATCTATTTTACAAGAAAAATAAGCAAATGTCAATATAATGCACGCATTTTTTTGCAATTTCTAAAATAATTGTTTTTTCACGAGCAAAAACGCTTTGCCTAAAGGAAACAATAACAAGGAAACGGAAATTGCCGTGCAAATCACCTGCGGAACAAGAAAAGGCAACGAAGCAAAAAAGTAAGCTTTCGCCGCTTCAAAGGTATACGCATACCAAAGGGGAGTAATCACGTTATCAAGCAAGGTAAAACACACGGTGAAAACACAAGCTATCACAACAAATAAAGGCAACGTTTTTCCACGCAACGTCCACTTTCGCCCAAGCAAGCCAAAACAAAGAGCAAGCAAATTAAAATAAATCAAATATAGCAAAAGCACGGCAGGAAAAAAGCCAAACACAAACTGTCTCAAAAGAGAAAACGCCGTTGCCGCAAACACGGCACGCCTTGCGCCCATAACAAGCGAAAACGCCACAAACAAAACGGTGACGATCTCCACCCCGGGCACGATTGAAAGCACCAGTTGCGATGCAATAAGCAAGGCAACAAACGCGGAAAGAGAAGTACACTCTTTTGCCGAGCGCACCCCCCTTTTTTTCCGTTTTTCCTCCATTACATTTTGCCTATTTTCACCTTTCATCGCATACCTGCCCTATCCTTTTAGAAAGATTGATATACCCAAACGTAGGCTTCGCCTTGCTTTACGACAAGCGTTTCCGCGCCCAAAAGGGCACTGCCAAGCGTTTCGCCGTTCCATGCAAACGTACCCCATTGCTCGTTTGCATTTTCCGTATCCGTCGTATAGAGCATCCAAAAACTGTTCGTGGTGTTTTTCGCTTCACCAATTTGAACGATCATACCGTTTTCCATTTCAAAATCAAGTTCGCCCGCGTTTTTTTGCTGCTGCATCACTGCAAGCAAAGTGGTGTTTTCGCTCACCGATTGAGAAATGGTGATGACAACGGGCTCTACGTTTTCGTTGCAACCAACAAAACAAAACAGCGAGAATAAAAGAATGGCCATCGCGCTCAAAAAAGAAATAAATTTTCGTTTCACAACAAAACCTCCAAAAATAAAAATTTCCGCACCACCCAATCTTTCGGGCGCGCGGAAAAAGCGTAGACAAAAACACAAACGTAAAAACCCCGCTTTTCCGCATCCCCTCGAAAAATGGTAAAAAGTCAAACGCACGGCAGGTCTCCCGACTTACAACGCCTTGATATATTCTATCCGCCTTTATCCTTCCCACGCATGCAGTGGATAAAAGCAAGGTCGTTCTTACGGTTGCGGGGGCAGTGGAGCAAAATCTCTCTTCCCTATTAAACGCTTTCCGCAAAAAGCGTACCGCTCGTTCCTATTTAGCTACACATATTGTATCACGCCCCAATGCAAAAATCAAGCTTTGAACGCAAAAATAAAAAAGTTTTTTTATTTGTCGAAAATTTTACGATTTTTTTTCTTTAAAAGACTTGAAAAAAACGTAAAAAATCGTTATAATATATGTATAGCCTACAAAAGGAAGATTTACGATGACTTTACAGGAATACTTAAAGCTTAGAAACGGCACGGACGTACGCGGCGTTGCAATGGACGGCATAGCGGGCGAACTGATCACTTTAACGGAAGAAGCGGCGGAAAACGTAGCGAAAGCGTTTTGCGTGTGGCTCATCTCCAGAACGGGAAAAACGCAAGTGAGCGTTGCCATCGGATACGATTCTCGTCTCACTTCCCCCACCCTTTGCGAAGCGGCGGTGCGCGGCATCACGTCGACGGGACATAACGCAATCGTCACAGGTCTTTCCACGACCCCTTCCATGTTCATGCTTTTAAAGGACGTGGAACGTATGCAAGAACGCTATTGCCACGGTTCAATCATGATCACGGCGAGCCATTTGCCCTTTAATAGAAACGGATTAAAATTCTTTTCCCACGGCGGCGGTTTAGAAGCGAGCGACGTGAAAGAAATTTTAGAGCTTGCGGCAACCTATCGCTTTGCTGAAACACAAAACGTAGGCGAGCGCACCGACGCTCCTTATCTTGAAACGTACGCGGCTTCGTTAGTAGAAAAGGTACGCACGGCAACGGGCGAAGAAACACCT
>JAZOLI010000050.1:0-20882 GCA_045652965.1 Candidatus Scatosoma sp.
TGCGATCCAAATCCGCAAAACGTATGCGCTTTTGGGGCTTTTCAAAAAGAGCGCGAAAGAATACGTGGAATGGTATGAAGAAAAGAACAAAGAAAACGTACCCGAAGAAGTGCAAGCGATTGCAAAGGAAAGATGGGAAGCTCGCCAAAGCCGCGATTGGGCGAAGAGCGACGAGCTTAGGGATAAGCTTGCTACCCTTGGCTACGCGGTGAAAGATAGCAAAACGGGCTATGAGCTTATTAAAAATTCTTGACAAAAAACCGAAAAATAGCTATAATAAATAAGAAATCAAACAAAAAGGAAACGCACATGAAAACGTATACAGGACAAACCTTACGCGAAATGTATTTAAACTTCTTTAAAGAACGTGGACATAAAGTGATCCCGTCCGCTTCTTTAATCCCCGAAAACGACCCTACGGTTCTTTTTACCACGGCGGGTATGCATCCGCTCGTGCCCTATCTTTTGGGCGAGAAGCACCCTGCAGGTAAACGTTTGACCGACGTGCAAAAATGTGTGCGTACGGGGGATATCGACGACGTAGGCGACGAACGCCATTGCACGTTCTTTGAAATGCTTGGCAACTGGTCACTCGGCGATTATTTCAAGGCGGAAATGATCCCTTGGAGCTACGAGTTTTTGACGGGGAAAGATTATCTTGCCATTCCTTCCGAGAATATTGCCGTGACGGTGTTTGGCGGTGACGAAACGCTCCCGCGCGATACGGAAGCGGCGGAACTTTGGGAAAAGGCAGGCATCAAAAAAGAAAACATCTATTTCATGCCCAGAGAAAACAACTGGTGGGGTCCTGCAGGCTTAACCGGTCCTTGCGGCACGGATACGGAAATGTTTGTTATCCGTAAACCCAAGTGCTCGCCGACGTGTAATCCCGATTGTAATTGCGGTGCGTTTTTAGAAATTTGGAACGACGTATTTATGCGCTTTAACAAGCAAGCGGATGGCAGTTTTGTCGAGCTTTCGCAAAAGAACGTGGACACGGGCATGGGCTTAGAACGTGCGCTTTGCGTGTTAAACGGCAAATCGAGCGTGTACGAAACGGACATTTTCGAAACGGCGATTGTGGCGATCGAAAATCTTACGGGTAAAAAGTATGGTGAAAGCGACGAAGTGACCAAAGCGTTCCGCGTACTTCTCGACCACACGAGAACGGCAACGTTCATGCTTGGCGACGAAAAGGGCATTGTTCCGTCCAACACTGACCAAGGTTATATCTTGCGTAGAATTATCAGAAGAGCGGTGCGCTATGGTCGTAAAATCGATTTACCCGAAGGCAGCCTTGCCAAGATCTCGGAAGCGTTTATCGCGTATTATCAAGACGTATATCCCGAGCTTAAAATTAACCGTGAAAAGATTGCGGAAGAGCTGAACAAAGAAGAAGCGAAATTTAACAAAACCTTGCACCAGGGCTTGAAAGAATTTGAAAAATGCGTAAACGGTATCGAACGCAAAAACGCGTTCATGGCGCAAAAAGATCCTGCCTACGTGCCCGAAACGCGCATTGCAGGCAAGCAAGCGTTCCACCTTTACGACACCTATGGTTTCCCTGTGGAAATCACGGTGGAAATGGCGAAAGAACGTGGTTTAGACGTGGACGTTGCAGGCTACACGGCGGCGTTTGAAGAACACCAAAACAAGAGCAAAGCAGGCAGCGAACAAAAATTTGCTTGCGGACTTGCAGATAACAAGGAAGCAACGACGAAATTGCACACGGCAACCCATTTGTTGCACGCCGCGCTTAAAAAGATTTGTGGTGCGGACGTAAACCAAAAGGGCTCGAACATCACCGAAGAGCGTCTTCGCTTCGATTTCAACCTTCCCCAGCCCATGACGGAAGAACAAATCAAAGCGGTGGAAACGCTCGTCAACGAAGTGATCGCAAAAGATTTGCCCGTGGAAATGAAAGAAATTTCCTTGGAAGAAGCGAAAGCGGAAGGCTTCACGGGGCTCTTTGAAAGCAAATATGGCGAACGCGTAAAAACGTATACGATCGGTGATTTTTCTAAGGAAATTTGCGGCGGACCGCACGCGGAAAGAACGGGCTCGCTCGGCAAGTTTAAAATCGTCAAGGAACAGTCTTGTGGTAGCGGACTTAGAAGAATTAAGGCAATTTTAGAGTAAGAAAATGCAATCCTTCTACGCATTTTAGGAAAACGTAAATGAGTGAAAGCTTTGAAACACAAATGAAAAAACTTACCGCGCCCTTTATAAAAGAGCGCGGATTTTCCTTTAAATATTTTCACGAAAAGGGCGGCGATTCGTCCTGCGTGTATATTTGCCGTTTTCAAAAGGGCAACGATTTTTTCGACGTGCGCGAAACGTCGGGTAAATACGAATTGCATCTTGTTGTGTATGCAAAAGGGGAATATCGCTTCCCTAAATTCAAGAGAAAATTCACGCTCAAAAGCCTGTTTCAAAAGCCGACGATTGACGAAGAACGCGCCTTTTTAGCTTCCGAGCTGGAAAAAGAGTGGCAATCGAATAGCGCTGAGTTTTTTGGAATTGAGAAATAAAGCTTTATAAAAAATCAACCCCCGAAAGCGAAAAGCTTTCGGGGGTTTCACGTTGCATTTTTATATAAAAGTTATTTTGAAGAAAGCCAAACCATGAGCACGGAAATATCGGCGGGGTTGACGCCGGAAATTCTGCCTGCTTGTCCCAAGTTCAAAGGTTTCACACGTTCAAGCTTTTCCCTTGCTTCGAGCCTAAGCCCAAGGATAGACGAATAATCTAAATCGGCTGGCAAGGTTTTATCTTCAAGCCGTTTTGCCCGTTCGATCATTTCTAAGTTTTGCTTTAAATATCCTTCATATTTCACGGTAATTTCCGCCGTTTCCAAAACGTCTTTGGAAAATTCGGAGAACACGGAAAATTCTGCCATAATTTCAGAAAGCGGGATGGAGCGTTTGATCATATCCGCATAGGATACGCCGCCCGTGGGCTCGTCGTAGCCAAAGCGTTTTAACAGGGGCGTAGCTTCCTTTTGCCCCACCCGTGTACGCAACGAATCAAGCAAGGCTTCATATTTTTCCTTTCGAGCAAGATATCTTTCATAACGCTTTTCACTCACCAAACCGCAATCGTAGCCTTTTTGTGTTAAGCGGAAATCGGCGTTGTCTTGGCGCAAGCAAATGCGGTGTTCGGCGCGCGAAGTCATCATTCGATAAGGCTCGTCCGTGCCTTTTGTGACCAAATCGTCGATCAAAACCCCGATATACGCTTCATCGCGGCGCAAAATCAAAGGGGGAAGTCCACGAAGCTTTAACGAAGCGTTAAGCCCTGCCATAAGCCCCTGCGCGGCTGCTTCTTCATAGCCCGAAGTGCCGTTGATTTGCCCTGCGGTGTAAATGCCTTCCACCTTTTTAAATTCAAGGGTAGGCAAAATGTCGAGCGTGTCGATGCAATCGTATTCAATGGCGTAGCCATAGCGCACGATGTCGGCGTTTTCAAGCCCTGCCACCGAAGCGTACATCGCCTTTTGCACGTCGTGGGGCAGGGAAGTGGAAAGCCCTTGCGCATACACTTCAAGCGTATCCGCTCCTTCGGGTTCTAAAAAGATTTGGTGGCGGTCTTTGTCTTTAAAGCGCACCACTTTCGTTTCAATGGACGGGCAATTTCTAGGCCCTGCGGATAAAATAGTCCCGTTATAAAGGGGAGAGCGATCAAGATTTTCCAAAATAATCTCGTGCGTCTCGCCGTTGGTATAGGTAAGATAGCAGGGCATCTTGCTTTCAGGAGCATGGTCGTGCATAAAGGAGAAAGGATAGATGTCCGTATCGCCGTTTTGAATTTCGCATTTAGAATAGTCAATCGTGCGCCCATCGAGCCGAGCAGGCGTGCCCGTTTTAAAGCGGCGCACGGA
Source organism: Candidatus Scatosoma sp. (assembly GCA_045652965.1). Taxonomy (GTDB): domain Bacteria; phylum Bacillota; class Clostridia; order Christensenellales; family Borkfalkiaceae; genus Scatosoma. The sequence continues at coordinate 3,881 of JAZOLI010000050.1, forward strand.
AAATCCAAGCGCAACAAGGCTATTGGTGAGCTCGTTTGCAGGCGCAAACCCGTTAGGACCCGATTTTTTAACGACTTGCCCCGTGATGGTTTCGCCGTTCAAATAAACGCCCGTGCAAAGGATGACCGCGCGGCAGGAAATGACGCCGCCATAATTGGTTTTTACCCCCACGCATTTGCCGTTTTCCACCAAAATTTCGGTGGCTTCCGCTTGAATAATGCGCAAATTTTCGGTGTTTTCGAGCACTCGTTTCATTTCACGGTGATATGCGTTTTTATCCGATTGCGCGCGAAGCGATTGCACCGCCGCGCCTTTGCCTACGTTGAGCATACGGATTTGCAGTGCGGTGTTGTCGGCAACGATGCCCATTTCCCCACCGAGCGCGTCGATTTCACGAACGAGATGTCCCTTTGCCGTGCCGCCGATGGACGGATTGCAGGGCAAAAAGGCAATGCTATCCAAATTGAGCGTCAAAAGCGCGGTTTTGATGCCCGTGCGCGCCAAAGCAAGCGCGGCCTCGCAACCTGCGTGTCCCGCGCCTACAACCACCGCATCCGCGGCATATTCTAAAAATTCAAAAGAGCTTTTTTTCATTTTTTGAGTACAATGTTCTTTATATCGTCAATTTCTTTAGCGATTTTATCGTTGTGCTTTGCAAGCTTTTCCATCTTATCGCGCGCATACATAATCGTGGTATGATCGCGCCCACCGAGAATGTTGCCCACTGAAACAAGGGGGAGCGAAAGCATTTCGCACATAAGATAAGCGCAAATTTGCCGTGCTTTTACAAGATCGGCTTTCTTGCCTTTGCCGAGCAAATCTTCTCTTCTTTGTTTAAAATAAGAGCAAACGGCGGAAATAATTTTTTCAGGGGTCACGTCTTCTTGTTCCTGAGTTTCGGCGATCGATTGGCTAAGTGCGAGCTTTGCAAGGGATAAAGAAATGGCTTCTTCGTGGAGTTTGCTTGCAAAAATAACTTTCGTCAAACGCCCTTCAAGCGTACGCACGTCGTGCCCCGAATCGCGCGCCAAAAATTCCAAAACGTCGTCGGGAAGCGAGCATTTGCGATCGAGTGCTTTGCGCTTTAAGATAGCAATTTTCGTTTCCATTGTCGGCGGTTGAATGTCAGCGATCATGCCCCCTTCAAAGCGCGTGCGAAGCCGATCTTCAAGGGTTGCGATTTCTTTCGGGGGACGGTCGGAAGAGAGCACAATTTGTTTGTTTTGCGCCGAGAGTTCGTTAAAGGTGTGGAAAAATTCTTCCTGCACCTGCGTTTTATTTTTCAAAAACTGCACGTCGTCGATCATCAAAACGTCCACGCTACGATAGCGGTTTCTAAATCTCGTGCCGCCGCCTTTTTGCGCGATCGAATCGATAAATTCGTTCAAGAAATTTTCACAAGTGGTGTATAACACTTTGGTTTCGGGCGCGTTTTTAGCGAGCGCGTTTGCAATCGCGTGCATAAGGTGCGTTTTACCAAGCCCCGATTCGCCGTAGATAAACAAGGGGTTAAAGGATTCCCCGGGTGCTTCGGCAACCGATTTTGCAGCGGCGTAAACGAGTTTGCTTCCAGGCCCTACGACAAACGAATCAAAGGTGAACGCCTTGTTGATAGGGGAAGGTTGAAAATCGTCGAAATCGTCATCGGCAGCTTCAAGCGTATACACGTTGCTGCCATCGACCACCAAACGAAAATCATTCAGTCCGCAATCGCTTTTAAGGATGGCTTCGCGGAGCTTATCAGCAAACTTATTCATGATGGAAGTCGCATTAAGATCGGAAGAGCATTTCAAAACGATCTTTCTCGAAGAAAGATCAATAGGCTCTAAATCTTTAATCAAATGATTAAAGGAAATGGGCGGGATCAAATTTTGTGCCCGCTCGCTAATTTGCTTCCAAATAGATCTAAGTTGTGTGTTTTCTGCCATAGCCTTTTTATCCCCTAAGTAAATTATTTTTTTAAATGGCTCTCATTGTCTTGTAATTTTGAAAATTATTTGATATAATTATACTACGAAACGCGCGGAAAAGAAAGCGATTTTGAGCGGATTTTAAGAAAGAATTATGCAAATTAAAAAATTATTCCTGCAAAATTTCAGAAATTACCAAAACCAAACGTTCACCTTTGACAAAGGCTTGAACGTACTTTTCGGTAAAAACGCGCAAGGCAAAACCAACTGTGCGGAAGCGGTGTTCTATCTTTGTACGGGCGCTTCTCTTCGCATTCGCCACGACAAACAGCTTGTAAAAATGGGGGAAGAGAGCGCTTACATCGCGGCGGAAGCGGAAAATCGCTATGGCAAGGTAAAGATTGAAGCAATCATAAAAGAAACGGGCAGGGAAATCCGTGTAAACGGCAGTAAAATCCACAAAAACGCCGACCTTATGGGGCACGTGAACAGTGTGTTTTTTTCCCCTGGCGAGCTTCGGCTTATCCAAGACGGACCAGATGAGCGCCGCCGTTTTATGAACATTTCCATCTCTCAAACTTCGCCTAATTATTACACTGCACTTCTTCGCTACAACAAAATTTTAGATCAACGCAACGCGCTACTCAAAAACCCCGATTATTCGCTGGTGTTAGACACCTTACCTGTGTGGGACGAACAACTTTGCGCGTATGCGGCAACGATCATCAAAAAACGTAGGGAATTTTTAGAAAAGCTCACGCCGTACGCAAAGGAAATGCACGCATTTTTAACGGACGGCGCGGAAGATTTAGAAGTGAAATTAGATAAGACGTACGAAGGGGACGAAACGGAGATTGCCAAAGCGCTTTGTCGCCGACTTTCAAACCACTATGAAAAGGATCTGCGCTTGGGTTTTACCACAGTCGGACCGCATCGTGACGATTTAGACGTGACGATATCGGGCGTGGATGCAAAATCGTATGCGTCCCAAGGACAAACGCGCACCGCCGCGCTTGCGTTAAAGCTTGCGGAAGTACAAATTTTCAAAGATATTTCGGGCGAATATCCTATCTTGGTTTTAGACGACGTGATGAGCGAGTTGGATTTGCCGCGAAGAAAGAAGCTTTTAAAGCGCATTTCGGGCATGCAAACGATTTTAACTTGCACGCATGCCGAGCGCGTTTTATACGGCGCAGAGTGCAACAAAATTCACATCGAAAAAGGCAAAATCAAAGCATAAATTTATCCCCACTACTCATACTACAAGCATACCGTGTCCGCAACGAACACGGAAAAGCTACATATGAGAACGGGCAAGAAAAACAAGATAAAAAACCACGCCGCGAAAGCGGCAACGCTCCTTTTTGCGAGCGTTTTTTTCTTTTCCAACCACTTGTTTCATTTAAAAATTGTAAACGCGGAAACCAAATGGGAGAAAATTTCGTCCTATACGACCTATTTCAACGAAAATGATAGGGGCAGGTGTGAGAATATCGCGATCGCTGCGGAGCTAATCAGTGGCATCACGGTGCAGCCCTACGGCGAATTTTCTTTCAACCAAACGGTGGGGAAGCGAACGGAAGAAGCGGGTTTTCAAAAGGCGAAAATTATTCAAAACGGCGAATACGTTTTAGGCACGGGTGGCGGCGTTTGTCAAGTGAGCACCACGCTGTATAACGCCGCGCTAAAATCAGGTTTGACAATCACCGAATTTCACCCCCATTCCTTGCAGGTGAGCTACGTGCCGCCGTCGCGCGATGCCATGGTTTCCACGCAAAGCGATCTTTGCTTTATCAACCCCCATTCCTTTCCCGTGCGCTTGATTGCGGAAGTGTTTGCAGGTGGGGTGCGGGTGTGTTTTTTGGGAAAAAAAGACGCCTATCGCTACGAGATCAGTTCGCAAATTTTAAGGGAAATTCCGCCGCCTGCGCCTATCGTCAAGGAAGGGGAAAAAGAAGAGATTTTGCGTTCTCCAAAGAACGGAGTGAAAAGCGAAGCTTATCTAGAAAGGTACGTAGGCGATAAGCTCGTATCGCGAAAACGGCTTCGCACGGACGAATATCACCCTGTTCAAGGCATAATCGTGAAAAAAATCGATAATCCGCGCGATTAAATGCCGTTCAACGCTTGTCTTTTCATGAAAAAAATGGTATAATAAAATAGAAATATTTTATAAACAAAAGGCAGGTTGATTATGGAAAGACTTCAACTCAAACAACTCGCACAAAACCCCCAAGCTTACGGCGACAAAGAAGTGGTCGTAGCGGGGTGGGCAAGAACGATTCGCGATTCCAAAGCTTTCGGTTTTATCGAGCTTAACGATGGCAGCTGTTTTAAGAGCACGCAAGTTGTGTTCGAGCGTGAAACGCTTGCAAACTATGATGAAATTGCAAAAGGCAACGTGGGCATGTCGCTCGTTGTCAAGGGCAAAGTGGTGCTCACGCCCGAAAACAAACAACCTTATGAAATTAAAGCGACGGAGATCAAGGTAGAAGGGGAATCGACGCCGGATTATCCCTTGCAAAAGAAGCGCCATTCCGTCGAATTTTTGCGTGAGATCGCCTATTTAAGACCGAGAACGAATTTGTTTGGCGCGGCGTTTAGAATCCGCAGTGAAGCGGCGATTGCGGTGCATAAATTCTTCAACGATCGTGGCTTTGTTTACGTGCACACGCCCATCATCACGGGTAGCGATTGCGAGGGCGCAGGCGCTATGTTCCAAGTGACAACGTTTGATTTAGACGAAGTGGCAAAGAGCGGCAAAAAGGTAGATTATAAGGACGATTTCTTCGGCAAGAAAGCGGCGCTTACCGTATCGGGGCAACTGAATGCGGAAACGTACGCAATGGCGTTTGGAAACGTTTACACGTTCGGGCCCACTTTCCGCGCGGAACATTCCAACACGGCGCGCCACGCGGCGGAATTTTGGATGATCGAGCCTGAAATGGCGTTTTGCGATTTAGCAGGCGATATGGACGTAGCGGAAGCGATGGTGAAATATATCATCGATTACGTGTCCGAAACGTGTAAAGACGAGCTTGCGTTCTTAAATCAATTCGTGGACACGGGGCTTTTAGAGCGTTTGAAAAACGTGTCGGAAAACGCGTTCGTTCGCTTAACGTACACGGAAGCGATTGAAATTTTGAAGCAAAACGCGGATAAATTTGACGATAAAAACATTTTCTGGGGCAAGGATTTGCAAAGCGAACACGAACGTTTCTTAACGGAAAGCGTGTATAAAAAGCCCGTGTTCTTGACCGATTATCCCAAGGAAATCAAGGCGTTCTATATGAAGCAAAACCCCGACGGAAAAACGGTTGCGGCGGCGGATTTGCTCGTTCCTGGGATTGGGGGGCTTGTCGGCGGCTCGCAAAGAGAAGAAGATTACGACAAGCTGGAAAGTCGCATTAAAGAGCTTGGCATGAACCCTGAAGATTATTCTTGGTATCTTGCGCTCCGCAAATACGGCGGCACGACGCATAGCGGTTTCGGGCTTGGCTTTGAAAGAATGGTGATGTATTTAACGGGCATTTCCAACATTCGTGACGTAGTGCCGTATCCCAGAACAGTTAGCAACCTTGAATACTAATCTTAAAACGCGTATATGCGTCGCAATTCTTCGTCAAGTTTGCGTTTTTCCTTGCTCGTTTACGTCAATGTAAACGTCTCATCGGGAAATCCGCGCTTTCCTTGACTTGCTCGCATCTTCGCGTTTTAAACAAAAACAAAATTCACCTAAAAAGGAAGAAACAATAATGACCAAAATCGTAGTAGACGCTATGGGCGGAGATTTCGCACCCCAACAGCAGGTAGCAGGAAGCGTGCTCGCTTTAAATAAGGACAAGGATTTATCTTTGATTTTGGTAGGCGACGAACCGCAAATCAAAGCGGAACTTGCAAGTTATACCTACGACAAATCCCGTTTGGAAATCGTACATACGACGGAAACGATCGGCATGGAAGAAATACCGACGAAAGCGGTAAAAACGAAAAAGGATTCTTCGCTCGTGGTGGCGTTTAGATTGCTTAAAGAAGGCAAGGCGGACGGGCTCGTTTCGTCAGGCTCGACGGGCGCGGTGCTCACGGCAGGCGTACTCGTTTTAGGTCGAATCAAAGGCGTGTCAAGACCTGCGCTTTGTCCTGCGATTCCCAATCATAGGGGAGAGGTGACGCTCCTTTGCGATTGCGGTGCAAATTTAGAGTGTAAGAGCATCAATTTGGTGCATTTTGCCATGATGGCTTCCGCCTATTCGGAAACGGTGTTCGGCGTGAAAAACCCCAAAGTGGGATTGCTCAACAATGGCACGGAAGATCATAAAGGGCTTCTTTTGCAACAGGAAACGAACGAAATTTTAAAAAATATCGATTGCGTGAATTATCAAGGCAACGCGGAAGCGAGAGAGCTTATGTTCGGCGATATCGACGTGATGGTAGCCGATGGGTTCACGGGCAACATTGCAATGAAAGCTGCGGAAGGTTGCGGCAAAGCCGTTTCAACGATTATGAAACGCGAATTTAAGCGCAATCTTTGGACGAAGCTTCGCGCGCTCCTTTGCGGCGGCATACTTAAAAACATCAAAAAAGGTTTAGATTACGAAGCGGTGGGCGGCGCAACCTTTTTGGGCTTGACCAAAGCGGTTGTAAAGGGGCACGGCAATTCCAAAGCGCTCAGCTTTTCCGTGTGTATCGCACAAGCAGCGCAGGCGGCTCGTGGCGGCTTAACGGAAAAAATCAAAGCGATGGTAGATAGCGTGGATATGGATGCAATCGCTTCGCAAATCGCAGCATCCAAAGAAGCGAAAGAAGGGGAGCAAGGGAACGTATGAGTCTGCCGTTTTCGGAAATTGAAAAAAAGATTGGATATACGTTTAAAAATAAAGCCCTGCTTGAAGAAGCGTTTACGCATAAAACCTATTCCAACGCCTACGGCGGCAAACATAACGATCGGCTCGAATATTTAGGCGACGCGGTGTTAGAGCTTGTCGTAACCGAATGGCAATATGATAAAGACGAAAAGGCGACGTCGGGAAAAATGACGTCGCAACGCCAAAAGCTCGTTTGTCAACCTGCGCTCGATTCGGCAATCGATGCGCTCGGCGTGTACGGATATTTGAGGTATAAAGGCACGGAATATAATTTAAAAGGCAAGCCCAAATCAAGCTTATTCGAAGCGATTGTGGCGGCGATCTATTTAGACGGCGGTTATAAGAGTGCAAAGCGCTTTATCTTAAAGCACGGCAATATCCATATCGAGCCGCAAACGACCAATGCGATTGGAGAATTGAAAGAATATTTAGAAAAGCTCGGCAAGCCGCAAGCGATAGGCTCGTTTACGCGCACGGGCAAAGACAACGCCCCCCATTTCTATTGTACGCTCAAAGCAATGGGTGAAGAAGCACAAGGCGAAGGCAAGACCAAGCGAGAAGCGAACGCCACCGCCGCCGCACGGCTTCTTTGGGAACTGAAAAAAAAGAACAAAAAATAACGAAAAAGGAGAATACAAGTGGATTTAAAAGAAATACAACTAGTCGGTTTCAAATCCTTTGCCGATAAAACGAAAATACGCTTTGAAGACGGCGTCACGTGTATCGTAGGTCCAAACGGATGCGGAAAGAGCAACGTTGCGGATGCAGTGCGTTGGGTGCTTGGTGAAAAGAGCGCAAAGGCGCTTCGCGGATCGAGCATGCAAGACGTCATCTTCGGCGGTACGGTCACGCGTAATCCGCAAACGAGCTGTGAAGTTACGCTCGTGTTCGACAACGAAGATGGGAAGTTTACGGAAATCAACGAACCGCAAGTTTCCATGACACGCCGTTTGGATAGAAAAGGGGATAGCAAATATCTCATCAACGGGCAAGTGAGCCGTCAACGTGACCTTGTCGAGCTTTTCCATAAAATCGGTTTGGGAAAAGAAGGCTATTCGATCATCGGGCAAGGTCAAGTGGAACAAATCATGAACGCTCGCCCTGAAAACCGCCGTGTTATCTTTGAAGAAGCACTCGGTCTTATGATTTATAAAAATCGTAAGGAAGAAATCGAGAGAAAGATCGAAGATTCCAACTCCAACTTGTTTATTTATAGTCAACGTATCGACGAAGCTTCCAGCCGCCTTGGCAAGATGAGTAAGGAAGCGGAAAAAGCGCGCGAATATAGCGAATATTCCGAATCGTTGAAATTAAACGAAGCGAACACGTATATCTACCGCTATGAAAACGCGGAAGAAGAAAAGAGCAAATTCAAAAAAGACATCGCGGTGATTTCCGATAAAATCATCAGTTTGAACACGAACATCGAGCTTATCAACCGCAAGATCGAAGAAAATCGCGATAAAATCAACCAAGCGGATGCGCGCCTTTTAGAGCTCAACGATAAACGCGTAGAGCTTTCGGTTGGCAACGAAAGAAAGGACGGCGAATTAAAGCTCGTGCGCGAGCGTATCAGCACCTATCGTTCGCAAATCGAAGCCGCGCAAGCCTTTTTAACAGGCAGCAAAACGCGTATTGGTGAAATCGGTGACGAGATTGCGCTCACGAACAAGAAAAACGAAGCGGACATAAAGCGTGTTGCAGAGCTGGAAACGCAAATCGAGCTTTTGAAAAGCGCGATTGCAGCGCTCGATAAAAAGATCGAAGTGTTTGAAAAGCTTTCGGATGAAAACCGTCAAAGCCAGCTTTCTTCCGCCGACGATCTTTCGGAACTCAAGAAAAATTTAGGCACGCTTACGGCGCGTTTGGAATCGACGAAAGAACGTATCAAAGAGCTTAAAGACGCGTTAAATAAAACAAAAGATAGAAAAGAACGTTTATCCGATGAATTGCAATCGGTGCGTAAAGATTTGAAAAACTTGCAATCGTTCACGTCTACGGGCATGCGCGATTTTGAAGAAAAGCAAGAAGAAGCGCGCGAAATGCAAATGACGATCAACGATTTCAACCAAGAATTGTTCAACGCCAACGGTCAAATCGCATCGCTTAGAGAAAACCTTGAGATGTATATCAGTTTGAAAAACCGTTTCGAGGGCTATAAAGAATCGGTGCGCCGCTTGCTTTCGGTTGCAAAAACCAACCCCGATTTAAAGAGACACTTAAACGGCGCGCTTGCCGACGTAGTTTCCACCGAACAACGCTATGAAACGGCAATCGAAACGGCGTTTGGCGGCGCAATGCAAAACATCGTCACGCCGACGGCAGACGACGCGAGATATTTGATCGAATATTTAAAACGCTCCAACGGCGGTGTCGTCACCTTCTTGCCCGTGGCGAGTATGCGCCCCCGTCCCGATTCCAAGGAAATCAGAAGAGCGCTTGACGAGCGCGGCGCAATGGGGCTTGCGACGGAACTTGTCAAATACGACGAATATTATTATAACGTCGTTTCCAACCTTTTGGGCAACACGCTCATTTGCGACAATATCGCCAACGCCACGACGATCGCTAAAAAGTATGGCAACCTGTTCAAAATCGTCACGCTTGACGGCGACACGATCGCAACGGGCGGTTCGATGACGGGTGGTAGCCGTAGAAAGGATGCAGGCTCGCTTTTATCGGGCGAACGTAAGATCCAAGAATGTAAAGAGAACATCGCCAAGAAACAAAAATACATAGAAAAACTCACTCGCGCGATTGCGGAAAGCGAAAAAGCGAAAGCGGAAGCGGAAGCGGAAGTGGACAAGCTCCGTGAAAAATATTTAGGTGCAAACAGCGAGATTGCAGGTTTAACGCAAAGAGAAGCGGCGCTCGTTAGCCAAATTACGGAAACGGAGAGCGACGAGGAAACGTATGCGGCTGCGCTTGACGATTTAAACTTAAAGCTTTTAGAGCTTGAATCGGAAGAAGCAAATTCCTCCCTTTCGGAAGAACAAATTGCGGCAAAACGCCGTGCGGCGGAAGAGCAAATTGCAGGTCAACGCAAGAGCTACGAAAGCTTTAAGGAAGAGAGAGAAGAAAAGAGCCAAACGCTTCGTGCGGCGGAGCTTGAATATGCTTCGACAAAAGCGGCAATCGAGAAACAAACGGAAACAATTTTGCGCTTAACGCAGGAAAAGGAAGAGCTTGTAAAGCGCATTTTGGATTCGGAATACGAGCTCACGGAAACGCAAACGCGCCTTACGGGTTTAGAATCGGAAGCGCAAGAGAAAGAACTTACCGAAGAAGAAAAGGCGGCGGTGCAAGCGATCGTAGACGAGATCAACCGTATCACGGCGGAGAAAGAAACGATCAACCAAAATCAGCTTGAAATCGAAGCGGAAAAGGAAAGCTTGCAAGAAACGCTCACAAAGCAATCGGATAAGCGTTATAAATGCGAAATCGAGATCAGTAAGATTGACACCAATTTGGAGAATCTTCGCGCAAGATTGGAAGAAGCATACGAGCTCGATTATGAAAAATGCTTACCCCTTCGCGTGGAAAATTTCAACGTGAAAGAAGCAGCGGATTTAATCACGGCGTTGAAGCGCAAGATCACGCTTCTCGGTCCTGTCAACCCCAACGCGGTGGAAGAATACGAATATGAAAAAGAGCATTGCGATGAAATGATCACCCAACGCGACGATTTGCAAAAGGCGATCGACGATTTGCAATCGGCGCTTGATCAAATTCGCGGAGAGATGCTTCGCATCTTCAACGAAGGCTTCGATTCCATCAACGAAAACTTTAAAACGACGTTCAAAGAACTGTTCGGCGGCGGCAAAGCGGAGCTGCAAATCGATTATCAAGAGGGCGAAGACCCGCTCGCGGCAGGCGTGGAAATCGTGGCTTGTCCTCCGGGCAAAAAGCTCACGAAAATTTCGCTGCTTTCGGGTGGCGAACGCGCGCTCACGGCGATCGCGATCTTGTTTGCAATTTTAAAATCCCGTCCCATGCCTTTCTGTATTTTGGACGAAATCGAAGCGGCGCTTGACGATGCAAACGTGGATAGATTTGCATCCTACTTAAAGCGCTTTGCGCTCGACACGCAATTTATTGTGATCACGCATAGAAAGCCGACGATGAACCAAGCCGATTCGCTCTTTGGCGTGACCATGCAAGAAAAGGGCGTTTCCAAGATCGTTTCGGTGAAACTTGCCGAAGTGGAAAGCAAGCTCGGCGCAGGAACGGTAGAATAAGCGAAGAAACCGCGTCGCAATGCGTTTTAGACTTTGCGTTGTGTGCGCTTCGCTTATAGGAGAAATAAGCAATGGGAATATTTAGTAAACTTTTCGGTGCGCTGAAAAAAACGAAAGCAAGTCTTTCGGAGAAACTTCGCGTACTCTTTTCCAAAAACAAGCTCGGCGACGAGTTTTATGAAGAATTAGAAGAAATCTTAATTTCCGCCGACGTCTCGGTTACGACGGCGGAAGAGATTGTCGAGCGTGTAAAAGAGCAAGCGATCAACGAAAAGCTGAAAGACGGCAACTACGTGACGAGCATTTTAAAAACCACGCTCACGGACATGTTAGAAGAATCGGAAGTGGAGCCGCCTTGTTACCCTTGCGTGATCATGCTCGTTGGGGTAAACGGCGTTGGAAAAACGACGACGGTGGGAAAGCTTGCGCACCATTTTTTAAGCCAAGGCAAAACGGTGACGGTGGCTGCGGCGGATACGTTCAGGGCGGCGGCGAGCGAGCAGCTTAGCGTTTGGGCGGAACGCGTGAAAGTGCGCATCGTCAAGCACGAAGAGGGCAGCGATCCGTCGGCGGTGATTTTCGATGCAGTAAGCTCCGTCAAGGCGAAAAAGACTGACGTTTTGATTATCGACACGGCAGGAAGATTGCACGTAAAAGAAAACTTAATGAACGAGCTTCGGAAAATGGATCGGGTAGTGACGCGCGAATTCCCTGAAGCTGATTTCTTGAAATTGCTTGTGTTAGATGCAACGACGGGACAAAACGCGGTGAGTCAAGCGCGCGTGTTCGACGAAGCGGTGGAGCTTGACGGCATCGTTTTAACCAAGTTAGACGGCACGGCAAAGGGCGGTTTCGTGTTCTCCCTTGCATCCGAGCTTTCGCTTCCCGTGCTGTATGCAGGCGTAGGCGAAAAGATGGACGATTTAGAAGCTTTCAATTCTCAAGACTTCGTAGACGGAATTTTGTAAAAGCGGCATAGTGTTCCAAGGAGAAAGATAAATGGCAAATGTTGTAGAATGTAGCGGTTTAACGAAATTTTACGATAAGTTGTGTGCCTTAAACGGCATCAACGTTCAAATACCTGAAAACGTTGGGATTGTAGGGCTTTTAGGCCCGAATGGCAGTGGTAAAACAACGCTCATAAAATTGCTCACGGGTTTGCTTACGCCCACGAGCGGCGAAGTGCTCGTTGCAGGCAACAAGATAGGCGTAAAAACGAAAGCAATCGTATCCTATCTTTCAGATGCACACTCGCTCAATAACGATTATACAGTTTTGCAACAACTCGAATATTTTGAAGATTTCTTTTTAGATTTCGATAAAGAGAAAGCGTTGCAAATGATACGTGAATTAGGCGTAAACGAAACGAAGAAAATAAAAACGCTTTCCAAGGGCACGAAAGAAAAACTTTCGCTTATTCTCACGCTTTCAAGGAACGCAAGATTGTTTATTCTTGACGAGCCGATTGCCGGCGTAGACCCTGCGGCTCGCGATTACATATTGCAAACGATTCTTTCGCACAAAAAAGAAAATGCAACGATGATCATCAGCACGCACCTAATTTCGGAAATCGAGCAATATTTCGATTATATATTGTTCTTAAAGGAAGGCGGCATCGTTTTACAAGGCGAAGCAAACGCCATTCGCGAGCGGGAAGGTAAAACGATCGACGAACTGTTCAGGGAGGTGTTCCGATGGATGTGATGACAAGCGGTGTTTTACCCGAAACGGATTATAAAAAAGGCAAGCTCCGCGTCGTGCGCGGTAGAATGGTAAAAAAACTTCTTAAATACGAATGGAAAGCGATTTCTCCCACGCTTTTAATTTGCGGGATCGTGCTTGCCGCGCTCACACTTTTTATTTGCATTTTCGGACACGACGGCTTTGAAGCTCTCTTTTCTAACGATTATTCCGTCGAGTATCCCGCGACGACGATGCTTGCCGCCATTTTGACGATGGCGTTGTATATCGGTGCGTTGATTGCGGTATTATTCGTGCCGCTTGGCATTTCGATTAGCCGTTATCATAAGAATTTTTTCAAAGAAGAAGGGTATTTGACGTTCAGTATTCCCGCTTCCATGGAAGAACATATTCTTGCCAAGCATTTGAACGGAATTTTGACAATTCTCGTTTCGATTGTCGCAGATTTTTTAAGCGTAATGCTTGTGGTAATTTGCATGAGTGGGTATTTAGGCGAAATTCCCGTCGAGCCAACTCCCGTAAATCCAATTTCGGAAATCTTTTTAGCGCTCGAAGAGCTTATTATGAGCGCGGAAACGCTCGTAGGTATTTTCACGGTAAGCGGTGCTTTGTGTTGTTGGGTGCAAAAATTCAAGAAAAAAAGCCATATTTTTTGGCGCGGGTTCTTGGCGTATATCGTGTTTATGGTTTTTGAAACGGTATATACGCTCGCGTTAGAAACGGGAACGTTAGACTTTTTCTATACGGCAGCAGGCACGCACGTGGGCAATCTCTTGACGATTTTGTTATACGCGGGGATAATCGCATTATCCGTTTGGTACGAACTGAGAATATTAAAGAAAAAACTCAATTTAAAATAAAAAATTATGAAAATCGACATTTTAACGCTCTTTCCCGAGATGTTTTCGGCAATGCAAGAGAGCATTTTAGGCAGAGCGCAAAAGGAAAACAAAATAGAGATCCGCATTGTCAATCTTCGCGATTACACGGAAGATAAGCATTTAAAATGCGATGATTATCCCTTTGGCGGTGGTGCAGGCATGGTCATGATGGCGCAACCGATCGGAAGCGCGATCGAAGCACTTGACCCCGAGCATAAAGCGCGCCGCATTTATATGTCCCCCAAGGGCGAAACGTTCAAACAACAAAAGGTGTTCGAGCTCATCGCTTACGAGCACTTGATTTTGCTTTGCGGACACTACGAAGGGGTGGATCAACGGGCGATCGATTTGTTTATCGATGAAGAAATTTCCATCGGCGATTACGTGCTCACAGGCGGAGAACTACCTGCCATGGTGGTCACCGACGCCGTTTCTCGCTACGTCGACGGCGTGATCAGTGCTTCGTCGCTCGTGGATGAGAGCTTTTCGGAAAACCTGCTTGAATATCCGCAATACACTCGCCCGCAAGAATATCGCGGCATTCCCGTGCCCGAAATTTTGCGAAGCGGTGATCACGGCAAAATTGACAAGTGGCGTAGAGAGCAAGCGATCGAGATTACGAAAAAACGCCGCCCCGATCTTTTAAATAGGTGAAAAAATGAAAAAAATACAATGGTTTCCGGGGCATATGACGCGCGCCATGCGCGATATGGAAGAGAAAAAGGGCTTGTGCGACGGCATCATTTGCGTGCTCGATGCCAGAGCTCCCATTGCCACGGTGAATAAAAATTTCAAAAAAATATTCGGCGAAAAGCCCGTTTTGTATCTTTTGAACAAGGCCGATTTGGCGGACGCAAATAGAACGGACGGCTTTTTAAAATTGTTTGAGAGCAGGGGTAAATATTGTGTCAAATGCGATTGCACAAACCCTTCTTCCAAACGGCTCATTTTACAAAAATTAACGCAAATCACCGAAGAAAAACGCGCCCGCGCCGAAGCAAAGGGCTTGACGAAAACCTTTCGTTTTATGGTGGCAGGTATCCCCAACACGGGAAAAAGCACGCTTGTCAATTTGATCAGCGGTCAAAAGCGCGCGAAAACAGGCGATAAGGCAGGGGTGACGCGCGACGTTCGTTGGCTTCGTTGCGGCGGCTTTGATCTTTTGGATACCCCAGGCACAATGCCGCCTTCCTTTGAAAATCAAGATCTTGCCAAACATTTGGCGTATATCGGGAGCGTAAACGACGACATTTTGGATATGGACGATATCGCGCTTGAGCTTTTGGGTGAGCTTGCGGCAAACTATCCGCAATATCTCACCGAGCGCTACGGCATTGAAGATTTTTCGGAAAAACTTGGAATGTACGAACAAGTTTGTAAGCGCAGGGGCTTCATTTTGCGCGGCGGCGAGTTTGATTACGAGCGTGGCGCAAAGGCGCTTATCGACGATTTCAGAAAGGGGCGCATTGGTAAAATAACGCTTGAAAAACCCAACGATTATATGGATTTTGAGTGGTAAAGCACATGAAAAAAATTTGGAACGCAGAAGAAAAATTATCGTTTGAGCGCGCTTTGCAGAAAAAGGGCGTAAAGTATATCGCAGGCGTTGACGAAGTGGGCAGAGGACCGCTCGCAGGACCCGTCGTTTGTGCGGCGGTGATTATGCCACTTGACGAAGCTTCTATCATTGAAGGGATCGACGATAGCAAAAAACTCTCCGCGAAGAAACGCGAAGAGCTTTCGGAAAAAATCAAACAAACGGCGCTTTGTTATACCATTGTGGAAGTGGACGAAAAAACGATTGACGAAATCAACATTTTGGAAGCGACCAAGCTTGGTATGAAGCAAGCGATCGAAACGCTTTCCATCACGCCCGAAATGGTGCTCACCGATGGCAACATGACGATTGACATCGCGTTGCCGCAAAAGAGCGTGATCGGTGGCGACGCGCTTTCCTATTCGATTGGCGCGGCGAGCATCATCGCGAAAGTGTATCGGGATAATAAAATGGACGAATACGCTAAAGACTATCCGCACTATGCCTTTGAAAAGAACAAAGGCTACGGCACGGCGGCGCACATTCAAGGGATCAAGGAGCACGGCTTATGCCCCATTCACCGCAAGACGTTCACAAAAAAGTTTTAGGAAGAAAGGGCGAGAAGCTCGCCGAAAAATTTCTAAAAGAGAAAGGCTACAAGCTTTTAAAGCGCAATTTCCGCACGCCCTTTGGGGAAGCGGATTTGATTATGCAAGATGGCGATGAAATCGTGTTTATCGAAGTGAAAACGCGTACGAGTGAAAGCTTTGGCACGCCCCGCGAAGCGGTGGGAAAGGAAAAACAACGGCGCTATTATCAAATCGCGCTTTGCTATGGCGGGCAAGATGGGGAAGAGCCCAACGCCCGTTTCGACGTTGTAGAAGTGTACGAAAACGGCAACGTTGAACATTATAAAAACGCTTTTTAAGCTATTCCATTTTTGCAATTTCTTTTTTAAGACGCAATATAATTTTTTTCTCTAAGCGAGAGATATAGCTTTGGGAAATGCCCAAAAGATCGGCAACGTCCTTTTGCGTCATTTCTTCTCCGCCGCCCAGCCCAAAGCGTAAAAACATAATTTTTTGCTCTCGATGCGAGAGCTTTTTTAATGCTTCTTTAAGCTGTTCTTTTTCGGCGTTTGATTCGATATCGCCGTACACGGTGTCTGCGGAAGTGCCCAAAACGTCGGAGAGCAAGAGTTCGTTGCCTTCAAAATCGGTGTTGAGGGGCTCGTCGAAAGAAATTTCGCTTTTCAGCCTCGCCGTGCGGCGAAGATACATCAAAATTTCGTTCTCGATGCACCGAGAAGCGTAGGTGGCGAGCTTGATGTTTTTATCCATTTTAAACGAATTGATGGCTTTGATGAGCCCGATCGTGCCGATGGATATGAGATCGTCGTTTTCCACGCCCGTGTTATCAAATTTTTTCGCTATGTAAACGACGAGCCGCAGGTTGTGTTGAATAAGCTCTGATTTCGCTTCGTCGCGCTCCTGCCCCCCACGTTCCGTTAAAATACGGAGCGTTTTGCTTTCTTCTTCGGGAGAAAGTGGCAGTGGCAACGCTTCGCCGTTGCCACAAACGTAATCGACGGTTGTTTTTGCTTCGACAAATTGGATTTTTTGCAAAAAAATTTCTAAAATTTCGGAAAAGTTCATCGCACCACTCCTTTCGTTTTTCAGTTAAATATATTCGCTTGTAAAAGCATTTTATATTCTCTCGATACCATATTCGCGCTGGGCGCGAAATATACGCCCTTTTTTATAAAAAGTGTTCCACCTTTTTTAATTTCCAAATCGCCTAAAAAAAGGGGAAGCGTTTTTTCTCCGCCAAGCGTTTGCACGGTGATTTCGCCGTGGGGGGATAACAGCTC
>JAZOLI010000051.1:0-9870 GCA_045652965.1 Candidatus Scatosoma sp.
GCCCATGATATAGCCTTTGAGCCCCACGCTTTGGGTAAGCCTTCCCATTTTATCCACTGCATAGCTTTGGAGTGCACCTGCAAACACGCTTGCCGTGTTTCCATCCGCTTTTAGATCGCATTGACCATAGTCGCTATGCCCCCAAGCGTAGGCGTTGCCTTGGTTTGTCACGCCTATAAAATGGCGTGTGCCGCCGCTAATAGACACAAATTTCTCCCCTTGTTTTAAGCTTGGCATTTGATTTTCGCCGTTCTCAAACACCCCTGAAAGCACAAGCTCTCCCGTGTCGGTGAGCACGGCAACGCATTTGTTGGTGGCGGCAATTTGAATCCCTTTTCTACCTACCATGTATGCGTTGAGCGTGACATTTTGCGCACCCTGCGGCGTGACGACAGACGTGAAAACAATCTCCGAGCCCGTGGAAATTTCACCGTTTTCAAAGAGCGCGATTGCGGTGGAATTGGTGAACGCGATTTGTTTCACGCCCGTAAGATGAGAAAGCTGTGCAAGATTTTTCACGGCGTTTTGGTTGCCCCATAAAAAAGCTTCCCCATCCGCTTTGACAAGCGCCGAAGTCTGATAACCGCAAACGAGCGAGCGCACGCTCTCAGGCGATATATTTTCCTTAAAAATTTCAGGCATAGCCACGGCGTTTAAAACGGGCTCGAAGCCATATTGTCCGCAGCTTTTATCTCCCCAACCGACGATCTTGCCGTTTTTGGTTAGCGCAAGGATATGATCTTTCCCCGCCGCAATTAGCG
The DNA here is from genome assembly GCA_045652965.1 of Candidatus Scatosoma sp. Taxonomy (GTDB): domain Bacteria; phylum Bacillota; class Clostridia; order Christensenellales; family Borkfalkiaceae; genus Scatosoma. The sequence goes on from JAZOLI010000051.1 coordinate 762, forward strand.
CCGCGCCGTTCGATTTCACTTCCTTAGGGATTTTTTTCATATCTCGCTTGGTTAGCCTATCGACGCTGTTCCCCCAAACGAACACTTCCCCTTTTTTAGAAAGCCCCACCGAAAAACCTGAAAATCCATCGATAAAGTGCACGGAATTTTTTAAATCGCGGGGCACGGAGCGCATAGAATAGTTGGGAGCGACGTTTTGTTGCAAAGGATCGGTATAATTGACGTCCATTGTCACAAAAGCGGGCGCGATAAAGACGAATAAAAACAACACCACAAGCGCAACCAAAGCAAAGAGCGCCGTCTTTTTAGAAAAGAACGCTTGCGCCACGAGCTTAGACGGGCTTTCTATCTTTTCGTCCGCTTTTATCTCGGGTAAACTTTTATTGCCCGTGAACGCACGTTTTAGCCATCTCCACATATTCGTCCACATATTCCCCACTCCTTTTTTCTCCTTATTTCCCAACCCGAACGCGCGGATCTACCAGCCCGTAAGCAAAATCGGAAAACAAATTGCCCGTAAGCGCGAGCAAGATATAAAACATTTGCATCGCAAGCGCGATCTCGTTGTCGCCCGTTGTCAAAGCTTCAAAATAAACTTTCCCGATGCCATTGAGCCCGAACACGTTTTCGATCATAATCGAGCCTGAAAATATGCCCGTAAGCCATCCGACAAGCAAGGTGACGATGGGCAGAAGCGCGTTTCGCCATGCGTGCGTGCGCACAACTAGCCGCTCTGATAAACCTTTCGCTCGCGCCGTTTTGATACAATCAAGATGCAACGCTTCTATCATAGAAGCCCGCACGTAGCGCGTCATACCGCCAAGAGATACGAACGTCATCACCATAAGCGGCAAGCCAAAATGCCAAAGCTTATCCAAAAACGCTCGGACCCCCACGTAATCTTTCCCCACCGACGACATACCCGAAACAGGGAACAAATCAAGCTTGATGGCAAAGAACCAAATAAACAAAATAGCAATGATAAAGGCAGGCATGCTATATCCTACAATTGTTCCAATTTGCACCGCGCTATCCCTTTTGCTACCCCTTTTCCTTGCGCAAAACGCGCCGAGCGGCAACGTGATTCCAAGCGATAAAATCGTTGAAAACAAATTCAAAAACAGGGTGTTTTTAAGCGGCTCTTTGATCACTTCCGCAACAGGTTTTCCGTAGGCGATAGAGCTCCCTAAATTGCCCTGTAAAAGCCCTTGAAAAGATCCGTCGTAAAAGGGCGCGAGCCCAAGCCACCGCAAATATCTTAAAAACAATCCCCCGTCCAGCCCATAGCGGCGCTGCCAATATAAATACCGCTCGGCGTAAATCAGGTTTTTATTTGCCGCAATCTCTTGCATCGCCATATCCGCCGCCTTGTCAATCGGAAGCAAATTATACACCAAATAAACGAGCAAGGACAACAGCAAAAGCACGCCGAGCATATAGAGTATGCGCTGAAAAAAATATTTAAGCATAGCCTATTTCACCCAAAAATCCGCTTCATCGCGTAAATAATTAGAGCTATAATTGTCATACATTTGCGGATCGATCGTCCAATAGAACGATTGATCGTAAACGGCGCTTGTAAAGCCCGTGGCAAAATTCACCGCGCCAAAGCGCGCTTTCGTGAAGCCGTAGGCTGGCATTTGACAATATTCGCCGTACAGGGCCGACGTCATATCCCCCGAAGAATAGGTGATATACGCCCCGATCTTCTCCCCTGCATTTTTGTTGTTTTGCCACGCCGTGATGAGCTGATCGGTCACGGGGTTGGGTTGCGTGCCCATCCAGTTGATGACGAGCGGCATATAATATTCTCCGTTTACTTTCACCGTTTTATATTTGTTATCCGTTGCCGCAAAGGCAAGGTTGTTATAGGAAAGCTCGTAGCCCGAAAGCTTTTTATAGCGTACGCCGCCCTTGTTTTCTTCGTAAGCGCTACCGTCGGCGTTGTAAACCCAACCGCCCGCTTTGAGCTCTTCTTTCGCTTTGTCTATGCTATAATCGTATTTGCTCAGTTTAATTGTGTCTTTCACGGCAAGATAGGCAGCCGAGCCCACGTAGTAAGGTCCATGCACCACGCTTCCATAGCCGCCTGTGAACGTTTGCGCAAACTCGTTGCGATCAATGGTGTGCATCACCGCTCTACGCACTTCCATAAACTGCGTAGGACCGAAATCTGAGCGAAAAGCAAGCTTGCCATAGCCCGCGCGATCATAATGCGTTTCCTTGAAATTTACGTTGTCCACGAGCGCGAGCGCCGCTTTCGTTTCTTCGCCGCCCGTCACCCCTGCAAGCACGTCTACACGCCCCTTTTTCAGTTGGTCAAGCTGTGTTTCGCTTACAATTTTTACATAGGAAATTCTATCAATCGTCGCCTTTCCGCGCACGTCGCCTTTATAATTTTCGTTGCGCCTTAACACCGCCGTTTTTGCGCTTTTATCATAGTTTTCCACAAAATACGGCCCGCTATAAGGGAATTTTTTAGCCGAAACTTCGTTTAAATTTTCCACGAGCTTCTCCGCGTGCGTAAACCCAACCACACCGTTCTTTTCCGATTTTTCATAAAATCCTTTTTCGATATACGCGCCCTGCCCGTCGTCTTTGATTTTATAATTCCCTAAATATAACGCAAGGGGCGCAGGCGTGAACTCGCCGTAGCGAAGCGCGTAATAATAGTTGGCGTATTCTTTCTTCACCGTCACGGAAAAAGTTTGCTCGTCCAAAAGGCGCACCCCTGAAAAGGGTACAACGTCGCCCGTCCCATCGTAGGCGTGGAAATTTTCGTAGCCCACGAGCGCAAGCCCTGCCGCATCGCCACCCCCTGCTTGTTTAATCACCTGCCCACTGCCCACAAGCAAGGCAACGAGATAGTTTTCCGCCGTGATGCGCGAGCCGTCGGAAAAGGCGAGATCGTTTGCCAAATGAAAAGTGAACGTTTTCGTGCCATCGGCGTTTGCATTTTCCGTGTGCCAAAGCAACACGCTCTCATCCGCCCAAACGAACGAGCCCGTTTCATCCGTCGTCACCGTGGAATAGCCGCTTGTAAGCGTTTGAATGGCTAAATCTGCCGCCCCTGGCGACGATTTCCCAAACGACGAATCGCGAAACGCGCCCGAAAGCTCGGTGATGTTTCCAAGCACCACCGAATTATCTTTGCTCGTCACTTTAGCCCCTACGATCGCATCCGTCACACTCCAATAAGGGTTGGTTTTTAAATTTTCAATTTTAGCGTTATACACGTCGTAATATTGGTTAGAATAGAGCGGCACTTCGGGCGCAAGAAAATTCCAACGCTGGATAAACAAGCGCCACCACTCGTTATACGCCGCTTCCGCCGTGGGAAACGTTTCCGTGGGCGTTGCATTGTACACCATTGCCATGGATAAAAAGTCCATACCAAGCTCATACTCTACGCCGTCCACGCTCGCATACGCTCTACCGTCGGCGTTCTCGCGCACCTGATCAAGCGTGATGCTTTTGCCAATTTTGCTATATACCGATTGATAATTTTCTCTCGTCACTACGTCGGCGAAAAAATCTTCGTTTCCGCCTTGACAGTTGCAAGCGCCGCTCAACGCGCTTGCGGATAAAATCGTTAAAGATAAGATAAGTCCCATTTTTCTTTTCATACCCGTATTTTGCGCGGTTGGCGGGGTTTTATACCACAAAATGCTTGACGAAAAACGGAGAAATATGCTATACTTATCTAATAAATCTCGGTTTAAAAAGGAGAGAATTATGAGTAGAATTGAAACGAAATGCGTGCAAGGCGGCTACACGCCTGGAAACGGCGAACCCCGCCAAATCCCTATCATTCAAAGCACCACCTTTAAATATGCAACCAGCGAAGACATGGGTAAGCTTTTTGATTTGGAAGCGAGCGGATATTTCTATTCACGCCTGCAAAACCCCACCTGCGATAGCGTTGCGGCTAAAATTTGTGCGCTCGAAGGCGGCTCGGCGGCTATGCTTCTCTCTTCGGGACAAGCAGCGTCCTTTTTCGCCGTGTTTAACATCACAAGCCAAGGCGATCACGTAGTTGCTTCTTCCGCTCTTTACGGCGGCACGTATAACCTGTTCGCCGTCACGATGAAGCGCATGGGCATCGATTTCACGTTCGTTGATCCCGATTGCTCCAAAGAACAATTGAACGCGGCGTTTAAACCAAACACCAAAGCAGTGTTCGGGGAAACGATTGCAAACCCTGCACTCACCGTTTTAGACATTGAAAAATTCGCAAACGCTGCGCACGCGCACGGCGTTCCCCTTATCATTGACAACACCTTCGCAACCCCCGTCAACTGCCGCCCCTTTGAACACGGCGCGGATATCGTGACGCACTCCACCACGAAATATATGGATGGACACGGCGTTGCCGTGGGCGGTTGTATCGTCGATTCAGGCAAATTCGATTGGTCGGCACATGCAGACAAGTTCCCTGGGCTTTGCACGCCCGACGAAAGCTATCACGGCATCACCTACGTGGAAAAATTTGGGCTTGGCGGCGCATATATCACCAAAGCTACGGCGCAACTTATGCGCGATTTTGGCTGCACGCAATCCCCCCAGAGCGCATTCTATCTTAACCTTGGGTTGGAAAGTTTACACGTGCGCATGGAGCGCCATTGCTTAAATGGACAAAAAGTTGCCGAATTTTTAAACGCACACGAAAAGGTGGCTTGGGTCACCTATCCCGGCTTGAAAACGGATAAATCTTACGCGCTTGCGCAAAAATATCTCCCTAACGGTAGCTGCGGCGTTGTCAGCTTTGGCGTAAAAGGCGGAAGAGAAGCGGCGGAAAAGGTGATGAAAGCTTTGAAGCTAATCGCCATCGAAACGCACGTTGCGGACGCGCGCTCCTGCTGTTTACACCCTGCGAACGCTACGCATAGACAAATGAACGAACAGGAATTGATTGCGGCAGGCATCTCGGGCGATTTGATCCGCCTTTCCTGCGGTTTGGAAAATTATCAAGACTTGATCGACGATTTATCGCAAGCGCTCAGCACCCTTTAATCACTCTTAACACCCTTTCAAAGGAGCAATTTCAATGCCTATTAAAATTCCTAACGATCTACCTGCAGCGAAAACGCTAACGAATGAAAATATTTTCGTGATGACGGAAACGCGCGCTATGACGCAAGACATTCGGCCTTTGCGTATTTTAATTTTGAATTTAATGCCCAAAAAGATCGAAACGGAAACACAATTTGCGCGGCTTTTGGGCAACACGCCCTTGCAGGTTGAGCCCACGCTTATCCGAACGAGCACTCATCAATCGAAAAACGTGGCGGAAGAGCATTTGCTCGCCTTTTATAAAACGTTTGACGACGTGAAGAGCGAAAATTTCGACGGCATGATTATCACGGGCGCACCTGTGGAGCTGATGGAATTTGAAGAAGTGGAATATTGGGAAGAGCTTTGTGAGATTATGGAATGGAGCAAAACGCACGTGCAAAGCACGATGCACATTTGTTGGGCTTCGCAGGCAGGGCTTTATTATCATTTCGGAATTCAAAAAACGTTGCTCCCTGAAAAGATTTTCGGCGTTTATCCCCACTTTGTGGAACACAAAAATTCCATTCTCTTCCGTGGCTTTGACGATCAATTTATGGTCCCCCAATCCCGCCACACCACCTTTTTGAGAGAAGACGTGGAGAAAGTACCCCAGCTTAAAATTCTCGCTTCGTCTAAACAAACGGGCATCTACGCCGTTTCCACCAAAAACGGTCGCCAAATTTTTATCACGGGACATTCGGAATACGACGCCGATACGCTTAACTTTGAATATGCTCGCGATCTTTCGCAGGGAAAACCTATTCAAATCCCTGAAAATTATTTTGTAGGCGATGATCCTAAAAATCCCCCTATCGTTTCTTGGCGTGCTCATGCGAATTTGCTCTTTTCCAATTGGCTTAACTATTTCGTTTACCAAAGCACGCCTTACGATATCAAGCAAGTGAAATAATGTAAAATTTTGTCAGTTTTTACTTGACAAAGTTTATCAAAGCCGATATAATATAGGCACACGGGGACGAAAGGAGAAAATTATGGGTTCGTTTATTTTCGGTTATTTGTCCGCACTTTTTACGGTCTTATTTGTCGTGTTCGTAATTAAGAAACAATAAAAATCCCGCCGCTCGCGAAAACTTCGCAAGCGGCGGTTTTTCATTTATCCTTTATTTTATCAAATCTTTCACAACTTCGCCGGCTATAATGAAGCCCGCAACGGGTGGCACGAACGAAATGCTTGCAGGTACACTTCCCGCCGTTTCTTTGGGCTCTTCTTTTGAATAGACCACTTTCACATTTTCAATACCCCGTTTTTTTAGCTCTCTTCGCATCACTCTTGCAAGCGGACAAACGCTCGTTTTGGCGATATCCGCCACTTCAAAAGCGGTGGCGTTTAGCTTGTTTCCCGTACCCATGGACGAGATGACGGGCACGTTTGCCCCTTTTGCTCTTTCGATCAAGGCAATTTTTCCCGACACCGTGTCGATGGCATCCACCACGTAATCAAAGATAGAAAAATCAATTAAATCCGCTGTTTCAGGAAGAAAAAATACGTTATGCGTGCGCACCTGAATTTCAGGATTGATGTCTTTCACACGCGCCGCCGCCACTTCCGTTTTTTGCTTTCCAATCGTGGAATGCAGGGCAATGATTTGACGATTTACGTTGCTTTCTTGCACCTTATCGTTATCGATCAAATCCAGCGCGCCAACGCCGCTTCGCGCAAGCGCTTCCACAACGTAGCCACCAACGCCGCCAACGCCAAACACCGCCACCCGAGCGTTTTTCAACTTTTCAAGCGCCGCTTTTCCGATTAAATTTTCCGTTCTTGAAAAAATTTCCATTGCATTCTCCCCCACGCATACGATGCGTTCGTTTAGGGCTTTGATAAATTTTTGCAAAAACCGCCGTCGTTCTTCGCGACGGCGGTTTCGCCTACATTGTTCTGTTTTCCTTTTCCGTTTCCATCAACTTATAGAAACAGGCAAAGCCTGTTTACATAGATTCGTGAATGGTTCTGGAAATAACGTCGTCTTGCTGTTCCTTCGTAAGTTTAATGAAGTTTACAGCATAACCCGAAACGCGAATGGTAAGCTGAGGATATTTTTCAGGATGAGCCTGCGCGTCCAAAAGCGTTTCACGGTTGAAAACGTTAACGTTAAGGTGGTAGCCGCCGTCGCCGACGTAACCGTCTAACATGTTTACCAAATTATCTACTCTGTTCGACATATTGTTCATCTCCTTTTCTATTTATTTTATGCAGCTCGATTAATCTTCTTTACCAAGCGAGCCGGGCGTAATCGAGAAGGTGTTGGAAATACCGTCTCTCGAATACTCATAGGGAAGTTTTGCAACCGATTCAAGCGATGCCAAAGCACCGTTGCAATCTCTGCCGTGCATGGGGTTCGCACCGGGTGCAAGCGGCGTTCCTGCTGCTCTACCGTCGGGCGTATTACCCGTCTTTTTACCGTATACAACGTTGGACGTGATCGTCAAGATCGAAGTCGTCGGAACGCTATCACGATAGGTGTAGTGGCTCTTAACTTTCTTCATGAACGTCTTCAAAAGCCAAACCGCAAGTTCGTCTACGCGATCGTCGTTGTTGCCGTATTTAGGGAAGTCGCCTTCGATACGGAAATCAACCACGATACCATCTTCGTTACGAACGGGGTAAACTTTTGCATATTTGATAGCGGACAAAGAGTCAGCCGCGCAGGAAAGACCTGCGATACCCGTCGCGAAGAAGCGGCGTACGTTCGTGTCGTGCAAGGACATTTCAAGCGCTTCGTAGCTATATTTATCGTGCATATAGTGGATAAGGTTAAGCGTGTTCACGTAGAGATCTGCAAGCCACGTCATCATGTTATCGAATTTCGCCGTTACTTCATTGAAATCAAGCGCGTCGTTGCTCGTGATCGGAGCGAATTCGGGAGAAACTTGCATGGGTTTGCCCGTTTTCTTATCCTTAACGATTTCGTCCTTACCGCCGTTGATTGCGTAAAGCAAGCATTTTGCAAGGTTTGCTCTCGCGCCGAAGAATTGCATGTCTTTACCAACTTTCATGCAGCTTACGCAGCAAGCGATTGCATAGTCGTCACCCATTTCAGGACGCATCAAATCGTCGCTTTCATATTGAATGGACGAAGTAGGGATGGAAATTTCCGCACAATATCTCTTGAATGCGATAGGCAATCTCTTCGACCAAAGCACCGTAAGGTTAGGTTCGGGTGCAGGGCCAAGGTTGTCGAGCGTGTGCAAGATACGGAACGCCGTTTTCGTAACGAGCGATCTGCCGTCTACGCCCATACCACCGATTGCTTCGGTCACCCAAGTGGGGTCGCCCGAGAAAAGTTCGTTATATTCTTTCGTTCTCATGAACTTCACGATACGAAGTTTCATAACGTAATGATCGATAAATTCTTGTGCTTGTTCTTCCGTGATCAAGCCCTTCTTCAAATCGCGTTCGATATAGATATCAAGGAACGTCGTGTTTCTACCAATGGACATTGCCGCGCCGTTTTGATCTTTAACCGCTGCAAGGTAGCCAAAGTAGAGCGCTTGGATCGCTTGTTGTGCCGTTTCAGCGGGTTTGGAGATATCGCAACCGTAGATCGCCGCCATTTCTTTGAGCGCGTGAAGCGCTTTAACTTGATCAGCAAGCTCTTCGCGATTTCTCACCTTTTCAGGCGTCATGTCGCCGTTGATGGCAAGCTTATCTTCTTCTTTCTTTTTAATAAGGTAATCTACACCATAAAGCGCAACTCTACGATAGTCGCCGATGATACGACCACGACCGTAAGCATCGGGAAGACCCGTCAAGATGTGGGCAGATCTCGCCGCTCTCATTTCAGGGGTGTATGCATCGAACACGCCTTCGTTGTGCGTTTTGCGATATTTCGTGAAGATTTCTTTCACTTGGGGATCGATTTGATAACCGTACATTTCAAGCGCGCCTTCCGACATACGGATACCGCCGAACGGTTGCAAGGAACGTTTGAAGGGTTCATCCGTTTGCAAACCTACAATCTTTTCAAGATCTTTATCTAAATAGCCTGCGCCGTGCGAAGTGAGCGTGGAAACAATTTTCGTATCCGCGTTC
>JAZOLI010000052.1:0-8849 GCA_045652965.1 Candidatus Scatosoma sp.
GCTTCCCATCTTTCCTTTGCAATCGCTTGCACTTCTTCGGGTACGTTTTCTTTGTTCTTTTCTTCATACCATTCCACGTATTCTTTCGCGCTCTTTTTGAAAAGCCCCAAAAGCGCATACGTTTTGCGGATTTGGATCGCAAGCGCGAGCGCGGTGAAGAAATCGTCGCTCTTGCCCGTTGCAAGCAATTTTTTCACGTCCTTGAAATAGCCGAAAAGGTTGGAAAGCGCGAGCGCGGTGTTGAAATCGTCGTCCATGCATTCGTTAAATTCTTGATCGATTTTTTCCGCAATCGCCGCCGCCTTTTCCCCATCGAACGAAAACTCGTTGCCACGGATTTTATCCATCACTTTATCGATCGTATAAAGCGTGGAATAAAATTCGTATAAATGCTTCTCCGCTTCGGGGAATAAATCGTCAGTGACGTTGATATCGTTGCGATAATTCGTTTGCAAAAGCGCAAATTTGATCGCTTCATCGGAATATTTTTCCAGAAGTTCGGCAAGGAGCAAGCTGTTGCCAAGCGATTTGCTCATCTTTTGCCCGTTTACTTTGATAAGCCCGTTATGCGTCCAATATTTTACAAACTGCTTGCCCGTGAGCGCTTCCGTTTGCGCAATTTCGTTCTCGTGGTGGGGAAAAATCAAATCCCGTCCGCCGCCATGAATGTCGATTTGTTCGCCGAACGCCTTTCTGTTCATCGCAGAGCATTCGATATGCCAACCAGGTCTACCTTTGCCCCAAGGGGAATCCCAGCAAATTTCGCCTGCCTTTGCGCTCTTCCAAAGCGCGAAATCGTAGGCGTTTTTCTTCTCGTCGTCGTTGTCTACTCGCACGCCGTCGAGCGCGTCGTCTACGTTGCGGTTGGAAAGCTTACCATAGCCTTTAAAGGATGCCACGTCGAAATAAACGTCCCCTTTTTCCGTTGCGTAGGCGTGTCCTTTTTGAATCAAGGTCGATACGAAATCAATGATATTTTCAATGTTTTCCGTTGCTTTGAGCCACACGTCGGGATCATCTACTTGGAATTTTTCCATCACTTCGTTGATATCTTCGATCATTTTTGCCGCGTATTCGTCCGCAGGGATACCCGTTTCGTGGGATTTGGCGATGATTTTATCGTCAACGTCGGTATAGTTGCGCGCATACGTCACGTCGTAGCCCGATTTTTTTAAATATTTACGCATAATGTCGTAAATGAGTGCTTGATAGCCGTGCCCAATGTGCGCTTCGCCCGATACCGTGATGCCGCAAGCGTACATCTTCACTTCGTTGCCCTTTAATGGGATAAATTCTTCTTTGCGTTTGGTGAGTGAATTATAAATTTTCATTTCTTTTTGCTCCTTTCGGCTTCCGCTATTTGCGCCGCCATCTTTGCTTCTTCTTCCTTTCTCGCCGCTTCTTCCGCGTTAATTTCCGCGTTCAAAGCCGCCACCGCGATAATCCCTGCGTGGGGATTATTTCCCTTGTTTTCGTCCGTTTCAGGCGGTCTAATACGCACGATACGAGCAGGAATCCCCACCACCGTTGCATACGGCGGCACTTCTTTGAGCACTACCGCGCCTGCGCCGATCTTCGCGCCTTTTCCAACCGTGAAACCGCCAAGCACTTTCGCGCCGGCAGACAGCGTGACGTCTTCCATGATCGTGGGGTGACGTTTGCCACGTTCTTTGCCCGTACCGCCAAGCGTCACGCCTTGGTAAATGACCGTGCCTTTATGCACTTCCGCCGTTTCCCCGATCACGACGCCCGAGCCGTGGTCGATAAACACGCCGCCTTCGATTTTTGCCGCAGGGTGAATTTCAATCCCCGTTAAAAAACGCGCAAACTGACTGATCATCCTTGCAATGAGTTTTAATTTGATGCGGTGGAAAAAACGCGCCAAGCGATACCACATGAGCGCGTGAACGCCTGAATAGGTAAGCAAAATTTCAAACCCGTTCCGCGCGGCAGGATCATTGTTTTTCGCCGCTTTGATATCCGCACTAAGGTTTTTAAACCACATATTGACCTCCTAACAAAAAACGCCTCTATACCATTGTATAAAGGCGCTTTGATCCGCTGTTCCACTTTACTTTAAAAAACTTGTTTATGGGCATAAACGCCCAAAAGTTTTTCCTTTCTCGCCCGATAACGGGGGCTGCCGCGGGGGATTAGCCCGACCTCAAACGCAAAAACGCACTTTCGCTTCTTCCTTGCGGTGTTTTGCGCTTTCAGCCTGTGACGCAAATCTCTTTCTTGCCGTGAACAAAAGCTACTCTTTTTTTGCTCGGTGATTTCGTTTTTATCATTATAACATTGTATGCGTGAAATTGCAACTCTTTTACACGCGTTTTTTAATTTTTTAAGAACAGATTTTCCACCTTATATTCTGCAAGCGCAGCGTCTATCATCGCTCGATTGAACACTTTTTGCGTGAGCAGGTATGAGATTACCACGTCTTTCACGATTCTATAATCAAATTCGTAGCCGCAAGCAAGAAGCAAATTTTCGGCGTCTTCCATGCTTAAATTGGCCGTGAGTGCAAGCGAGAAAATGGCGTTTTTCGTCGGGGCGAAATTGCCTTTGCTTATCTCTTTCCAAATTTTTCTATCAACGTTTAACTGCTCCCCTGCTTCCATCAGCGCGACATTATATTTTTGCAACGTTTCCTTTAATTGCGCTTTAATGCCGCTGTGAGAAAACTTGTTTTTTAAGCGCGCGCTAAAACGAAGTGGACGAAAAGAAAAGGAAAACGTTTTATCGCGCATTTGCTCTTTTAACGCTTTCAAAAGCTCTACTTTTTTTTCTTGCTTAGCAAGGCGCATGGTGCTAGCGGGCAGAGTGTAGGCATACGTTCTGCCAAACTCGTCTATCTTCGTATCCTGCATTTTTGGCATACGATAGCCTTTTAAAGTGCAAAGCTTGTCGTAGTTTTCATACCGCTCGCAAAAATAAGCGTCAAGATCAGCGATAAAATCAAACATAGTTCTTTTCTCCAACATTATCTTCCTTTTTATTATAACATACCTGATATAAAAAGGCAACCGTTTTTTTCTTTTACATGTGAAAACGCGTGTTGATATTTAAAAATTTGTAAATTTTTTAGAAAAATTTTCACATTTTTGCGCCCTTTTGCTTGCGTTTTTTTCAAAATTGTGATAAATTGTTAGTAGAATATCCTTGGAGGAAAATTACTTATGAAAAGAGAAAGAATAGCAGAAATTGCCGAACTCATCGATAAACGCGGCAAACTTTCCTTGAAGCAGTTGAGCGAACATTTCCCCAAAGTTTCGCAAATGACCTTGCGTAGAGATTTGTTTATGCTGGAAGAACAAGGCAAAGTCATTCGCGTGCGTGGCGGCGCAATGTCCGTGCGCGACGTTCAAAAAACGTCGGGCGAGCCCTACGTAAAAAAGACGACCATTCACACCGATGAAAAAATTGTAATCGCGCAAAAAGCCGCTGATTTGATCGATGAAGGCGCTTCCATTTTCTTGGATGCAGGTACGACCGCCCTTTATCTTGCGAAAGAAATGCCCGACGTGGTTTGCAACGTGTTCACCAACGGCGTTGCCGTTGCCACCGAGCTTTGCACCAAAAAGAACGTGATCGTGAATCTTCTCGGCGGACAAATGATTAAAGATAATTTATCCACCGCATCTTCCTTTGCTTCCGAATATTTTACCGATACCAATTTTGAAATTGCCATCATTTCCGCGGCGGCATTTACGCCTGAGAGCGGTTTCTCCTGCGCATCGCGTTTGGAAGCGGAACTTTTTAGAAGTGTGTGCAAAAAAGCGAAATTTACATATATGATGCTCGATAGCTCTAAGATTGGTAAAATCAAGCCCTACACCTTTGCGCATACCGAAGATATCAACGTGATCATCACCGACGACGCTTTCCCCAAAGCTTTGAAAGATCATTTTAAAGCGCTCGATATCGTCGTTTTATAAAACCTTGTATAATAAGCGAAGCGGTTCTTTTTTGAACCGCTTTTTTGTTTGTTTTTATTCTTTTATTCAGGCAATGCCATGCTCCACACGTGATCGGTGGGACATTTCGCGTTTCTATATTTTTTCGTGCCCGTTTCAAAAACAACGAGCAACTTGCCGTTATTGCTGGTTATTCCCTCCGACATGGGTATCGAAGTATAGGTCTTTATGTGGACGCTACTATCTAAAAACCATAAAGGTACGCTTTTCCCGTTCAGCGTTACGTTTGTATCTTGCTCAGTTTGCAGAGTATTATTGTATACAATAATGCTAGAATTGTTATGCCTACCGTAAGACTGGCTCAAAACTATTTGATCACCAACAAACGTAAAGCCTTGGATTCTTTCCGTAATTGAAAGCACATAATCGGGAGTGGCGTATTCCATCGTCGAAGCGTTCCAATTTTCGCTTGAAAACTCGCTTTCCGTATCCTGGACCTTATAGCCTACCGCCCAAGCATAATGTTCGCCGCCGACGGTATTCGTCATATGCCGCCATTCGGGTATACCATGACCATTTACGTTGTAATAGAAATCCCCCGTCCACAATATTCCATCTGAATAATTGCAAAAGTCTGCCTTTACAGGCACTTTAATCACTTCTACAATTTTAAGCGTACCCGATTTTCCAAGCGTTTCTATTTGCGATAAAGGAATACGATACATTCTGCCAGTAGTAAGAAATATGTTCTTTTCCGTAACCGCCAAACCGCCTACGTGCCCCGTATGGGCTGTACCGTCTACGTTCTCTAAACAATATTTTCCTGCCATTTCGCCCGTCTTTAAATCGATCGCTACGATCATAGACGACGGCGAACCGCTCGTGTTTGTCATCTCTTCAAAATAACCAGCTATAAAAAGTAAATTTTTCTCTTCCCAAACGTCCATGCCCTGCGGCACGATCCCTTCGTTTAAACCGGGCACGAGATATTCGCTCTTTGCGATAGCTTTAAAATCCTTATATTCCGGCAAAATGGAATAATCATATTCCACCGTCGGCGTTTGTGTGATCGTAACGCCAGGCAAATTGTCTTTCTCGCACGCCGAAAAGCTCGTTGGCGTAAAGAGCAACACGAATGTGCAACACAAACTTGACAATAAACGCTTTTTAGGGTTATGTTTCATAAAATATCTCCATTTCACTAACTTCCGTTTTTATTTTATCATTAAAAACAAGTTCTTGTCAATTCTTTTTTATATATTCGCCCTTTTATTCGGGCAATGCCATGCTCCAAACGTGATCGGTGGGATTTTTCGCGTTCTTATATTTTTTCGTGCCCGTTTCGAAAAGCACCAGCAGTTTATCGTTATAAACGCTAAGCCCTTCCGACATGGGTAGAATCGTATAATTTCTTACCGACACCGCACTGTCTAAAAACCATACGGGCACGCTTTTACCGTTCAGCGTCACGCTCGCATCCCGCTCGTTTTTCAAAACGTTCTTATAGATAATTAGCGCCGAATTGTTTGTTCTTCCCCCCGATTGACTCAAAGCCATTTTCTCGCCAATGAGCGTGAAACCTTGAATTTTTTTGGTCATGGAAAGCACGTAATCGGGCGTGGCGTATTCCATTGTCGAAGCGTTCCAATTTTCGCTTGAAAATTCACTTTCCGTGTCTTTCACCTTATATCCAACCGTCCATGCTTCATATAAGTTACCGTCGTTGTTCGTCATATGCCGCCATTCGGGCGTTTGGTAAGTTTCCGTTTTATCTTGATAATCCCCTACCCAAAGGACGCCGCCAGAATAATTGCAAAAGGAAGCTCTCGTCGGCACTTTGATTTCTTCCACGATTTGAAGCGTGCCTGCCATCTTTGCTTTTTTTATCTGCGATAAGGGAATTCTAAACAATTTGCCGCCGTTGGCGAGAAACAGGTTCTTTTTCGTGATGGCTACCCCGCCCACGTGACGCGAATGGTCACTCCCGTCCATGTTCCTTAAACAATATTTTCCTGCCATTTCGCCCGTCTGTAAATCGATCGCCACGAGCATAGACGACGGCGAACCGCTCGTGTTCGTTGCCTCTTCAAAATAGCCGGAAATGAAAAGCAAATTCTTTTCTTCCCACACGTCCATGCCTTGCGGCACGATGCCTTCGTTTAAACCAGGCACAAGATATTCACGCTTGGCAATCGCTTTAAAATCCTTATATTCAGGTAAAATGGAATAATCATATTCCACCGTTGCCGTTTGCGTGATGGTGACGTTTGGCAAATTGTCTTGCTCGCACGCGGTAAAGCTTATCGGTGCAACCAACATCATAAGCGCACACAACAAACTAGGCAATAACCGCTTTTTAGGGTTATGTTTCATAAAATATCTCCATTTCACTAATTTCCGTTTTTATTTTATCATTAAAAACAAGTTCTTGTCAATTCTTTTTTTATAAAAATAAAGCGGTTCAAAAAAGAACCGCTTCCTTTTTTTATTTTTTTATTCGGGCAACGTTACGCTCCACACGTGATCGGTGGGATTTGTCGCATTGTTATATTTTAAAGTACCCGATTCAAAAGCAACCAAAAGCTTACCGTTATAACTAGAAAGCCCTTCCGACATCGGCATTAGCGTATAGCTCGTTTTAAGGAACGTACCGTCTAAAATCCATACGGGTACGCTCTTGCCGTTGACCGTTATGCTCGCGTCTTGCGCGCTTTGCAGGGGGCTATTGTATACGTAGATTTTCGCATTCTTACTTCTACCGTACGAAGTGCTGAGCGCAACTTTACCGTTCACAAACGCAATCCCCTGCACTTTATTCGTGATTGCAAATGCGTAATCGGGCGTAGCGTACGTCATCGTCGCAGGATCCCAATTCTCACTCGAAAATTCACTTTCGGTATCCTTTACCTTATAACCTACCGCCCAAGCCGTATACGTACTGACGCTATCCGGCAACACGGGCACTTCCGTTGTATTGATGAAATCGCCAACCCAAAGCACGCCGTCCGAATAATTGCAGAAAGAGCCCAATGCCGCAACCTTAATCGTTTCTACGATTTGAAGCGTGCCGGATTTTCCAAGCCTTTCCATTTGCGATAACGGAATGCGATATAACGTTCTACCGCTAGAAATAAATATATTCTTTTCCGTAACGGCTAACCCACCTACGTGCCCCGTATGGTGTGAACCGTCTACGTTCTTTAAACAATATTTCCCTGCAAGATTGCCCGTCTTTAAATCGATTGCTACGATCATCGACGATGGCGAACCGCTCTTGTTCAAGGAAGAACTATCAAAATACCCGGAGATCAGAAGCAAATCTTTCGCTTCCCAAACGTCCAAGCTTTGCGGTATCAACCCTTCCTTTAAACCGGGCACGAGATATGCAGGCGTTGCAGCCGCGGTAAACGCCGCATACGTGCTCACGGAAGAATAATCGTTGCTCGTTACGTATTGAGATCGGGTTTGCGTGATCGTAACGTTTGGCAGGTTGTCTACTTCGGGTTGCTCTTCCGCCCATTTCGCATAAAGGTCTAAATTGCCCGTGCTACCTTTGGTGATAACACTGATTCTGGAACTTGCATTAAAATCGCTGCTCTTATACCAACCTTCAAACGTGTAGCCACTCCACGTGGGCTTCGCCAACGTGAGATCGGGGGTATCGATGGTGTACGTCGCGGGGTTGCCGCTACCGTTCGTGCCACCATCTAAGTGATAGGTGATGGTGTATTCTTCATATTCCCAAGTGGCAACGTATGCTCTATTTCCCGTGCTTCCCGTATAAATGATCACGGACATGGTAGGCTCGTTCAGGCCTGTTCCCGTCCAACCAGCGAACGTGCAGCCTTCACGCGTGGGGTTCGTCAATGTTATTTCCCCGCTTTCAATATAATAGGTTTCGGGGTTGTTCGTCGCCACGCTACCGCCTTGAAGATCGTAGCTGATCGTATATTCTTTTTCCGTCCAGGAAGCCACAATCGTCTTGTTCTCGGTGATGGGCGTAGTGAAATCATAATTCCAACCGCTAAAATCGTAGCCAACTTTCGTCGTTATAGGCTCTTGCGCAATTCCGTCTTCTTCCACCTGTTGATCGGCAACGCTCGTGCCACCTACAACGTCAAACGCAACGGTGTACATCGGTTTTCTTCTAATTTTTAAGGTGTAAAGTTGAGTCGAATTGTCTTCGGCTTTTACCAATACGTAATAGGTGTTGTCGCCAATCTCCAACATCGCAATTTTGTCCGCAATTTCTTCATTCCCGTTTGCGTCGCTCGATAACGTCCATACGCTCGCCGCATTCACCGATACAAGCGTGTCTAACGCGAACGCTTCCATAGAATTCGAAACTTTTACAAAATATTCATAATCGCCCGTTTTTTCAAAGGTCGCAAACGTTGCTTGCGTGTCGTTGGATGGCTCGTCAGGCACTTCAGGATCTCCCGGCACAGGTTCGGGTTCTACCGCTTCACACTCGCACTTTTGTTCGCAAGCATCGTCGGCACATTCTTCGTTCGTGCACTTTTTGCATTCTTCACACACGCTTTCGCAGGTATGGGTGGAAGATGATGCAGGTTGTTGCAACGACGTAAGAAAATCGCAAGCCGCAAACGAGCCTAAAAATGCCATAAGCGATGTAATCACGGCGAAAAATTTAAATTTTCTCATTTCTTTTCTCCTACTATCTTTATTTTACAATTTTTCAATCATTCGTTCCCTTATCATTATAACATATATAAAACAAATAAGAAAGTTTTTTATAAAAATTGCATTTACAAAAAAAGAACCAAGCTCGTTTGCTTGGTTCTTTTTGGTTGAAAAGCGGCGATTACCTATCCTCCCGACGGTTAACCGTAAGTACTTTCGGCGTAAAAGAGCTTAACTTCTGTGTTCGGAATGGGAACAGGTGGATCCTCTTTGCCATCATCACCGCTA
>JAZOLI010000053.1:0-14232 GCA_045652965.1 Candidatus Scatosoma sp.
TTGGCCTCCGACTTCGCAAGCGTGGCGAAAAGAGCAAAAAAGACGCTTTTCAGGCTTGTTGCGGTTCGATTCTCGTCAGGCTACGGCCTCCTGCCGCAAGCGGTGATTTTTTGATATACGCCAAGGTGCAAGCTTATGCCGTGGCTTGTCCTTTTTTGTGCGTATACCACAAAAAAGGGCGAGTTAAACACCCCGCCCTTTCATGCTTCATTACTTTCTCAATCCCAAAGCTTCAACGATCGCTCTATATCTTGCAATATCTTTTTCTTTAAGATAATCCAAAAGACCGCGACGTTTACCGACCATTTTCAAAAGTCCGCGACGGGAATGATTGTCTTGCTTGTGCGCTTTCAAATGTTCGTTGAGGTGGTTGATGCGCGCCGTCAACAATGCGATTTGAACTTCGGGCGAACCGGTGTCGCCTTCGTGCGTTGCGTGTTTTGCAATAATTTCATTCTTTTCCATTTGCTTTTATCCTCCTATGGAATTTAACCCGTATCGCCAAGGGAAACGTGGAGATTCGTTTCTCTTCGCGACCGTTGCTACTATTTTACCACATTCTTTTTGGAATGTAAATCAAATTTGACTGCGTTTTTGCCTTTTTTCTACGATTATTCGAAAAATTTGCGTTTTTTTGCAATAATTTCGTCTACCCCTGCCATATACGTCGGTAAATCTTTAGGCGAGCCAAGCCGTTCAATTCGTCCTTGTTCATTCCAAACGCGCTTGGATATCGCGTTCGCTCCCACCCCTAAATTGTCGGCTGTTTCTTCCATTACGTCGATATTATAAACGCACGCCTTGCCTTTTTTCGTCCAACCTACGTTCTCGTTGTTGCCCGCTTGATATTTTTGGCGATACATATAATAGGGCTCGTAGCCGCCTTTTGAAAGGAGCTTTCTTGAACATCCAATCATCTCGGAAATGCTGTCGTTTTCGATATATGCAATTTCTTCCTTTAATTTCGCGCCCGATTTTAGCGACAAACAGTGCACCGTGATATTGTCCGCGCCCGTTTCAATGGCTTTTTCTACGCCGCGCGCAAACGTTTCGGGGGTTTCATCCGTTAAGCCTGCTATCAAATCGATGTTCACGATGAAATCGTAAGTTTTAGAAAGTTCGAACGCGCGATAAAAATCTTCCACCGTGTGCTTTCTACCAATTTTTTTAAGCGTTTCATTAGAAAATGTTTGGGGATTGATACAAATCCGATTTACGCCGTAATCTTTTAAAAGACGTAATTTCTCTTCGCTGAACACGTCCGGTCTACCTGCTTCCACCGTGTATTCCACTTGCGCATTTTCTATCGCCTTGGCGGTTGCTTTGAGCACGCGCTCCAAATCGGGCGCGTCGATAGCAAACGGCGTGCCGCCGCCTACGTACACGCTTCTAAGGTTTTTCACGCTTTCTTTTGCCGCTTCCAATTCCTTATCCAAGCAATCCAAATAAGCGGGCATAAACTGACGGGTTTTGTCGATGGGTGCAGTGATGAACGAGCAATAGGCGCATTTGGACGGGCAAAAGGGCAAGGACACGAACAAATCGGTGTTGCCATCCTTTTTCTCGTAAATCCCCCGTTGCGCGTTTAAAATATCTTCCACCAAACGGATATTGTCTTCTTGGACTTGCATTTGGCGAAAAAGGGGTTTAAAATCGTTTCCCTGCTCTATCTCCGTATACGCGAGCTTGGTGGGACGAATGCCCGTGAGCGCGCCCCAAGGCATTTTTTCGCCGTATTTTTCGCTTAAAATTTCATAAAGGTGAAGCTTTGCAAAACGGCGCTCTAAGCGTTTGAGTTGCAATTCGCCGCATACCTGCCCCCTTTCTTCAAAGGCGTAAACTGCGCCGTCCACGTCAAAACGATTATAAAAAACACCGCCATCTTCGTAGCGGAATTCGTGCATGATGCAAGCGGGGCGGCTTTTAAAAAGGCGCGCCACGTCTAATATTTCGTTTTCTAAAAAAGCGCAATTCGTCGTCAACATTTTTATAAATCTACCAAAAAAGGATTGTGTTTTCTCTCCATTTCTAAGCTCGTGGCTTCGTTATGCCCTGCGTATACGCGCATATCCCCTTTCAGCGAGCAAAGACGACGCAAACTTTCCCTAAGCGCCGACATATCCCCTGTCGGGAAATCCGTTCTACCAATACTATCCGAAAAAAGCGTGTCGCCTGTGAACAGGTGCTTTTCGCCATTTTCGTCAAACAAAAGATAACAAACGCTCCCTGCCGTGTGTCCTGGGGTGCAGAGCATTTGGATTTGCATGCCGCAAAACTCTCTCGTTTCGCCATCTTGCAACGTTTCGTCAATTTGATAGGGCGATCTTTCCGCGCCAAACGCTTCAAACAAATCCGCGTGCGTACCCACAAGCGCCTTTTCTCTTTGAGAACAAAACACTTTCGCCCCTGCGTTTTGAAGAACGGATACGCCACCCACATGATCGAAATGACAATGGGTTAAAAGCACGTAAGCCGCCTTAAGTCCGCGTTTTAAAAGTTCTTCCTGCACGCGCGGTTGCGACGGATCAATGACGACCGCCGTTTTGTTATCTTGCGTTAAGACGTAGGTGTTTGCGCCAAAGCCGCGCGGAGAAATGGTGATAATTTGCATTCGATACTACTATGTTTCCTTTAAGAAAGAGATGTTATTCTATGGACTTCATATATTCTTTTGTCCGCCTGCATTTTCTTGATAAGCATATCCACTTCGGCGATATCGGTAAGAGAAATGGAAGCTTCCAAAACGGCGTCGCGGTTTTTATCCATTCTGCCGTTGACGGACGTGATGGAAAGTTTTAAATCGGAAACAACTTGGGAAAGCACGGAAAGCGCCGCGCCTTGATCCGCCGCGCGAATGGCAACGTTGGCGTTATAGCGTTGTTTTGTGCCCGCTTCAATGCGCCACGAGGCAGGAAGCAACCGACCTTGATCTACGTTTTGAACATTGGGACAATCTTCACGATGTACCACCACGCCCCTACCACGCGACGTGTAGCCAACGATTTTATCCCCAGGGACGGGAGAGCAACAACCTGCAAAGCGCAACAACATGCCCGCTTGGCCGTTGATCAAAACACCGCCCGTCGATCTGTTTCCGCCGTCCCCTGCGCGCACGTCTAATGCGAGCGGAGTTTCTTTGCGATAATAATCGATCAATTTGAAAAGGACTTGGTTGACGGACACCGAGCCATAGCCCACCGCCGCGTAAAGCTCGTCCATGCTACCAAACGAAAAGCGTTCGGATATGCGTTTAAAGCTTTCGTTTGTGAGAAGCGTGGAAATTGTATAACCGCGCTTTTTCGCTTCTTCGTCCAGCTTAATTTGCCCAATTTTGATGTTTTCTTCTTTGAGTTCGTTTTTATAAAATTGCTTGATTTTCGCTTTCGCGCTCGAAGATTTGATAAATTTGAGCCAATCTCTCGACGGTCCTTTAGAGTTGGGCGAAGTGATGATTTCCACCACGTCCCCCACCTGCAACGTCGTGGTGAGCGGAACAATTTTAGAATTGACGCGCGCGCCCGTGCAACGATTGCCCACTTCCGAGTGAATCGCGTAAGCAAAGTCGATAGGGGTTGCTTCGGGAGGCAGGGATATGACCTTGCCGCGCGGCGTGAATACCAAAAGCTCGTGGCTATAAAGCTCCGTTTTGAGCGCGTCTATAAACTCGCGGGAGTCCTTTAAATCCCCCTGCCATTCCATCACTTCACGAAGCCACGTCAAACGGCTTTCAAAATTGCTTTCCGTTTCTTCCGTTTTGCCTTCTTTATATTTCCAATGCGCCGCGATACCGAATTCGGCAACCCTGTGCATTTCTTCCCTGCGGATTTGAATTTCAATCGGTTGCCCAAACTTCGTCATAACCGTCCTGTGCAACGATTGATATATGTTGGGCTTAGGCGTAGCGATATAATCCTTAATGCGCCCAGGGATAGGTTTCCATTTTTCATGGATTGCGCCAAGAAGCGTGTAGCATTCGCGCACGTCTTTCACGATAACGCGCACCGCCGTCAAATCGTAAATTTGATCGAGCGTTTTTTCCTTGTGCTTCATCTTTTTATAGATGGAATAGAAATGTTTAGGACGTCCAAACACTTCCCCTTCAATGCCGCTTGCCGACATCATCTCCTTGATTTCGTCTACGATACGAGCAACAAATTCCTTGCGCTCAGTCAGCCGTTCGCGAATGTTATACACCAAATAATCGTAAGATTCAGGATCGAGATATTTCAAACAAAGATCTTCCAGCTCGCATTTGATTTGCGAGATACCAAGCCGACCTGCAAGCGGCGCATAGATGTCAAGCGTTTCGCTTGCCATGCGCTGTTGGCGTTCGTGCGATAAGAAATTGAGCGAACGCATATTGTGCAATCTGTCGGCAAGCTTGATGATGATCACGCGCACGTCCTTTGCCATTGCAACGAAAATTTTACGGAAGTTTTCCGCATCGGCATCTTCTTGCGATTTGAACACGATCTTTTCAAGTTTAGTGACGCCGTCAACGAGCGCGAGCACTTCGCTGCCAAACTCCCTTTGGATATCTTCCGCCGTGGCAGGCGTGTCTTCGATTACGTCATGCAAAAGCGCAGCGGCGATCGTTGCCTCATCCAAGCCTAAATCCATCAAGATGTTCGCGACCGCGCAAGGGTGCACAAAATAAGGCTCGCCCGAGGCGCGTTTTTGCCCCGCGTGTGCCGTTTGCGCATACGTGTACGCCTTATATAACCTTTCTTCTTCGGAAAAGGAATAGTTTTCTCTTATTTTCTCCAAAGTGATTTGTTCCATTGCTTACCTCTGTTGCAAAACGCTTACTTTTCTATAAATGGAAGAATCGGAAAGTTCCGCCTTTACGCCGCGATATACCGTCAGCCTACCGTTTTCAAACGCCACAAGCCCAAGTTCTTCAAACACGCCAAGCGCGAAAATAAATTGCAATCTATCAAAACCTAAACTATCGCAAGAAGCAGCGATTTCTTCCGCTGTTTCGCCGTAAAGCAAATTTACTTCGCGGCGCAACGCCGCAAAAATTTCTAAAAGCCCTTCTCTTGAAACGTCTATGTTTTCAAACGCTTTATAACCGCAAATTTCTTCGTTCACCCACGCGTTGCCACTCTCTATCAAAGGCAAGTTGAAATCGCTGGGCGTGTCCAAAAAGATGAAATCGCGATAGCCGCCAAGATCACAATCGGGCGCAGGCGATACGATCAACGTGTTGGATAAATTCCGCGACGACGGATAGAATAAATCGCAATTAAACTTGTCCAATTCTTCATAGAAACGAAGCGTTCTTCTATCCGATGCGATCATGCAAAGCCCGTAAGGACATTCGGCGAGCTTTTGCGCAATCAATGCCTTGATCGCGCTCGTGTTTAAGCCAATTGGTTTGATTTTTGCAGGTTCGGCGTTCGTCCTTGAAAGGGCGTTTGAAAATATGCTTTCCGCCGCATTTTTACCCGTTCTACCATCGTATATGAAATCGCGCACCAAACCTTTTATATACTCTCTGCCTTTAAAGCGTGAAACGTTGATCTCGAACACGAGTTCCTTTTTTACGTCGCTTTCCATAATTTTCGCGTGCTTAGCGCCCGAAAAATAAGTGAGCTCGATATAATCGTTTTTAAGCGAAATATGCGGTGAGCCTGCTTTGAGCGGACGAACGCTACACGCGCCTGCCGAAAGGGAAAACAAGGGGCGGCGGTGTCCTACGCCGTAGGGCTCTAACGCTACGAGCTCGCGCGCAAACTTTTCAGGGAACGGCGCATTGATCTGCTCGCTGATATAAATGTTTTGTTCAAAATCTTCTTGCGTATACGTGTTTCCGATTTCGTTATCTAGCGCGCGTTCCAACGCTTCAAAGTTGGAAATATGCACGTTCACGCCCGCCGCTTGCGCGTGCCCGCCAAATTCTTCGATATATTGCGAGCAATTTTTAAGCGCGGTGAATATGTTCACGTTGTCAATGCTTCTCGCACTGCCTTTGAGCATGTCGCCGTGATGCACGAACAACAAAATGGGGCGGTTATATTCTTCGGAAAGTCTTGCCGCAACGATGCCGATAAAGCCTGCGTTCCAGCTTTCGTCCGAGAGCATAATCACGTTGCCGTAAGCACCCTTTTCTTTGAGTTTTTGTTTCGCGGAAAGATAGAGCTCGTCGCAATATTTTTGCCTTTCGCTGTTGTACGCGCAAAGCTTCACGGAAAGATCGTATAAATCCGTTTCCTTTTGCGATGTGAACAGCTCAAACGCCGCGTAAGCATCCCCCATTCGCCCTGCCGCATTGACGCGCGGAGCGAGCGTGAACGCAAGCGTTTGCGCCGTGATCCCATCATAAGTTTTGCCGATCAAACCCGCAAAACAAGGGCGCATGTTTTGGTTGAAAATTTTTAAACCTTCCGTGACGATATCACGATTTTCACCCAAAAGCGGCACGCTATCGGCAACCGTTGCAAGCGCCGCGAAATCTAAATAGCGATACGCGCCTTCGCCAAGAAACGCGCACGCGACCTTGAACGCCACGCCCGCACCGCAAAGATTATCGTAGGGATAATCGTCTTGCAATTTGGGATTGACAATCACGCAATCGGGCAACGTTTCG
The DNA here is from genome assembly GCA_045652965.1 of Candidatus Scatosoma sp. Classification (GTDB taxonomy): domain Bacteria; phylum Bacillota; class Clostridia; order Christensenellales; family Borkfalkiaceae; genus Scatosoma. The sequence continues at coordinate 6,593 of JAZOLI010000053.1, forward strand.
GGAAGCTCGTGGTGATCGGTGACGATTACGTCAGAGCCAAGCTCGTAGATATATTGCGCTTCTGCCGCGCAGGAAATGCCGCAATCGACGGTGATAAAAAGTTCGGGGTTGCATTCTTCAAAAATGCGATCAATCGCTTGAATGGAAAGCCCATAGCCATCGGCGCGCTCGGGGATATAGATATGCGGCTCAATGCCAAAATCCTTTAACGCGTGATACATGATCGCCGCCGCGCAAACGCCGTCGGCATCGTAATCGCCAATTACGGCAACCGTTTTGCCTTCATCGCGAGCCGCCGTGAGCATCTCCACCGTTTCTTTCATGCCGCGCATTAAAAAGGGCGAAAGAAAGTTCTTGCGAGAAGGGTGCATAAACTTGTTTATCTTTTCCTGCGTGTCGATGCCGCGCGCGTATAAAATGCGCGTGATTTGTTCCGTCAAACCCGTTTTTGCGGCAAGATCGGATATACTATTCAATTGTGCCGCCGTAAACGCGTATTCAGGAACGAGTTTTTTCATTGTTTTTCCTAATATGCTTTAATAAAGACAAACGGGCAGATAGATTCCACCACCGCCCGTTCGTTGTTCAATGCTTTTAATTTTATTCTTCCGTTTTTGCTTCCGCACCGACGTAGCCGCTCTTGCTACGAGCCGCCGCTTTATCTTCTACCTTTTTCATGGGAAGATATGCCGCAGGCACGAACGTAAGCCCGATCAAAGCCGAAACCAAAAGCGCCACGAGCGCGCAAACTGCAAACCAACGCACTGCCGCCGTTGCAATCGCACCTACGAGCACGAGCGAAGCGCCAAGCGCCGCCGTCATCACTGCGATTTCTTTCGTCGCAACCGAAGCATACACCTTTTCTTCTGTGGAAATTTCTTCGTTGTTAGAGCGGAGCTTGTTCATAGTGAGCACCGCGAAGATCGCCGCAAGCACGGACGCAAGCACGCCAACGTATAACACGGACGAAGTGACGGGGATACGAGCAAGCAAAATCACCGCCGCCGTAAGGATCGCCGAAAGCACGATTGCGAGCGCAACCGCTAAGCCCATATACAAACGATAACGAAGTGCTACATATACAAACGCAAGCACTGCGAACACCGCAACGGCAATCGCCGCTTTCACCACGTAAGAAGTGGGAACGTTCGTTTGCAAAACTTCGCTTCCCGTGGAAACGTCGATAAACGCGCCCTTCAACTTGCCATTAGATTGCGTTTCGTTCGCAAAAGCAACTTGGAGCGAATTTTTCACTTCGTCCAATTTCGCCGTTTCATCGAACACGTAAACAAGCTCGCATTCATCACCACTCATTTCACCGTTGTACGTATATTTTACGGAAAGTTTTTTAAATTCCTTATCCTTTTCGCAAACGTCTTTCACGTCGTCTAATTGATTGTCGTAGCAATAGCGGTTGATCGTGATCGTCAACGTTTTTTGATTGCTTACGCTCGTGGCGTAGTTTACGCCAAAGATCGCCGTGATGACAATTGAAAGAGCAACCACGATCGCCATAATCACCGAAAGAAGGGTTACGTTTTTCATCTTATTCATCGTCGTCATCCTCCCTTACAAAGTTGAAATATTTATATTTATTCTTGCTTGCGGAAAGGTTGATATAGTTGATCGCACGTGTCCAAAGCAAGCTGATAAACGCAGCGGTGATCACCACGATCAACGCTTGCAACGCAAGCGTGTATACGCCTGCCGCGCCGATCAAAAGCGCAAGCGCGCCCAAGAGCAACACCGCATAGAGATCGATCACGTTCCAAAGTGTTTTCTTATAACCGCCTTTCACCGACGATTCCACCGTTTTACCCAAATCAAATTCCGCTTTAATTGCATTATAAATGATATATTGCACCACGTTCACAAGCACCAAGCCTACCAAGAAGAGAAGCACAGAGCCGAGCGTAATTTCAAACACACCCTTGCTGATGAACGCAAAACACATTGCCACGACGATCAAATAGGACAACGAGCCGTAAACGCTCACAACGCCAAATTTGTTCATCTTCACAACGGGCAACACCAAAATCGCCAAAAGCACGATCGCAAGCGCGATATACAAAAGCGTGAGTACGTTTTCGCCATATACGGGTTCAAAGGCACGCACCGCATCCGCCGTGAACGTGATATCAAAGCCACCCGTTTTAAGCGCCGATTCAAGCGCGATTTCAAACGTCTTTAAATAATCGGCGTTATAACCATCCAAAAAGTTTACACGCACTTCGCCGCTATCCCAAACGTTGTCTTTATAAATTTGCGCGAGCACTTCTTCGCCAAGGCGCAATTCAAGCGCCGTGCCGCTTTCCGAGCCTGCTTCGCTAGAAGAAAGCTCTTCTTTCACCGCGTTGATCATTTCTTTGCCTGCACGCGTCCATTGAATCTTTAAATAAGACGTTTTATAATAAGACCCAATGGAAACGTTCGCGATCAAATCGGCAATGTCCGCTTCTTCATCGTCAATATAGTCGGTCGCGTCAATTTCTTCTTCGCCTTTGAAAAGGGAAACCGCTCCCATGTTCGTGAGAAGCGAGAACGCCGTGCTCGCCTTGTTGCTTTCTTCCGAAGCGGGAAGCTCAATTCTGAGCGCGTAGCCGTCCACTACCGCCACGCGATAATCGGAATAACCCTTTGCTTCAAAGCGCGCCGCAATTTCTTTCGCCGCCGCGTTAAACTCGTCGATGAACTCTTTGGTGAGTTCTCCGTCTTCCGTCACGCCCAATTTTTCTTCCGTTGAGAAATATAACGCAGAGCCTTTAATTTGCACGTAGCTTTCTTCGTAATCCGTTCTTTCGTCGGGGGAAAGCGCTTCCAAATTTCTGTTATACTCCGTTTCGGAAATGACTCCTTCGGGATAATAGTAAGCGTAATATCCGCCGCCCAAATCAGAGCCGAGATCGTATTGCAAAACGACGGGATTCCACTTTTTCACCGTTCTCGGAATCGAGAACGCGGGGAATACCGTGAGCGCCGTCAATACGAAGATGACGATGGTAAGCAAAACCATCAATACCACCGATTTTTTCTTGCCCATTCGTTGCCTCCTGTGTATTTCGGATTTCATCCGATTTTACCTTTTACAATGATACTTCTTTATTATAGCTTATTTTTATCCCCGCCGTCAAGTTATAACGCGCGGGGATTAAAAAGTTTTTCCGTTTTTTTATCAATTTTCCGTCATTTTTTCGGCTTTTTTCTTTGCCAAAATATGCATTGCGCACTCTACGCGCTTTTTCATCATAGCACACGTCGTTTCATAAGGCTCGTCGATATCGCCGTTGAAATGATAGTTGTTCGCACTACATCCGCCCGAGCAAATAAATTTGGCAAAACAGTTTTCGCATTTCTTTCTCGTGAACAAACACGAATTTTGAAATTTCTCTCTAAGATCTTTGCGTTCAATGCCCGTAAACACACTGCCCATGCGGAAGTTTTTATCGCCTGCAAATTGATGGCAAGGATACAAATCGCCGTTAGGGGTCACCGAGAAATATTCGTTGCCAGCCCCGCACGCCGAAACGCGCTTAGAAAGGCAAGGTCCTCCCTCTAAATCGATGTTGAAATGGAAGAAATTGAACCCTTCTCCCTTTTCGTGACGCTCTAAATAAGCCTCACAAAGGTTTTCATATTCCTTTTCAATTTGAGGCAAGTGCTCTTGCTTAATTTGCAAATCGTCAATCTCCGTCACAACGGGCTCCATGGAAATGGAATCCACGCCCTGATCGGCGATAAAGAGCACGTCTTTTGCAAAATCAAGGTTTTTCGCGGTGAACGTACCGCGAACGTAGTAGCTTTTATTCCCACGAAGAGAAATGAATTTCTTGATCTTGTCGATAATCAAATCGAACGTGCCCTTGCCGTTGATGGATTTTCTGATCGCATCGTGCACTTCCTTTCTACCATCGAGCGAAAGCACCACGTTCTCCATTTCTTGGTTGAAAAATTCAATCGTTTCATCGTTTAAAAGCAACGCGTTCGTCGTGGTGGTAAACAAGAACTTTTTACCCACCTTTGCGCCCGCTTCTTTCGCGTAGTATACCGTTTGTTTTAAAACGTCCAAATTCATAAGCGGCTCGCCGCCGAAAAAGTCCATTTCCAAAACTTTACGTTTACCGCTGTTTGCAATCAAGAAATCAACCGCCGCTTTCGCCGTTTCAAACGTCATCGATTCACGCCGTCCCGAATGGTAAGCGCCCTCGTCGGCAAAGCAATAGCGGCAACGGAAATTGCAATCGTGACAAATGTGAATGCAAAGCGCTTTCACTTCACTCGATTTCATCGGATACGTTTTCACTTCTTCTTTAAAAAGCAATCCTTGCGCTTTGAGCGCTTCGCAATCCTCAATCGCTTCTTTGATTTGCTCGTCGGTAAGATAGGTGATATCGATATCCGCACCCTCTTCTTTCGCCTTTAAATAATCAGCGGTGGGCTTGTCGCATTCGTGAAGCGATCCGCTACCTACGTCGTAGATATAGTTTTTGTTTTTGTAGCTAAATACGTGTATCATTTATTTCTCCATAGCGGCAAAAAAAGGCGCGTATAAATACACACGCCGTTTTTTGCAATATCGGGATTGCCCGAAACTTATTTGCGCTCGATTTTTTCTTCGCGCGTGATTCTTTCGCAGGATTGGTTGCCTACCGTGCAGCTCGTTTTGCAAGCCGATTGACAGGTGCTTCTGCATTCGCCGCATGCCGTCGTTTTCTTTTCAGCGGGTTTTGCAATCGTCTTAATCATAGCGTCCTCCTATCCGTTTTGGATTTTTACGTTATTATTATAATACACTTTTTGCAAAAAGGCAAGCGGTTTTTTCCACTTTTTGTAGAAAAAATCAATCCCTACGAATATTCACCGCAACCGCGCCACTTATCGCTCCTACAAAAAGCGCAAGCGCAAGCTCGGCAAAGATCAGCCACGACAAGGAAAAATTGCCACCGAGCGCAGAAAAAGCAAGATAGGAAAGCGCAGTAAAGAGCGCGCCAATGGCAACGCCTTGTAAAAGCCCTTTCTCTTCCCGCACGAAAACGAGTGAGCCTAACATAATCGCCGCCACTTTCACCGTTTGATTGATCGGATACACCACTTTGTCGGGTAAGGGGAAACATTGAAGTATGCTGGCAAGCACTATGCTCGCGAGCAAGGAAAAAGCAAGTGCAAGCGCCACGCCTTTGATGACGTTAAAAATTTTGCCGCCTGTCGTCGATTGGTTTTGCATATGAAAACACCTCCGCTTTATCCTATGCGAAGGTGTTTTTTGTTTAGAACGTTTTGAGTTTTATTCCGCTTTCGTTTCTTCCTCTGCTTTTACAGGCGTGGACGCCACTACTGCATCCGTTTGGTAAATCGCTTGCTTATCGAATTTCATATACGATTTGCCGCTCTTTTCCGTACCCGTTTCCAAAACGAACGTACCATCGTCGCAAATTTCCACAATCACGCCGCAAATGCCACCGATCGTTTTCACTTTGTTGCCCGGTTTAATCGCGTTGATCGTGTTTTGCGCTTCTTCCATTCTCTTTTGTTGCGAGCGGCGGTTATAGATCATAAACACAACCAAAACAACCACCAAAATGCCAACCATGAGCCACGTGCCCCAAGGATTTCCTTCCGTGCCCGCACCCGAACTTGCACTCGTTGTCGCGCTTAATACATTCCACAACATATTTCCATCTCCTTTTTATCAACGCTTTGCTGCGTTGTGTTTCGTTTTTATAGATATATGATAGCCTTTTTTTGTTTTTTTTGCAAGCGATTTGCAAGCTTTTTTCTATTTTTTTTCTTTTTAAGGGTTTTACAGCTTTTCAAACGCCTTTACACCACGCGAGCCAAGCCAAACGAGCATGCCCGCAAACGTCGCCGCATAAAGCATCACAACCAAAGCAAGATACCACCCCGCGCTCATAAGCGTGCCGAGCGTGAAATACCCTGCAATAATCAGCGCGGCAATCCCCCAGCTCGTGAACATTGCCACCACCACGGAAAGGCTTTGCTTGACCGCCGCGATTTCACTCGTCCACGTTAAATTGGGTAATTTTAAATTGACGATAAGCCCGAGCGCCGCGCAAAGAGTGCCCGTCACGCAAACGCAAAGCCAAACGAGCAAGGAAAGCAAAAGCGGAATTTTAAGCAGCGCGCAAACGACGATAATTGCAAGCGTGGCAGGAATACACGTCAATATAATTTGCAAAAGCAATTTCGCGGCGAAAATTTCTTCCGTTTCCACGGGCGCGGTTTTGATTATCCATAAATTCTCCCCTTCGAGCGACACCGACGAAGCCGTGATCATATTCGACGCGGCGATAAAGGAAAGCACCACGGCGACGATCGCCGCAACTTCGCCTTTATCAACCCCCGAAGCGTTGATCATATCCACAAGCTCGGCGTTGAAAAACGCGAAAATGATTAAAATGACAAAAAGCATAGAACCAAGCGCCGTATTGAACAAGATCATAGGATTTTTCATGCGCAGCAGTTCCTTCTTCATAAGCGCGAGAATCGCAGGCGAGCTTTTCACACTCTTTTCCTTATATTTTTTGCCCGCGCCGCCGCGCCGAGTGGTAATCGTTTTTAAAAAGGTAACGGAAAGCAACCAATAGATAAGCGCGAACACGCCGCCAAAAACGCCAACCGCACCCAAAAGCGCAAGCGCGTTGCCCTCACACGCCAAGCCTGCAAGATAGAACGGGAACAACCACGTTTGCATTGCCGCGCCGATTTCGTTTCCGTGCATAACGATAAATTCGATCGCTTCCCCCATTTTGCTATAAAGGAGCGCATAGCCCGTAAAAAAGGCGATAAGAAGCACCGTCGTGATAAGATTTTTCGAGCGAACGCGATTGCCGATCAACGCGAGCGCCCAACCGATAAGCGCGCTAATCGCAAGGGAAAACAAGGGCAGGATCAACGCCGTTACAAGACAAAAAATTGCAGGAACAAGCGCAAAACCCGTTTGAATAAAATATACCACGCAGGCAGGAATAAACGCAATCGACGAGAACAAAAACGCCATGCCGTATAAACCGACGATACGGGAAAAAAGTATCGTCCACGTCGGAATGGGCATAGATAAAAGCAGGTCGTTATCCTTAGCTTCAAACAGCTTCGATTTCGCCATAAACATACTGCCAACGAGCGCAAGCGCCATAGCCATGGTCGCGTTCATTGCAAAATAAACGCTCGTTAATCCGCTTTGCGTAAACGCTTCGCAAAGCGTCCAAGAAAGGTAGCCCATTAGCGCCACCGTCGCGCCTATGCCGTAGAGAAGAAGCAAGGCGATCGCCGCGATAAAAAGCGGTGAATGGCGTTTGCCGTTCCCGTCCATAAACAAAAACGCAAACGTTTCTATTCCCTGTTTTTTAAAAAGCTGTTTAAGCATCTTGACTCTCCTTTGCCATCGACAAGAACACGTCTTCCAAGCTCGTGTCGCCCGTCACTTCGTCCATCGTACCTGACGCAACGAGCTTGCCGTCCTTGATGATCGCCACCTTGTCGCAAAGCTTTTCCGCCACTTCCAAAACGTGCGTGGAAAAGAAGATCGCCGAACCTTGATTGCAAAGCTCGCGCATAATTTGCTTTACCGTGTGCGCCGCCTTGGGATCAAGCCCCACGAACGGTTCGTCCATAATCATAAGCTT
>JAZOLI010000054.1:0-7226 GCA_045652965.1 Candidatus Scatosoma sp.
AACGATTCCACGCCGCGAAGCTTGCCTTTTTTAATTTTCTTAATCCCGTCGGGATTCTTTTCAAGCATTTGGGGATTGCTTTCCACAACGGTAGAACCGTCCAAAGCGCAAGGGGTTTTCATACCCACGTACACGTTGGGAGCGCCCGTTACGATTTGCAATTCACGCCCGTATTCTTCACCGCAATCCACTACGCAAATTTGCATATGGTCGCTATCGGGATGGGGCGTCAACGATTTGATTTCGCCAACCACAACGCGGTTGATTTTTTCGCCAAGATAAGCGAGTTCTTCCACTTCAAAGCCGCAAGAGAAAAGCTTTTCCGCAAGCTCCTGCGCCGTCATATCTATATCTACGTAATCTTTTAACCAACTGAAAGGTGCTTTCATTTTTTCTTCCTCCTCTTAATCTTCAAACTGTTCAAGGAAACGGGTATCGTTTTCAAACAGCGTTTTGATATTGTTCACGCCGTATTTCAGCATTGCAATACGCTCGATGCCCATACCGAACGCAAAACCTGTGTATTCATCGGGATCGACCCCGCAATTTTCAAGCACGTGACGGTTCACCATACCCGCGCCGAGCACTTCGATCCAACCCGTACCCTTGCAAAGACGACAACCTTTACCGCCGCATTCGGAACAGCTCAAATCCACTTCCACGCTCGGTTCAGTGAACGGGAAATAGGACGGGCGCAAACGCACTTTTGTCGACGAAGTGAACATTTTACGCGCAAATTCGGCGAGCATACCTTGCAAATCGCAAAGGGTGATACCCTTATCTACCACGAGCCCTTCCATTTGGTGGAACATAGGCGAATGGGTAGCGTCGTCGTCGGAGCGAAACACTCTGCCAGGCGACAAAATTTTAATGGGCGGTGCGTTCTTTTCCATCACGCGGATTTGCCCTGCCGAAGTTTGCGTGCGAAGAAGCAAGTTTTCGGCAAGATAGAACGTGTCTTGCATGTCGCGCGCAGGGTGATCTTTGGGGGTGTTGAGCGCCGTGAAGTTATAATAATCCGTTTCAATTTCAGGACCTTCAAACACCTTAAAGCCCATACCCGAGAAAATATCGATGAGCTCGTTTTTTACAAGCGTGATCGGGTGCAATGCGCCTGCCTTATAACTCTTGCCGGGCATGGTGATATCCACGCGCTCGGAAGCATATTTCTTTTGCATTTCCATTTCGCGCACAACGATTGCACGAGCTTCAAATTTTTCTTCAATGCCTTGTTTGAACTCGTTGACAATTTTGCCAAACGCGGGGCGATCTTCCTTTGCAAGATCTTTCATGCCGCTCATAATCCCTTTGAGCGCCGTTTGGAACTTCACCTTTAATTCGTAAAGCCCCCTGCCCGTTTCCGTTTGCGACATTGCGTTTTCCGTTTCAAGCCGCAACGCTTCAATCTTTTCTTTCATGTTCTTTCTCCTTTTTTCTATTGAAAACGCCCTGCGCGCCGTCTTTAGCGCGCAGGGCGAATTAAATTTCCGCTGTACCACCTGCATTCGTGTGCAATTTTTGCTTTTTCACACCTTGTTCCACGCAATCACGCCGCGCAACGCGTTCCCCCCTACTCCTATTTCAAAGGGACAGCTCCAAAGCGAAAGGGCTTGTTTCTTCTCTCCGCGCGCCTTTCAGCCTATGAGCGCGCTCTCTTTTGAAAAGACGTTTTGAAAAAACCCACTTTTTCCTTGCCTTTATATTGAGTTTCTATTATTATAGCTTGATTTTAAGAAAAAGTCAATCAATTTCGTTCCTTTTTCAACAAATCGCGGATTTCTTCCAAAAGGCGAGTGTTTGCCATGGCTTTCTCTTCCGCCGCCGCTTTTTCAGCCGCTTCCTTTTCCGCCGCAAGACGTTCTTCTTCCGCTTGTTTTGCTTTGAGTTCCGCTTTTTTCTCTTCTAAAATGATTTTCGCTTGTTTTTTAGAAACCCTTTGTTCTATACGGATTTTTGCGATTTCTTTTTTATCCGAAAGCTCTAATCCGAGCGTAAGCTTTTCCTGTGCTTCCGCTATACGGTTAAACATTTTCACAATCGTGAAGAGCACGAACGCAATGATAAAGAAATTGATGATCGCACTGATGAACGCACCCCAATCGATATAAATGGATTCAGCAAGGACGAGCGCACCCGCTTCGTCGAACGCAGGAGAGAGCATGGTGATTGCGCCGCTTAACCCTTCTTTCCCTAAAACAAATGCCAAAAGCCAGTTGATCAAAGGTTTTAAAACGTTGTTAGAAAGTCCGTTGACGATCGCCGTGAACGCGCCGCCAACGATAACGCCGACTGCCATGTCCAAAACGTTGCCGCGCGTGATAAACTTCTTAAATTCTGCAAAAAATTGCTTAATTTTTCCCATTTTCTTTTCCATAAACACACTTCCTTTGTTTTTCTATATCATACAACACTGGATCAGCCCTTTTTCGGCTCATTTTTTTATTCAACGCATACCTGCCCTGCTTGTTTTTCCTTTTCGAGCAGTTTTTCTTGATCTTTGATTTGCTTGAAAAACAGGAACGTGAAAGGAATCGCAAAGAAGAAAGCGAACACGTCGGAAATGGCTTGACAACATTCCACACCGAAAAGTCCCCACAAGTTTGGCAAAATTAAAACGGCTGGAATATAGAACAAACCTTGCCTTGACACCGACAAAATTGCCGCAATTGCCTTGCTTCCCACCACTTGATAGGTGACGCTTGCCATAAAGTTGAGCGGCAAAAGCGGCATACACAAGCATTGCAAACGAAGCGTGAGCGTACCAATTTGCGTCGCTTCAGGCGATAAACTGAACATATGCATAAGATTTGGCGCAAAAATTGCGCAAACGCTCGCAAACGCGATCATAATCGACGTGGAAAAACCGAGCGTGAATAAATATGCCGAACGCACGCGATCAAACCGCTTGGAACTATAGTTGTACCCCACCACGGGTTGATAGCCTTGCCCAATGCCAAGCGAAAGCGAGAACGCGAGCATAAACACCTTTTGCACCACGCCAAGCGCCGCTTGCGCCGCAGATCCGCCGTAAAGGCGCGCCGCGTTCATCAAGAACACCGTGCAAAGACTTGCAAGAATTTGCCTACAAAAGGATGGGAAGCCCCTGCCTATTACGTCGCCGTAAACGAAAAATTGGCGAGAAATGGAGCGTATTTTTAAACGCACGATCGTTTTGCCCGAAAGGAACATGAAAAGCAAAATCAAAAAGCTCGTAATTTGGCTAATGCACGTTGCAATTGCCGCGCCTGCCACGCCACCATTTAACGTGAAAATTAAAATGGGGTCGAGAATGACGTTCACCACCGCGCCGACAATCAAGCCGATCATAGAAAGCACCGCTTTCCCTTCCGCACGTAGTACGTTGTTCAAAACGAACGACATACACATAAACGGCGCTGAAATGAGTATATAACACGCATATTGTTTAGAATAAAACAAAACAACTTCTTCGGATGAGCCGAGCAATTTCATAAAAGGCGTTAAAAATATAAATCCCAACGTGGTGATCAAAAGCCCACTCACCATTGCGGCAAAGAACGACGACATAGCCACCTTGTCAGCGCCTGCTCGATCACGCTTGCCTAAAAGTCGCGAAACGATGCTTCCGCTACCCATACCAAACGTGAAGCCTATCGCTTGAATGATCGACATCAAAGCAAGCAAATTGCTCACTGCCGCCGTGATATCGTCGTTTCCGATCATGGAAACGAACGCCGTGTCCGCAAGGTTATAAAGCGACGTCACCATCATGCTGAGCGTGGTGGGTATTCCCAAGCTGATAATCAGCCGCGCCATAGGCGTTTGCGTCATCTTTATATATTGCTTGCGTTCGCGCTCGGCAACCAAGCGTTCTTCTTCCGCTATTTTTTCTTGTGCATTATTTTCTTGAATCATAACTATATTATTATACACCTATTTCCCGCGTTTTGCAAGCGGTAAAACACGCCTTTTAAGAAAGTTTTTTTTGCTTGTTCTATAAAAGCATAAAATTTGACAAGTGCCTTTGATTGCTTTTTCTCTTTATATATGGTATAATATGGGTATGAAAAAACAAGAAAATCGAAGCATTAAAAATTTTAAAATGAAATTTTCGCCCACGATTATCCTGCTTTGCATAGCCGTTTTGGCGCTTTGCGGCGTGGGAATTGGCGTTTCCGTGTGGCGCATCACGCGTTTTGGGATTAAGGATTTCACCGACGTGATCAAATATCCTTTCTTGATCGGCGTTTGTATCTTTTGCATCGTGATTGTGATAAGCATTCTTATCCGCTCGCAATACGTCGTGGCAGGCGAAACGTTTATCACGCAATTTGGGATTATTAAAACCAAATTCCCCATTAAAGAAATGACTTCGCTTTTGCTTGATCGCGAGCTTTACAAGCTTTCTATCTATTTCGGAGAACAGTTTTCCGTGATTTCCGTTTCCCCTGCGTGGAACGAAGAGCTTGTACGTGCGCTTCTTGCCGTCAACCCCAACATTGATTACGGCTTCACGCTTACCGATTCGCCCAAAGATAAAACTGAAAACAAAAAATAACCATATGAAAGAGCTCGCTTGTAAACAAGCGAGCTCTTTTTTTAATCTTCATTGCATACGAATTTCGTACTATCCGCCGCGTTCGGCTTTCTACCGACGGACGTATTGTCCTGTCTACGGTTGCGAAGCTCGGGCACAGGGCTCGGCGCAACTTGATATCGATAATCCGCGCCCCTTTGCGCGATAAACGTTTTAATGACGTTATGCGAAGGCACGATTTGCACGTTGGGATTGATTATTTCCTGATAACGAAAAAAATCGGCATCGGCGGACAAATCTTCAAGACGTCTATAATCTTCTTTCTTCGACGTGTATTGCACCGTGCTTCCCAAAATTTTGCGCACGTAATCTATATTCTCATGCAAGGAAAGGGGCGCAGGGAATTCGGGATCTTTGATGACTTCTTGCCAATCTTTCTTCTCGTATTTTTTCAAAAGTTCCGCCGCTTTATGAAGATGCGTGATCTCCATCGCCAAGTTTTCTTCCCAAAGCGATTTGATATACGCGTCCGTTTCCGTTTTATAACACGACCAATAAAGATAACATTCCACGTATTCATGCCACAACAGCATTTCAAGCCACGTTGCGTTCGGATCCATCAAAGATTCATATTGTGTGACGTGCTCTTCTTCCACAAGCGCAATTTCTTGATACAACTTCCGCCCAATATCAGAGCCTGCAAAGTTCGTCACGTTCATATAATAGTTCATCGTTTGTTGCTCGGCTGCCGTGATAATCATTGTCGAAATCACCGTTTGCGTGTCCGATTCCTTGGCATTGATGCTCCGTTTCACGTTGTCAAGCGGGCATCTATGATGCGCGATCGTAGGACGACCTGGCATAATCTCCGTGTAACGCCCCACGAGCCATTCGGCGGCAATACCCTGCTCCATTTCTAAAAGATTTGCATAACGGTATAAATGATCAAAATCTTCTAAAAGCGCGAAATCGAGCGCCGTTTTCACGTTACAATCAAGCTCGCGTTTAGCAAGCTCCGCCGTGAGATCGACGGCAAGTTGTTCGTAGCCGATCGTGTGCTCCAAAATCGTTTCATTTGCAGGCTTTAACAACGAAATTTTCAGTTGCTGTTGTTTCTCAATCATACGCGTCATGGCAAGATCGCGGCGCAAATCATTGTCGCAAACGTGGCGAGCCAACTGATGCGAAAACCAATTCGCTTCAAATTCCGTGCCGTTCATCAGTATTATACGCGTTTTCGTGTAAGGATCGATCGCGCGTTTATCGTAAGATTTTGGGTACATTTGTTTCCAATTTTGGAAGTCCTTTTCTATTGCTCTCGGTTTGTCGTTAAATGGATTCATTGGACATACTCCTTTTATTTTTCATTCACTAAGTAGAGTATGCCCAATTTCCATTTTTTGTATACTTTTTTGTTTTTAAGGTTGGCTTGTCATTGTAAAAATTTACGCAGTGGTTCATTTGCAAACCACTGCGTTTTTCTATATACTTACGGATTTGTGGGCGTGGGAATCATAATCGTTGCCGAATCGCCTGTCATTACCGACGGAAGTTCGCCGTTCCATTTTGCAAGATATTCTAAATATTTCAAATAATCGGTGATTACCTGTATTTCTTCCGCGCTCTTGCCCGTGAAATCAATCTCGTATTCGATAGACGTTGTGCCGTCTTCGGCTTCAATTTCCGTTTCCGTGATATCAAAACCAAGCGCGCGCGCAACTTCTATGGATTTGAGCTGAATCGCAAGCGCTTCCGCTTTCGCCACTTCGATTTGCGCTTGCGCATCCGCTTTTGCCGTTTCAATCTTGTCTTCCGCCGCAAGTTTTGCAACTTCTAATTCCTTTTCCGCGTTAACGATTGCCGTTTGCTTTTCATATTCCGCCTTAAGTTTTTCTTGTTCGGCAATCATCTTATTTTCAACCGTTTGCTCAAAAGCATCCGAGAAATCGATATTCGTAAGCACAACCGCCACGATATTCACACAATATTCTTCCGTCACCGTCGCCTTAATCACTTCTTCCACCTGCGGAGAAATCGTCAAACGGGTTTCAATGATATTCATAGCCGAATAGGAAGAAAGCTTGGATTTTGTCTTTTCCGTCGCAACGCTTTCAATGCGGTTCGCAAGCGCAGTCAACGCACCATATTTATTAGCAATTTCAATTGCTTTTGTTGAATCGATTTGATATTGCACGGTCATTACAATATCCATCGTTTGCGCATCTGCCGAATATGCCTGCGTTTTGATTTCCAAATTTTGTACTTTCGCATCATAAATTTCATAACTTTCCGTTATCCAAAAATCAAAATATGTACCTGCCGTACGTACCTTTTCCGCTTTACCAAGGTGTTTTACAACCGCCACTTCACCTGCATTGACCGTATGAATACTCATAGGAAAAATTGCAAGCAAAAGCGTACAAACACCTGCCAAAACGGTCGGTAAAACCGCTTTTTTCGTTTTTCTTTTCATATAATGCTGTGCCGCAAGCATACCTGCGCCAACCGCGCCTGCCAAAAAGATTACGCCTAAAATAATACCAATCATCTTTCTATACTCCTTTTATTGGTTTAGTTCAATTATAGCATATGCTTCTTTTATTGTCAATAGGATAAAAGAAAAAAGAACCAAGCTTGTTTGCTTGGCTCTTTTTGGTTGCGATTACCTATCCTCCCAGTAGTTCTCTACAAGTACTTTCGGCTAATTTTT
>JAZOLI010000055.1:0-3309 GCA_045652965.1 Candidatus Scatosoma sp.
TCCTTTTTTTCGGCTTAATGTAAAATGTGGATTTGCAGTTTTAAATTATGCCGCAATTTCTCATTTTTTTCCAAATGCACGGTATCGTGAAAAAAAGCCTCGGGCTACCGAGGCGTGTGTTCGTTAGTCCATTGCAACAACAACTTTCCCTTCGGCAATATCCTTGCAAGCGGAAAGCAATTCCTTGTCCTTACCCGTTACGTCGCGGGGGCCAAGGTTGCGCTCCGTTTCAATAATTTGGCGAGCGCGTTTTGCCGCAATCGTGCAAAGCGCATAGCGGCTGATGGGGTCTTCTTCCGTACCTAATTTTCTAATCATTTCGTCAACAGAAGGTTCGTTAATCATATTTTTTCACTCCTTTATCGTGTTTTTAATCTAGTTTATTTTTTATTCACCGTCGATAATTTTACAAAGGTCTGCAATCGCCTTTTCCAAATCGTCGTTCACGATGATATAATCGTATAAATGCTTGTGCGACAGTTCGTATTCCATACGCGCAAGTCTGCCTTGAATTTGCTCTTCCGTTTCCGAGCCTCTGCCCGACAAACGTCGTTTGAGTTCGTCCACCGACGGGGGTACGACCATCACGAGCTTGCACTCGGGAAATGCCTTTTTCGCTTCCAGCGAACCTACCACGTCAATTTCCATAATCACCGACTTTGTCTTTAAGGTTTCGCGGACGAAAGATTTGGGCGTACCGTAGTAATTGCCAAAATGCTCGTCGTATTCCAAAAAGTCGTTCTCTTGAATACGGCGTTCAAATTCTTCGCGGGAAAGGAAGAAGTAGTGTTTTCCGTGCACTTCCCCTTCACGCGGAGGACGGGTCGTGCAGGAAACGGATTCTACAACGTCGCTTCTTCGTTCAATAATCGTTTTCACCATCGTGCCCTTACCAACGCCCGAAGGGCCGGACACTGCCAACAATACGTGTTTCATTTGCTTATCTGTCCTTTGCGCTTATTCCAGGTTTTGCACTTGTTCACGAATTTTTTCAATTTCGTTTTTCAAGGCAAGTCCTGCTCTTGTAATCGTTACGTCGTTGCTCTTTGAACAAGTCGTGTTCGCTTCACGGTTGAACTCTTGCACCAAGAAGTCAAGCTTTCTGCCCACAATCCCCTCTTCGGCAATCGAACGGAATTGTTCGATATGGCTTCTCAAACGGGTAAGCTCTTCATCGATATTGCTCTTGTCGGTAAACACGGCAACTTCGGTAAGCAGTCGGCTTTCGTCAATTTGCGTGCCGTCTAAATATTCCTTTACGCGTGCCGTCAGCTTGTCGCGGTATTCCTGCGCGATTTGCGGAGCGCGGGCGGAAATTTCCGTCACTAAACTTTCAATCGTCGCTACACGGGCAAGCATATCTTCTTTGAGTTTTTGCCCTTCCACCGCGCGCATTTCGTTGAGCTTGTCAAGTGCGATATTGAGCGCAACGTCCAAAGCCTTGGTCAATTCTTCGTCCAAAGTGGGCGTATCTTCCTGCTTCAATACGTCGGGATAACGGAGCACGGAAGAAAGGGTAATATCGTCGGGCAAATCGGGGTTTTCCGCTTTCAACGCTTTCGCCGCGGAAATATACGCTTTGGCTAAAGCCAAATCCACGGAAAGAGCGGTGGGACGTTCGCGCTTATCCTTTACGGAAACGAACACGTCAGCGTGCCCTCTTGTCAATTTTTTACGGACGGTTGTGCGAATTACGTCTTCATACGCCGCAAAAATACGGGGGGATTTAATAGCCACGTCTAAATAACGGTTATTCACCGTTTTAATTTCGACGGTAAGCTCTAATCCGCCTTCGATATATTCGCCTTTTCCATAACCCGTCATACTTAACATAAGGATTTTCCTCTTTTGGTCCAAATTATCAGTTATATCATTATAGCACAGAAGGAAAATTTGTCAATAGCTTATTGCCACCTTTTTTCATATTTTTGCCAAATTTTTATAATTTATTATAAAAGAGAACGGATTTTTGGGTTAAGTTGTACAAAAAGCGCCGCGGACGATATTTCTTCGTCCGCGGCTTCCTTATTCGCTTGATTTTATTTCCGCTTCCAACATCTTCTTAAATTCGTCTTCGGTGATAATTTTAATGCCAAGTTTTTGCGCCTTGGCAAGCTTACTGCCTGCTTCTTCGCCTGCCAAAACAAGGGTGGTTTTTGCCGTAACCGAGCTTTGGCAAACGCCGCCGCGCGCTTCGATAAGCTTTTGCGCTTCGCTCCGCTTAAAGTTTGTAAGCGTACCCGTTAAAACAACCGATTGTCCCGAAAAAACACCTTCCGTTTTTTCGTCCGACCAAGTGGGCGCAACCCCTACTTCGGACAATGCCGCAAGCTCCGCAAGGTTGCTTTCGTCACGGAAATACGCTTCGATAGCGTTTGCGGTAATTTCCCCGATATTTTCCATTTCGATAAGCTCCGCCGCCGTCGAATTTTGTAAATTTTCCACACTCTTAAATTTCGCCGCAAGGTCTTTCGCCGCAACCCTGCCTACCCCTTCCACGCCGATTGCGTAGATAAACGCGTCCAACGTCGGGGTCTTGCTCTTTTCAATCGCCGTCAAGAGGTTGCTAATTTTTTTGTCCTTAAACCCTTCTAAAAGGGCAAGGTCAGCTTCCGTCAAGCGGTACAAATCGGACGGCTTTGCCACCTTGCCCGTCTTGACAAGCTGCTCCGCCGTGCTTTCGGAAAATCCTTCGATATTCATCGCATTTTTGCTTGCGTAATGGTCAAGCGCGGCAACCACGCGCGGCACACAGTTTTTGTTGGGGCAGAACAAGTGCGCGCCGATTTCGTTCACCTGCGAACCGCAGGCAGGACATACGGTCGGCTTTTCTATTTCTTGGCTGTGCGGATAATGCTCCGTCGCGCCCAAAATTTCGGGAATAACTTCGTTGGAACGGCGGACAAGCACACGCGAGCCGATTTTCACGTCCTTGCGCCCTATATCGCCGTAGTTGTTCAGCGTGGCTCTCGATACGGTTACGCCCCCCAAATCGACGGGATCGAGAAGTGCAAGCGGAGTGAGTTTTCCCGTTCTGCCCACCTGACAAATCACTTCTTTTAAAAGGGTGGTCACTTCTTCCGCTTCAAACTTTTACGCCATTGCCCAACGGGGGAATTTGTCGGTAAAGCCCATTTCATCGCGCAAGGCTTGGTCGTTGACTTTAATCACCGCGCCGTCCGTCAAAACGTCGATGGTTTTGCGCTCTTTTTCGATATGAGAAATGGCGGAAAGTACTTCGTCTTTGCTTTTGCAAACGGAAAAATAGGGATACACTTTAAAACCCTCTTTCACTAAAAAATCGTGCGC
>JAZOLI010000056.1:0-4485 GCA_045652965.1 Candidatus Scatosoma sp.
GTTCGGGGGGTTCGGGCGGCAAATAGTCGTCCTCAGGAGCGACGTATTCTTCATCGTCGTAATCGTCAGGGGACGTGGGGGGAATGTATTGCGGGGGTTCTTCTTCGCGATTTTGCTCGTCCACGTCGACGAATTTCGTACATTCGCCGATAAATTTAAGCGATACTCTACCCTGTTCACCGTTTCTATGTTTTGCGATGATGAGTTCCGCCGCACCTTTTACAACTTGTCCGCTTTCAATTTCTTCTTTGGTTGCGATTGCTTCGGGACGGCTAATGAACATAACGATATCTGCGTCCTGCTCGATGGCACCCGATTCACGAAGGTCGATAAGTTGGGGTTCTTTCGATTGGATACGGCGAAGCTGTGAAAGCGCGATAACGGGCACGTTCAATTCCTTTGCCATAATCTTTAAATCACGCGTGATGGAAGCGATTTCCTGTTGTCTGTTTTCGTTTCCCGCGATCACCGACGAACCACCCGACATAAGCTGGATATAGTCGATCATGACAAGATCAACGCCGCCTGCCGTCGTTTTTAATCTTCTACACTTGGACAAAATCTCCGCAGGGGTGACACGCGAAGAATCGTCTACGTAGATTTTGCTGTTTTTGAGTTTATCGCTTGCGAGCATGAGCTTTTTCCATTCTCTTGCAGTAAGTCTACCCGAAAGCGCGTTTGCCATGCTCACGTTTGCATACGAGCATAACAATCTTTGCACGATTTGTTTTCTCGGCATTTCGAGCGAGAACACCGCGCACGTTTTGCCTGCGCGAAGGGATGCGTTTTCCACAAGGTTCATCGCAAGCGACGTTTTACCCATACCAGGACGAGCTGCAAGCACGATCAAATCGCCGCCGTGCAAGCCGTTGGTCATTTTATCCAAACGTTTATAGCCCGTGGGGATACCGCGCAAGGCGTTGGGGTCGGATTGCAACGATTCGAACTCGTGCAATACGTCACCGATCACGTCGCCATCGTTCATACCCAAAAGGGAAGAGCGTTCCGTTTGTTTGGAAATATCGTAAACCGCTTTTTCCGCATAGGCAAGCGCCGCCTGCGAATCAGAAGCGCTCGTAGACGTTTCGATAATGCTACGCGCCGCGCGAATGAGCTTTCTATTGATGCTATCACGCTTTACGATATCATAATAAGACCCATAATTTGCCGCGCTTGGCGTGATTTGCGTGAGCTCCGTTAAATAGGATATCCCACCTGCTTTTTCAAGCGAGCCATCGCCATCCAGCTCGTCGGAAACGGTGACAAGATCGATGGGTTTACGCCCGTTGAACGCTTTTTGCATAGCGCGCAAAATATATTTATGACTCTCTTGATAGAAATCGTCTTCCGTCAGCTTTTCTACAAGTTCTGCCGCGATATCCGTGTCGATTAAAAGACAACCTAAAAGCGCCATTTCCGCATCGCGGTTATAGGGCATTGTGTTGACTGTCGTTGCCATGGGAACGTTCTCCTTTTTTAAAGTGATTATTCTTTACAAAGTGCTTTAAATTCTTCAA
Source organism: Candidatus Scatosoma sp. (assembly GCA_045652965.1). Taxonomy (GTDB): domain Bacteria; phylum Bacillota; class Clostridia; order Christensenellales; family Borkfalkiaceae; genus Scatosoma. The sequence continues at coordinate 1,518 of JAZOLI010000056.1, forward strand.
GCGTATCTTTAAATTCTTGCATAGCCGCTTCAAAGGGCGCTTTCGTCGTTAAATCAACGCCCGCTTTTTGCAAGATGCTTACGGGATCGGTTGAGCCGCCCGATGACAAAAATTCGAAATAGTCTTTTACAGCGCTTTCCCCTTCCGTTAAAATGCGCTTGACAATGGAAATTGCCGACGTGATACCCGTTGCGTATTTATATACGTAGAAAGACGTGTAGAAATGGGGAATTCTTGCCCATTCGTAAGAAATTTGCTTATCATGGATAATGCCATCGCCATAATACGCTTTATTAAGATCGTAATAAACGCCGCAAAGAGTGTCCTTGGTGAGCGGCTCGCCTGCTTCCGCTTTCGCGTGCGCGATTTGCTCAAACTGCGCAAATTGCGTTTGTCTAAACAGTGTCGCGCGGATCATATCCATATAATAATTTAAAAGATATTTCTTTAAGTTTTTATCTTCCGTGTTTTTATACAAATGCTTTAAAAGCAACACTTCGTTTACCGTGCTCGCAATTTCCGCAAGGAAAATCGTGTAGTCGGCTTTCGAATAGGGTTGCGTGTCGTTCGATTTATAGCTATGAAGCGCGTGCCCCATTTCGTGCGCAACCGTGAAGATATCGTTGGTCGTTTCTTGATAGTTTAAAAGCACGTAAGGGTGCGTGTCGTAAACGCCCGAAGAATAAGCGCCGCTACGCTTGCCTTCATTTTCGCAAACGTCGATCCAGCCTTCTCTTCTTGCCTTTCTTAAAAGCTCTTGATAATCTTTGCCCAAAGGCGCAAGACCTTCCACCACCAAATCGTATGCCTTATCAAAGGGCATTTTGATTTCCGCGTTTTGCGTGAGTGGAACGTAGATGTCGTACATGTGTTGCTCGTCAAGCCCTGCCGCAACTTTGCGCAAACGGATATAATCGTGCATGGTGGGCAGCGCGTTTTGCACCGCTTCAATTAAGTTTTCGTATACTTTCGGCGTCACGTCTTCCCCTGCCATCGCCATTGCCATGCAGCTTTCATAATTTCTCGCCGTTTTATAGAATACGTCCTTTTTTACGTTCGCATAATACGTTTGCGTGATCGCGTCAATCAATTTGATATACGCTTCATAATATTTTTCAAACCATTCTTTGCGCTCTACCGCATTGCCATTATGCAAAATCACCCCGTACATGCCGTGGCTCATTTGGATTTCTTCGCCGTTAAACGTTGCCTTGGGCAAATTCAAATTGGCGTTGTCGAGCATGCTGAAAATGCCACGGAATTCACGCATAACGTCGCCGCCAAGCGCGAGCAATTTTTCTTCTGCTTCGCTTAAAACGTGCGCTTTCGATTTGGAAATTTGACGAAGCTTATATTCGTACGCCGCAAAATCAGGATCGGCGATAAACGATTGCAAAAGGCTATCGTCCAACTTTGTAAGCTCAGGTTCTACAAACGAGAATTGCGCGAAAATTTTGGAAATAAGTCCGCCGATTTTTGCGTTCATAGACGTATATTTCGACACGCGAACGTCTTGATCGTGCAAAAGGTGCGCGTATAAATACAATTTTTCAATGCGACGCGATACTTTATCGTTTAAAGCAAAGCACGCAAGAAGCGTTTGCTTATCGCTGAGCTTGCCTTTGTAAGGCGAAAAATCATAATTTGCATATTCGTTTTCTACCGCTTTATATTCCGCTTCCCAAGCTTCATCGCTTGCGAAGATGTCAGACGTTTTCCATTTTAAGTTTTCTGCTATTTCTTCTCTTTCCATGTTTGTTCTCCTTAATTTTTAAAGCTATGAATGGGCGCGGGAATGTTGCCGCCACGATTGACGATTTTCGAAGAATCGCACGCGTGTACGGGCATAATCGGCGCTCTTCCAAGCAAGCCGCCAAAGCTTACTTGATCGCCCACCTTTTTTCCGATTGCGGGGATAATTCTTACTGCCGTCGTTTTGTTGTTGATCATGCCAATCGCCGCTTCGTCGGCGATCATTGCCGAAATCGTTGTAGCGGGCGTGTCGCCGGGGATTGCGATCATGTCAAGCCCTACGCTACATACGCACGTCATCGCTTCCAATTTATCCAGCGTGATCGCGCCCTTTTCCGCCGCCTGTATCATGCCGATATCTTCGGAGACGGGTATGAATGCGCCCGAGAGCCCACCAACGCGCGAGCTTGCGATAACGCCGCCCTTTTTCACTGCGTCGTTTAAAAGCGCAAGTGCCGCCGTCGTGCCGTGTCCGCCTACCGTTTCGATGCCCATTTCTTCTAAAATTTGCGCAACCGAATCGCCCATAGCAGGGGTCGGAGCAAGGGATAAATCGACAATGCCAAACTGCGCGTTTAAACGCTTCGCCGCTTCTTTTGCCACAAGCTGACCTGCACGCGTGATCTTGAACGCCGTGCGCTTGATCATTTCCGCAACTTCCGTTAAGTCGGCATCAGGGATTTGTTCGAGCGCGTGCTTGACTACGCCAGGACCCGAAACGCCTACGTTGACCACCGTGTCCGCTTCGCCTACGCCGTGGAATGCGCCCGCCATGAACGGATTATCTTCCACTGCGTTGCAAAACGCCACAAGCTTTGCCGCGCCGATCCCATCTCAATCTTTGGTGAGAAGCGCCGCTTCTTTAAATACTTCGCCAAGCATTTTCACCGCTTCCATATTGATGCCCGATTTCGTCGAGCCTACGTTCACCGAAGCGCAAAGCCGATCGGTCGTTGCCAATATTCCGGGGATCGTTTTGATGAAAACGCGTTCGTAATTTGCCGTCGATTTGTGCACGAGTGCTGAATAGCCGCCTAAAAAGTCGATCCCCAGCGTTTTTGCCGCGTTGTCGAGCGCTTTGCCAATGAGCGGTGATTTTTCGGGATAGTTTGCCGTAAGCAAGCTTGCCGGGGTGACCGACACGCGCTTGTTGACGATGGGGATACCATATTCGCCCGATAAAGCTTCCGCGGTTTTGACGATGTTTTCCGCTTTT
>JAZOLI010000057.1:0-10009 GCA_045652965.1 Candidatus Scatosoma sp.
CAATAGCGCACCTTTCTCTTTACGCCCAAAATCGCATCGGCAAACGCACGTGCTTCCGATTCGTCCATGTCGATAATTTTATAGGCGTAGCGTTGCGCCGTTTTTTTGCCAACCCCTGGAAGCTTGGAAAATTCGTTCACGTGTTTCCCGATCGGCTCGATAGAAATGTCCATGTTGTGTCCTTATAATTGATATTCGTTAAAACGCGGAAATACGAGCAAGTCAAGGCGGGCGATTATTTGGTGATGGGAGCGTACATAATCGTACGCGACCGAAACAAAGCGGAGCGCTACGCTGAATTGCGACGTATATACGTGTTTTAATTAGAGCATACCGCCCAAAGCGCCCATGTTGCCATACTGCCCCATCTTCTCTTCGTATACTTTGTCAGCCTTTGCATAGCCGTCGTTGATAGCCGCCATGATCAAATCTTCGAGCATTTCCACGTCGGTGGGGTCAACGATACTCTCGTCAAGTTCAATGCCGTTGATAATCTTTTTCGCGTTCATATAGACAACAACCGCTTCATTCGCCGCCGTGCCAACGATTTCCCAATCGTCTAAAAGCTCCGCCGTCTTTTCCATTTCTTCTTGCATTTTTTGCGCTTGACGCATCAAATTTTGCATGTTGTTGTTTCCGCCTTTAAAGCCTGCCATTGTTTTTTCCTCCAAAATATAGCTATTCAGCCTTTTATTATTTAATTTCCAAATTTACGCCTTGAAAGGTTTGTTTAATTTCTTGCACCTTTTGGTTGAAATCATCGGAAGGTTTGCCTTGCAACCGCACGTCAAAGCCACTCGCCCCAATGCCGATCGCTTCAAACGCGGCTTTTATCAGCGTTTCGTGTTCGGGCTTTTTCAACGAGCGGTAGATGGTGTCGCTTTGCGTGGAGAGCACGAACACGTCACCTTCGTAAGCGCTGTCCAAATCCATACAAATGGTGAAAAGCACGCCGTTTTTGCCCGTCTTTCTAAGCGAGCGCAAGAACGCACCGAACGTCGTTTTCGCATCACCGCTCACCGCCGGTTTTAAAGGTCTTTGCGGCGGCGTTTCCTGCTTTTTAAGGACAGGCGCGAACTCAGGATCAAAATAGGCGTTCCCACCCGTTTCCGCTTCATCGGGCGGCACGTCAAGTTCGGGCGGTACGTCAATTTGCGCAATTTCTTCCACCCTTTCCGCTTGCGTTTCGGGTTGTTTTTCTATTTTCAGCTCAACCCTGTCCCCTTCATTTTGAGAAATTGGGGCACAGTTTTGCACAAAATCTCCGTTTTTCAATTTGCGTTCCAATTCAGCAACGCGCGCGAAAAGCGATTGCACGTCATAATCGGTTTGCGGCATACTCGCTTTGAGCACCGCCGTTTCAAACAAAATGCGAGGCGAAGCGGTATATTTTAAATTTTGTTCCACTTCCGCAAAAATTTCCGTTGCGCGGAGCAAGCGATGTCCGTCCGTTTCGCGAGCGATCTTTTCCACGAGCGCATACGATGCATCGGGGAGAGCCAAAATGTTTTTTCCATCGCGGCAAGTTTTCGCCACCGTGCAGGAATTGAGAAAATTCATCACGTCTTTCACGAGCGTTCCAACACCTTTTCCTGCGGATAAAAAGTTTTCCGCCTTTTCAAACGCCGTGCCCACATCCCCTTTGAGTGCCGCCGCGCAAAATGCCGCAACGCCTGCAAAATCGGCGCTTCCAAGCACGGAAGTCACGTCCGCATAGGTAAGCTTTCCGCTTGCATAGGAAACGCAAGTATCGGCGATGGAGAGCATATCACGCACACTGCCCGCGCCCGCGCGCGCAATCGCGGAAATGGCCTCTTTTTCATAAGTTTTCCCGATGCAATCGAGCACGTAGCGAAGCCGTTCTTCCAAGTCCGCTTGGGGAATAAGTTTAAAATCAAAGCGCATGCACCGCGATAAAATAGTGGCAGGAATTTTCGCCGCTTCGGTAGTCGCCAAAATAAACACAGCGTGGCGGGGCGGCTCTTCGAGCGTTTTCAAAAGCGCGTTAAACGCGCCCGTGGAAAGCATATGCACCTCGTCGATAATATACACTTTATATTTCCCTGCCACAGGGGGATATTGCACCTTTTCACGGAGATCACGCATTTCGTCAACGCCGTTGTTAGACGCCGCGTCAATTTCGGAAATATCGAGATTAGACGGATCGGAAAGCGCCTTGCAAGCAGCGCATTTTCCACACGGCGAGCCGTTTACAGGCGTTTCGCAGTTGATGGACACCGCAAAAATTTTCGCAATACTCGTTTTACCCGTTCCGCGCGGACCACAAAACAAGTAGGCATGGCCAACCCTGCCCGTTGCGATTTGATTTTTGAGCACGGTCACGATATGTTCTTGGCGTACCACGTCGTTTAAAGTTGTGGGGCGAAAGGCGCGATAGAGCGCTAAATACGCCATACTCTTCTTCCTCCGTTTTTTATTTTTTCAACACTTCTAACAGTTTTTTCTTGCTTCTTTGAATGGCGTTATCTACGCTTTTGGCAGGCTTGCCGGTTGCCGCGCAAATTTCCGCGCAACTCATGCCGTCCATGTAGCTAACGACCACTTTAAATTCAAAATCGGACAAAACGCTGCTCATTTTTTGTTTAAATTCCTTGCGTTCGTCGCTTAAAATCATTTGTTCTTCGGGGCTCAACGCACTCTCCGCCAAATCAACCCCTACAAAGGGAATGCAACTGTTGAGCGGCTCGTTCTTTTTGCGCGAAGCTTCTTTCACGGCATCCAAAATACGTCTTGATACGCAAACGTAAGCAAAGGTTTTAAAGGTGCTTCCGCTTTCCTTTCCCTTGTAGGCGGAAATGGCTTGGCTAAGCCCGATCATGCCTTCTTGGATCAAATCTTCCGTTTCACCGCCGGCGAGAAAGAAGCCGCGCGATACGTGCCTAACGAGATTAGAATAGCGAATTAAAAGCTCTTCCGTAGCTTTGCTGTCGCCACTTTGTGAAAGGCGCGCAAGCTCTTCATCCGTGCGTTTTGTCTTTTGTTCGCTCATGAGCGTTTCCTCAACACTTCGTAAGCCGCAATTCCAAGTGCAACCGAAGCGTTTAACGAATTCACTTTGCCTTTAAGCGGCAAGGACACGACCTTATCGCATTTTTCTTTAGTCAAGCGCTTCACACCGCTATCTTCGCCACCAACGACGAGCGCCACGTTTCCTGAAAAATCCTGCGCGTAGATATCTTCGTCGCCCGCTTCAAGGGCATACACCCAATATCCGCTTTTTTTCAGCGTTTCAATCGCTTGGTTTAAGTTGGGCACTCTTGCCACTTTCATATGCTCCGCCGCCCCCGCGGAAATACGAATCACACTCTCGGTTATAGGCGCGTTTCCCGATTTGGGGATCACCACGCCGTCCGCACCCGCACATTCTGCTACACGCAAAATGCTGCCAAGGTTATGCACGTCTTCAATCCCGTCGCAAAGAACGATAAAACCGCCCTTTTCACTCTTTTTGTTTCCGATGATATCTTCGAGATCAAAATATTCATAATCGGTGGTGAACGCAATCACGCCTTGATGTTTTTTCGTCACGCTTTCTTTATCGAGCACCTGCCGATCGACGAATTGCACGCGCACGCCAAGCTTTCTTGCCTGCGCAAAAATAAGCCCAAGCGAGCCTTGCGCCCCCTTTTCAAGAAGCAATTTATCGATGTTTTTCCCTGTTTTGAGCAGCTCTATAACGGCGTTTCTTCCTTCCGTTTTCATATCCTTTCTCCTACGGCTTATAAACTTTTTCAGCGGCTTGTCCTTTGAGCGAAGCTTCGTCCATATACGACAAAAGCTCGTGAATTCGCGCCGTTTTTCCCGTCAAATGCAAAAAACCGAGCACCGCTTCAAATCCCGTCGAGCGGTTATATTCCGCCGCCGTCGCGCTCTTGCTCTTGGTCGGTTTTTTTGCGTTGCGACCACGTTTAAAAATCTCCGTTTCTTCTTCGGTTAAAAGGGGCAACACGTTTTCCAAAAACGCACTTTGCCCACGCGCCGAAACGATCTTCGCCGCCGCACGTTGAAACTCGGCCGCCTTTCCTGCGCCCGAACACACCAACCGCTCCCGCACCCAAAGCGAATATACCGCGTCGCCAAGAAATGCAAGCACAACGGGATTCATTTGTTTTGCTTCAACTTCCGTCATAGATTATATTATAACACAATCGTGCGAAAAAGACAAGCGATTACACCGTTTTCTTTATTTTCTTTAAGAAAGTTCGCCTGCTAAATACGCCACCACCCCAGCCGCTATATGCTCCGCGATTCGTTTTTGCCAAGCAGGGGAAAGCAACAGCTTTTCATCGGCAGGGCTAGATAGAAACCCACACTCTACAATCACCGACGGTTTTTTGATGCAAGCGAGCATAAAATATTCACTCGGCGTATGCTTTCGGTTTTTTACTTTCTCCGTTTGATATAAAGCGTTGAGCTTTTCTTGCAAAACAGAAGCAAAGCGTTCCCCTTCGCTATCTCCGCGCTTAAAAAACACCTGCGCGCCGCGCACGGATGGGGAGGCGTAGCGGTTTTGATGAATGGAAATGACAAGCGCGGGATCGGTGTTTTGCACAATCTCCTTGCGCTTTTGCATATCTCGACGTTTAAACCCGTTTGTTGCGGCATCGTAAAGCCCTGCTTCCGTCTTTCGGGTGAGCGTCGTTTCAAAGCCCATATCGTCGAGTGTTTGTTTGAGCCTTAACGTAATCGCAAGGTTGATGTCGCTTTCTTTCACCCCCGTAGTGACCCCCGCAACACCGCCGTCAACACCGCCGTGCCCCGCATCAAGCACGATCTTGATCGGCTCGCTTCCACCTGCAAACACCGCTTGGGGCAAAAACAACGCTTTCACGCACACTCCCACCGCCGAAACGAACAACACCGCCACCGCCATGGCGCACACTAAAAAAGTTCTTCTCATAATTCTATCGTATGCGGCAAAAGAAGAAAATATCCAAGAAAAACCGCCCCAACGGACGGTTTTTGTTAATTGACTATTAGATAGCCCTTTTAATAAAAAGTTAGCTTGTTCCCTTCCAAACGGCAACGATAATCGGTTTCAGACGAAGCGTTTTTTCCTTTTTCGTCTGTTTTTTCATTCGCCTTATCTTGCCCTGCTTCCATCGGCTTTTTTTCTTCTTTTTCTTCTTTCACGCTTTGCGCCACAAGCTCTTCATAGCCTTTTTTGAGCCAGTCGGCATAAATTTCAAAGCCGCGATCGGTGACGATCCGCCCTACGCCCACGCGAGAAAGCTTACGAAACGCATCCGTGTCGTTCACCCCCGAAACTTCCAAAGCGCAACCGCGCGTGAAATTGACGTTGAGTCTAAAACACTCGTCAAAATAGGGAACACTAAAAAACTTTGCGCCCGTTTCACAAGCAATGCGCGCAATTCGGGCAAGCGTGGTTAGCGAAGCCGTTTGTTCCACCCGAACTTTCAAAGGCACTTTCCCCGCCGCGCGGCGCACCTTTCTAATTTCCCTTCTAATCTCGCCATACCGACACCCGTCCACGAGCGACGGCGCAACAACGAGCGTGATCTCGGCGGCTTTTTTCTTTGCTGCAAGCCGCGCTTCCAGCATTTTCACTTTGGTGAGCGTTTCCCCCGTGCCGCCCACCACGCAATCGAGCTTGACCTTACTCTTTGCCAAATATCTCGCAGCGACGGCAAGGCGAGTGATAGGCACTTTCACCGCCACCTGTCGAAGCCGAATCGCCCGTTCGCAAACACGCCCAGCATCTTCGCCGTTTAAAATGGAGCTTTCGGAGCTCGCCAAAGCGGTTGCGATATCCGCCTGCAATTTTTTGCGTTTATAGGCGCGATATTCTTCCGCTTCCCGCCGTGAAATACGCACGCTTTCTTCTTGGGTAGGTGTTTTCATTTCAGCCACTTGATTTTCCATACACCGATTATGCGACAAAGGGTGCGCGTTTATTCCAATTTTAGCCAATTTATGACGGTATTTTTCCTTTATACTATAACCATGTATTTGACGAGTTTGAAAAATCTACTCTCCACCACCGCCGTTCTCGGTGTTTTTTGGCTTTTCCTTATCTTCGGCGTATGCTTTTTGGCAGTGCACATCGCGCGGCTCGTATGTTTTGGTTGGCTATATCAAAAACAGGAAAAAGCGCAAACGGAGACGGAAGAAAAAAAGGAAAAAGCGCCCGAGCCGAAGCCGAGCGCAGAACCCGTTTATTACATTGTAGAACGAAAGCGCAAACCCCGCCAAAGCTATGGCGAGCCGAAAGAAATACGCTTCAAATAAGTGTTAAGCCTTTTCGAAAGACTCCGTTTTATCGTTATACTTTTCGAGATTGCCCCCATCCGTCCAAAGGCGTTCCAAGTGATAGAAAAGGCGCGTTTCATCGTTGAAGATATGCACGATCACGTCAGCGTAATCGACAACCGCCCAACGCCCGTCACGCACGCCTTCCGTGCGCGTAGGCACGATGCCAAATTCCCTTTCCACAAGTTCTTCCACACGTTCGCCCATGGCGCGAATTTGCGGCGCGTTTGAACCGCTCGCGATGATAAAATAATCGCAAATGTCCGTCTTTTCACGCACGTATAAGGACACGATGTCCTTGCCAAGTTTATCAGCAAGCGCCTTACACACCGTCAAGGCAAGCGCCTTAGAATCAATCGTTTTCGTCATAATCATTTCTCCTTTTTTTATAATATTCAAGCGCCAATAGCGTCAGCGGATAAATTTCCGCTTCTTTTTTTTGTAAAAATCCGATCGTTTCCTGCAAAGCGAGCGCAAGCGTTTTATCTAACGGCTCGTTGTAAAACGCCGCGCGGATCTTTTCCACGCCGTTATATTGCCGCCCTTCTTCCACCATATCCGCAAGGAAAATCAGCTTCCCAAGCTCCGTCATTTGCGGCTTTCCGCTCGTATGATAGCGCACCGCATCCAAAATTTCCAAATCGTCTACGCCAAGCACCTTTTCGGCAACGTAAGCGCCTGCAAATTGATGCCAAACGCTCTTTGGCACTTGTCCCCAATCGCTAGGCGGTGTAAAACCTTTGAGCAAAGGGCTATCGGGGGATAAATTTTTTGCACAGTCGTGGAAAAGCGCCGCCGCGATCGCCTTTTTTTCATCCAGTTTTAAAGAAACCGCGCGCGCCGCCGCAACGAACGCCACCCGAAGCGAGTGCTCTTTTCGGCTAAGTTTTTCTAAATCAAGCGCGTCCTTTGCCCGTGGAATTTCATATAGTCCACTGTTTTTGATATATTCGTAAACCGCAGGGCTTACCAGGGAAGAAAAATCTTCTCCTGCCGCCGCCAAAACACGGATCTTCGTGGAAGAAACGTCCGCGCCGTTATAGCCCACGCAAACGAAATTTTTACCAAAACGCTCGAAGAAGAGTTGTTGTTCTTTCCCTATCCAATCGGTTTTTTCATTTCTCGCGCATACGGCAAGCGTAGCGCAAGAGAGAATCTCATCAGGATTTTTCCAAGTGGGGAAATCGCGAAGCATATCCGTGCCCACGAGCCAAAACAGCTCCGCATCTTGATACATTTCTTTAAAATGCCGACAGGTGAGATAGGTATAGCTCACGCCCCCTTGCGCAATTTCAAAATCGGAAACTTCCACCTTATCCATTTCAGAAAACGCCATCTTGCAAGCCTCAAGCCGCACATGGTTATCTGCAAGCACTCTACCTTGTTTATGTGGCGGTGCATAGGCAGGCATAATCAAAAGCCGATCGAGCCCAAGCGTTTGAATTGCCGCCTGCGCCACGCGAATATGCTCGATATGCACGGGGTCGAACGACCCACCGAAAATGCCAACTTTCATAACCTACTTACCATTATACTACATATTTTCGTTTTTTTCAAGTTTAGAAAGGCAAAAATCCGTCAAAAATGTAAGCATGAAAAAATCGGCATTTCTTTCGGATATCATTTTTACCTTTTTTCTTGTGTGGATCGTCACACTTTGCCTGTTCCGCCACCTAAAAATCAGTTTAACTTCTTCGCTCATTCTCGCCGCCCTTTGCGGCTTACTTTCCGCTTGCGCACACGCCATGCTTTTGCAAAGCAAACAAAAAACTTTGCTTTTAAAACGCTCGGATGCCGCGCTCAAAGAAAAACTTTCAACGCACCTTGCCCTGCTTGGCGATGAAGAGAAAACACAGCTTTTTGTGGTTGCTCTTTCCGCCTTAGAAAACGCAAACGTGAAACGGGTGGGAAAACTAAGGTTGGAATCGGAAAAACACCTTTATTTTTTATGTTTCCGCTTCGCGCCCGTGACGACCGACGACGTTGCTCGATATTCCCGTTATCAAACGAACAAGCAAAAAACGATTGTTTGCGAGCAAATTGAACAAAGCGCGCTTGAACTTTGCAACCGCCTGCACATCGAAGTGCGCGCAGGGGATTTCGCCTTTGGACTTCTGCGTTCTCAAAACGCCCTGCCTGAAAATTATCTTTGCGACGAGCCGAAAAAGGACAAGCACAAACGCCGCTTACGGCTATGCTTTGCTCGTTCCAACGCAAAACGCTTTTTAACGAGCGCAACGCTCATCTTGCTTTTATCGCTCGTCACGCCCTTCCCCTTTTATTATCTGCTTTTTGGCGGTGTTTTAATCGCCGTTGCAATCGTCATCCGTATCTTTGGCTACGTGTAAAAACGCCCCACCCAGGTATGAGATGAGATCGGTTGCCGTGAGTGAATATTCGCTTATTTTTTCTCCTGCGAGCTCGGCGGCAAGCCCCACGATATACGCGCCTGCGCACGCGCCGTCAAACGTCGTTTTTCCGCTTGCGCAAAGCCCTGCGATCACGCCCGCGAGCACGTCGCCCGTGCCACCCTTGGCTTGCCCCGACGTGCCACGCTCGTTTACGTAAGTATTCTCGCCGTTTTCGATCACCGAAAGGGCGTTTTTTAAAAGCACGTTCACTTTATACCGCGCCGCAAATTCCTTTGCCGCCGTAAATCCTTTGGATAAAATTTCTTCCACGCTTTGCTTGCAAAGTCTTGAAAATTCTTTCACGTGGGGCGTAAGCAAAACGTCCCCTTTTTTGCGCGCGAACACATCTGCAAGAGAGCAATATTTCGCAAGCGAATTGAGCGCGTCGGCATCTAAAATAAGCCTGCCCGAAAAATTTTCTATCAGCCAAACCGCACCGTCGGCAACCTGACGAGAAACGCCCATACCCATGCCGTAGGCAATCGAATCGTAGGCAAGGAGCGCTTCTAAACCCACAAATTTTTTAAGCAACACTTCAGGGATTTTTAAAACGAAATAAGGAAAAATATTTTCCGGCACGAACAAAGCGGTATAGCCTGCGCCTGCGCGCAAACAAGCCGCCGCGGCAAGATACGCCGCACCCGTATATTCTTCACTGCCTGCCACGATTGCGGCTTTGCCATAATCGCCCTTGTTGGAGTTGCGCTCGCGCTTAGGCAAAAGCGCCGCCACCGTGTTTTTATCTAAAATTTTTTGCATTTTCAATTCTCCTTGACAACGCGAAGCGAAACTTCCGCCGCCACGAACCGTTTTTGCTCGTCACCTACGCTCGCCCAAAGCCCGCCCGTTTCATCTACCGAGATGAGCTTCGCGCGTTCTTCCTTCTCACCGATCACGAGCGTAATTTCTTCTCCAAGCCAACCCAAATGCCGCGCATATTTTTCATAAATCTTTTCTTCTTGCAAAAACCCGACAAGCCTTTCCACCACCGTTTGCACTTCAATTTTTTCGCCCGTTTCTTTCAAAATCGTGGTTGCAATGGGCAAAAGTTCTTGTGGGAGCTCCCCCCAAACGTTGAGCCCAATGCCCACAACGGAAGAAGCAATATTTTTTCCGCTGAGCGCGTTTTCAATCAAGATACCGCAAATTTTCTTGCCGTTCACATAAACGTCGTTGGGCCATTTTATTTTAGGTTTCACGCCGAAAGAAAGGAGCGTTTCACACACCGCCGCCGCCGCGGTTTGCATAATTTGAAAGGCGTTTTCGGCAGGAAAATTCTGATAAAATTTAAGCAAAGAAAGATACAC
>JAZOLI010000058.1:0-2284 GCA_045652965.1 Candidatus Scatosoma sp.
AGGACTTGCAAAACGCGGAAAGAAAATCATAATAAGTACTTTCGTTATAAGACAACGCTTTGCGTTGAATGGACTGCTCCGCATCGGCAAGGGTAACGTGTACGTTCCCATCGTGGTCAGGCGAAGTCGTCAACGCCGCAAGTTCAAGCGCGTTATATGCCGAGCGCAAATCCCCCGCCGCCATCACGGCGATATGTTCAATCGCTTCGTCATCCACACGAATATTTTGCTTCCCAAGCCCTTTATGGCGATTTTTCACCGCCGCTTGCAACGCGCCGATAATGTCTTCTTTTTCCAAGTGTTTAAACTCAAACACACGGCAGCGGGAAACGATAGCAGGCGTCATAGACGCATACGGATTTTCCGTCGTCGAACCGATAAAAATAATCGTGCCTTGTTCAATGGCAGGCAAAAGAGAGTCGCTTTGCGTTTTATTGAAGCGGTGACATTCGTCCAACAAGAGATAGGTGCGCTTGTTGAAAAGTTTTAAGTTATCGCGCGCCTGCTCCACCGCTTTTTTGACGTCCGCAACCCCTGCGTTTACAGCGTTTAATTTAATAAATTCACCGTTTGTACGCAACGCAATAATGTTCGCCAACGTCGTTTTACCGCAACCTGGCGGGCCCCAAAAGATACAGCTCCCCAGCCGATCCGTCGCAATAGCACGGCGCAAAAGCGAGCCTTCCGCAACAATGTGCTTTTGCCCGATAAATTCGTCTAACGAGTTGGCGCGCATACGCTCCGCAAGCGGCTTCGCCGTTTCTTCATTTCTGTTAAAATCGAATAAATCCATCTTTATTCCTCTTTCTTTTTTTCCTTAACCGTCACCGTCAATTTACGCTTGGTTGCCGTGTGCGGCCGCTTTAATGCTTTACGGATTTCGTTTGCATTTTTTTGCCCAAGCTCATATCCCTTTTCATATGCGAAACGGATTTGCTTTAAATCATACTGGCTCATATTCCCCAGTTCAGGTTCAAGCCAAAAATCAATAAGCTGTTCAAAGTCTTCTTTACGCCGTGCCGTGCGGTGATTATCCATAATATCAATCGTTTCAATCAACATTTTCAACACGTTCGGCGCGTCTTCGCTTGCATCTCTATGCCCAAGCACGTCCACGCCGACCACAACGTCCGCCCCCATTTGCTTGACCTGCGAAACGGGCACACGCTCTAAAACACCGCCGTCAATCAAGCGCATACCGTCCTTTTCCAATGGGTGGAAAACAACGGGAATACTTGCCGACGCCACAACGGCATCTACAACACTTCCCGAAGAAAATTCGATAAGCTGTTGAGAAATCATATCCACCGCATAACAGCGGAAGGGAATTTTTAAGTCCTTAAAGGTGATATCACCGATATATTTAATCAACAACTCCCGCATCTTTTTCGTGCCGGAAACGCCGCCGCGCTTGCCCGTAAAGGTAAGCAAATCTAAAAGGCGCAAGCTAAATACGGCTTGCTTCATTTCTTCCGTTGTTAACCCACTTGCATAAGCCGCGCCAACCACTGCTCCCATAGAAGTCCCCGTGATAAAATCGGGCTTTACCCCCGTTTCTTCCAACGCACGTAAAAAACCGATATGCGCCACGCCGCGGCTGCCGCCTGAACCTAATGCTAAACCAAGTGTCTTTTTCAATTTTACTCCTTTTTTTCACCTGTTAGGTGAAATTATGTACACGAAAGAATTAAAACTTCACCCTTACTTATTTTTAGAATACGCACCAAGCAATTTATATTCCAACGCATTTTTGCGGATTGCCGCAATCATATTTTGGGCATCTTCACTTGCCACGTCACATTCCGCTTCAATAAAAAAGCGGTATTCCCTAGGTCTATTCTTGACGGGTCGGCTTTCAATTTTTGTCATATTCACGTTATGGCGCGCAATTGTTTCTAACAAACCGAGCAGCCCACCCGGACGGTGCGGTCCAACCAACGAGAAGAAAAGCTTTTGTGCGCTAATCGGCAGTTTATCTTCCCCCTTCTTAATCAAAAGAAATTGTGTGAAATTATTTACTTCATCGGAAATACAAGTTTTTCCCAGCACAAATCCACCGCGCAAATTTTCGGTGTGCGCGCCGACAATCGCCGCACTCTTCCCCGTTTCGTCTTCCATCGCGCGAGACACGCCAAACCCCGTGGATTCCGTTTCACGCAAAGCCGCAAAAGGCATTTCCTTGCTTAAAAAGCCCGCGCACTGGTCAAGCGCTTGGCGGTGTGAATATACCCTGCCGATTTGCGAAAGGGGCGTGCCTTCTTTATACACAAGACGATGGTCAATA
>JAZOLI010000059.1:0-8497 GCA_045652965.1 Candidatus Scatosoma sp.
TTGTTTCTTGGTATGACAACGAAAACTCCTACACGAGCCAAATGGTTAGAACGATTAAATACTTCGCAGAACTTTAATAAAAGGCTCTGTTCCAACGCTTGGTTGGTTTTTGCCTACAAAATGCGGCGCAATCCTACGCAAAACGCTTGCTTTCGTACAAACTCAAGTACGCGCGCTCGCGTTTCGCTTGTATAGCTTGCATTTTCTAACGGCAAACCGCTAAAAGCTAGTCAACCCGCGTTGCCCCATCGCCTAATCGAAAAAAGAAAAACGAGCTCCGAATTTTCGGGGCTCTTTTTTATCGGTGATAAAAGGATAGCGTTTTTTGCTATCCTTTTCATTTTGTTTAACAACACACCGCTTTGCGGTCTATTTTTCTGATTATTGCGTATTTGTTGGTTATAACGTAAGCAATAGCACCGTGACAATTATCAAAACTGCCATGATTGAAAATGCGATACAAAACATTTTCTTTTTTCTTACAAGAGCAAAAATGATGCCTGTCGTTGCAATATATGCACCTATGATACACCAAATTTCATGTAAGAACATGCCAAGGAATGCCATAATGAAACCAAAGGTTAAAAGCATGAACCCTAACTTCGATAAATTTTTTGTTTCAGCAGGCGCTTTTTCCGTTTGCCGTTTTGTATCTACGTTTGTTTGACCTGTCACGATATATTCAACGCTGGTGTTTAAAATTTTAGCTAACGCTATTAAATTATAAGCATCGGGAGCGCAAGCATCCGTTTCCCACTTGGAAACCGATTGTCTCGATACGCCGATTTTGTCTGCCATTTCTTCTTGAGAAAATTGTTGCGCTTTTCTGAGCGAAATGATTCTGTTGCCGATTGTCATAAGGATACCTCACTTGTTTTCTTGACACCATTATACAACAATCATAAGGCATTTGCAACCCAAAAAAGCGCAACTTTGGTTTACATTTGGCATATATTTGTTGCTTTTCACGCAAAAATCAGAAAAAAACAAAAACAAGGGGCAACGATAAAAAAGCAGAAGAAAAAATTTTATCCACCGAGGTGTTTTAGAGATTTTGTGATTTTTATGTAAAATGAAACGCCCCTTGCTGGTCACAAGGGGCGTTAAACTTTTATAAGCTTTTAGAACTCAATTTTTTCTTCGATATACTTAATTGCTTCGTCCACGGAAACGCGAATTTGTTCCATCGTGTCGCGATCGCGCACGGTCACCGTGCCGTTTTCCAACGTGTCGAAATCGATGGTCACGCAGAACGGCGTGCCGATTTCGTCTTGACGGCGATAGCGTTTGCCGATCGAGCCTGTGATATCGTAGGTTGCAGGGAACTTTTTAAGCATTTTTGCATAAATTTCGTCTGCTTTTTCCGCAAGGTTCTTTTGCAAGGGAAGCACGGCGCATTTATAGGGCGCAAGCGCAGGGTGCAAACGAAGCACCGTGCGGATATCGTTCTTTTCAGCATCGACCACTTCTTCATCGTAAGCGTCGGTTAAGAATGCAAGCACTACGCCATCCGCGCCGAGCGACGGCTCGATAACGTAGGGCACGTAGCGTTCATTCGTCACGGGATCAACGTAATCGATAGGCTTTCCGCTTTCTTTTGCGTGTTGGCTTAAATCGTAATCGGTTCTATCGGCAACGCCCCAAAGCTCGCCCCAACCGAAGGCGAATTTATATTCAAAGTCGGTCGTAGCTTTGGAATAGAAGCAAAGCTCTTCGGGGGAGTGATCGCGGAGTTTTAAATTTTCCGCTTTCATGCCGAGAGACAAGAGCCAATCACGGCAATAATTTTTCCAATAGTTAAACCATTCCAAATCGGTGCCCGGTTTGCAGAAGAATTCAAGCTCCATTTGTTCAAATTCACGCGTGCGGAAGGTGAAGTTGCCGGGGGTGATTTCGTTGCGGAAAGATTTACCGATTTGACCAATACCAAACGGCACGCGCATACGCGTTGCGCGTTGTACGTTTTGGAATTGCACGAAGATGCCTTGCGCCGTTTCAGGGCGAAGATACACGGTGTTCGCGCTATCTTCCGTCACGCCTTGGAAGGTTTTAAACATCAAGTTAAATTTACGGATAGAAGTGAAATCGGAATTGCCGCAAATGGGGCAAACGATTTTATGTTCGGTGATAAACGCTTCGAGCGCGTCGTTATCCATCGATTCCACTTTCACGTCCATGTTCTTTTTCGCGACGTAAGATTCTACAAGGTTATCCGCGCGGTGGCGAGCTTTACAGCTCTTACAATCCATCAAAGGATCGGAGAATCCGCCAAGGTGTCCCGAAGCTTTCCAAGTGCGCGTGTTCATCAAAATTGCGCAATCCACACCCGTGTTGTAGGGGTTTTCTTGCACAAACTTTTTCCACCACGCTTTTTTCACGTTGTTTTTAAGTTCCACGCCAAGGGGACCATAATCCCACGTGTTTGCAAGTCCGCCGTAAATTTCGCTTCCAGGGAAGATAAAGCCCCTGTTTTTACAAAGCGAAACAAGCTTTTCCATTGTCACTGCCCGTTTTTCTGCCATAATTTTATGCTCCTGATTAACGTTCTAAAACGTTTAATATTTTTTGTGATACGCCTTATTCCATTCGTACGTTTCTATTATACGACATTTTCCGCCTATAAGTCAAACGAAAGAAAGAAAATTTACGCAAAAAGATAAAAAAATTAAAAAAAGTTGCAGGCGAATTATTCCCTTTTTTTGAAATATGTGCTATAATAAGATGAATAAGAATTTATAATGGAGAAATAGTGTTATGCTCACGGATATTGAAATTGCGGAAAGTGCGAAATTAAACGACATACGCGACGTTGCAAAGTCGCTCGGCTTGACGGAGAACGAGTTAGAATTATACGGCAAATATAAGGCGAAAGTGGTGTTGCCTAAAAACGCCGAACGCAAAGCCAAACTTATCTTGGTGACGGCGATCAATCCCACGGCTTCGGGCGAGGGGAAAACCACCGTTTCGATCGGGCTTGCCGACGGACTTTCTAAAATTGGCAAAAAGGCTTGTCTTGCGCTGAGAGAACCTTCCCTTGGGCCTGTGTTCGGGATCAAAGGCGGCGCGGCGGGCGGCGGCTACGCGCAAGTTGTGCCTATGTCGGAAATTAATTTGCATTTCACGGGCGATTTGCACGCAATCACGGCGGCAAACAACTTGCTTTGCGCGCTCATGGACAACCACATCTTCCGTGGCAACGAACTGAAAATCGACGTGAACAATATCTATTTCCATCGTTGTATGGATATGAACGAACGCGAACTTATCAACGTTGTCATCGGCGGTAAGGGCAGGGGCGTGGAAAGAGAAGATCACTTCGATATCACCGCGGCAAGCGAAATCATGGCGGTTTTGTGCCTTGCAACGGATATCGACGATTTGAAAAAACGCTTAGGAAACATTATCGTGGGCTTGAACGAGAGCGGCGATTTCGTTCGCGCGAAAGATATCCCCGGGGCGGTTGGCTCTATGGCGGTGCTCTTAAAAGACGCGATGAAGCCCAATCTCGTGCAAACGCTTGAACACACGCCTGCGTTTATCCACGGCGGACCGTTTGCCAACATTGCGCACGGTTGCAACAGCGTGCAAGCGACGTATGCGGCGATGAGCCTTGCCGATTACGCGGTGACGGAAGCAGGTTTCGGTGCGGATCTTGGCGCGGAAAAATTCTTAGATACGAAATGTCGCGCGGCAGGTATCGAGCCCGATTGCGTGGTGATCGTGGCAACGGTGAAAGCGCTTAAATTGCACGGCGGTGCGGCGAAAGAAACGCTTTCCGAGGAGAATTTGGAAGCGCTTGAAAAGGGCATGCCCAACTTGCTCAAACACATTGAAAACATCGTAAACGTTTATAAAAAGCCTGTGGTGGTAGCGATGAACCGCTTCTTCACCGACACGCAAGCGGAAACCGATTTGGTTATCGAAACGGTGAGAAAGGCAGGCGCAACCGCCGTGTTTACCGACGTGTTCTTAAAGGGCGGCGAAGGCGGCAAAGAACTTGCGCAGGAAGTGGTGAAAGCGTGCGAAATTTCGTCGAAGCTTTGCCATCCTTACGAATTAAACGAAGGCGTTTGCGAAAAGATTGAAAACGTGGCGAAGAAAATTTACGGCGCGGACGGCGTTGATTTTACGGAAGAAGCGCTTGCAAAAATTAAAACGATTGAAGAAAAGGGCTGTGGCAATTTGCCTGTGATTATCGCGAAAACGCAATATTCACTCTCCGACAACGCAGAACTTCTGGGTAGACCTACGGGATTTAGAATTGCCATTAGAGATATCGTGCTCAAAGGTGGCGCAGGCTTTATCGTTGCCATTTCCGGCAAAATTATGCTCATGCCTGGGCTTGGTGCGCATCCTGCGGCGGAGAAGATTGATCTTCTCTCCGACGGCACGATCGTTGGCTTGTCGTAAAGGAAGCGCATTGCGAACTGCGGGCGTGTGGCTTGCTCGTATCTCCGCGTTTTAACGTAATACACAACCGTTTATTACAACCAAAGCACGTTTAACATAGCACAAATAAGGATAAAATTATGAACAAAATTGAAGCGACCAACTTTATCGAACAAATCATCAACGACGATATAGAAAATGGTAAAATTCAAGCGGTACAAACCCGCTTCCCTCCCGAGCCGAATGGGTATTTGCATATCGGGCATATCAAGAGCATGCTCGTCAATTTCGGCACGGCGAAAAAATACGCCGGCAAGTGCAATCTCTTTTTCGACGATACTAATCCGTCCAAGGAAAAAACGGAATTTGTGGACGCGATCCGCAAAGACATCGCTTGGGTGGGCTACGATTGGGCTAAAGAAGTGTACGCTTCCGATTTCTTCGACGTTATCTACGATTATGCGGAAAAATTGATCCAAGACGGCAAAGCGTTCGTTTGCGATCTTTCCCCCGAAGAAATTTCTTCGACGCGCGGTACGCTCACTGAAGCGGGCAAGGAAAGCCCTTATAGAAACCGCTCGGTGGAAGAAAACCTTACCCTTTTCCGTGAAATGAAAGCGGGAAAATATCCCGATGGAAGCAAGTGCTTGCGTGCGAAAATCGACATGGCTTCGCCCAACATGAACATGCGCGATCCCGTTATTTATCGTATTTTGCGCTCCACCCATCACCGCACGGGCGATAAGTGGTGCATCTATCCTATGTACGATTATGCGCATCCCATTTGCGATTATCTGCAAGGAGTGACCCATTCCCTTTGCACGCTTGAATTTGAAGATCACCGCCCGTTGTACGATTGGGTTGGTATTAACTTGGGTTTTGCGCCCAAGCCTCGTCAAATCGAATTTGCGCGCCTTGCGGTGACCAACACCGTGATGTCCAAGCGTTATTTGAAAAAGCTCGTGGAAGAAGGGCACGTGCACGGTTGGGACGATCCCCGTATGCCTACGGTGGCAGGCTTGCGCAATCGCGGCGTACCCCCCGAAGCGCTTTTGGATTTTTGCACGAAGATCGGCATAGTAAAAGCCAATTCCGAGTGCCAACTTTCCTATTTAGAAGCGTGCATTCGCGACAATCTCAACGAGAATGCAGAGCGCGCTATGGCGGTGTTAGAGCCTTTGAAAGTGACGCTCACCAACTATGAAGGGGAAGAAGAGCTTGAAACGGCCATCCACCCCTTAAAGCCTGAGCTTGGCGTAAGAAAGTTGGCGTTCTCTAAAACCGTTTACATCGACAGATCGGATTTCTCGCTCAATCCCCCGCCTAAATATCAACGCTTGAAAGCGGATGGCTACGTGCGCTTGAAAAACGCTTACATCATTCATTGCGACGAAGTGATTTTGGACGAAAAGGGCGAAGTGCAAGAGCTTAAATGCTCCTACGTTCCCGAAAGCCGCTCCTCTAGCGATACGAGCGGTATCAAGGTGAAAGGCACGATCCAATGGGTTGACGGTAAAACGGGCGTGGATGCGGAAATTCGCCGCTACGGTGTGCTTTTAAAAGACGCTGAATATGCAGGGCAGGATTTTGGCGAGAGAATGAATTTGGACAGTGAACATATTTTCTACGGCAAAGCAGAACCCTATCTTGCCGCATGTGAAGATGGAAAACAATTCCAGCTCATGCGCGTGGGATATTATAAAAAATGTAGAAACGAAAAGGGTGCGCTCGTTCTTTCCGAAATCGTTTCGCTTAAAGACAACTTTAACAAATAACAAACCAAGATAAGGAGAAATGGAAATGATGCCATCCTATGCATTATTGACGAACACGGAAGCGTTTAATCTGTTGCAAGAACTGCCTGCACTCATAGGTGGGTTTGCGGCGGTGGTGCTTTTGATCGCCTTCTTTATCGGTTTTAAAAAGGGGTTCCGCAAAGTGAGCTGGGGCGGCGTCGTTTGGGTTGGCGCTAGCGTAGGGTTTTTCTTGTTGGAAGGCTCTTTTGCTGAAGGAAATCCGTTGAAACCGCTTTTCTCGACGGTTATTGAAGCCGAGGCAACGGCAACGCTCTTGGCTTCGCTCGTTTTTGCGAGCGCTTGCGTTGCGGTTGCTCTTTTGCTACAGGGCATTTGCAGTTTGCTTTTCCGTCCACGTATCAAACTTGTGGATAAAGACAAATGTCACTATACGCGCGACAAAGCCGCAACTGATGGCGGTTGCGACGATTATGAAAAATATAGTTCGCGGAAAGTTGTCGTGCGCAAAGGCATGCATAAGCCTTCCGTTTTTGCTCGCGCTTTCGGTGGCTTGATTTGTGCAATTAACGTGGCGGCGGTGCTTGTCGCCGTACTTTCAGCGCTATTGTTTGCCGTTTGCGCTATGCGTTTGAACGAGGGATTGCTTGCGCCTGCATTTGCAAACGAAAATATGTGGCGCGTGCAAGAATACGCGTTCAACTATGCGTTCGATTTCTTGATGATCGGGTTGATTTTAAAAATCGCAAGAAGCGGCTTTGAAAAAGGCTGTATAGACAGTTTGCGCTTGCTCGTAATAGGTGTTGGACGGTTGGTGGCAATCGGTTTTGCGTTTTATGTTCCTTTTTCGGCTATGGCGTTATCCGTTGAAGAAGGGGGTGTGAGAATTCTTCATTCTTTCGTTAACCGTTGCATAGGAGCAGCGAAAATGATGGGCTTGCCTGAAACCTACGCCCCGCTTGTGGGAAAACTGTTGGCGGGCATCTTGCTTTTCGTGCTCGTGTTGATTGTGTTTGCAATTTTAAGTTTCTTCTTTAAAAAACTTACGGCAGCAGTTGACGGCATAAGCGCGTTCCGCGTGGGCGATGGTGTGCTTGCTTGCAGTATCTATTTGGTGATCGGCGTTGCGATTTGCGCCTGTATCGGAGTGGTGTTCTACGTGTTGGGAGCTTATGGCATTTTCGACGTGAACACTTTGATTGGCGAAACGTCGCTCGCTAAAAAATTGCTCGACGTGTGTGGCTTATACGTTCAACCTGTGCTCGATTCTTTCAACGCTATGGTTGCAGGTTTGCTCCCTGCTTAACGCATAATCTTTAAAAGAGATTTAAAAAATCCCACCTTCTCGGTGGGGTTTTGTTTTTGTAAAAGTGTAGGCAAAAGAAGCAAAAGAGAGGGGCAGGTATGCGTTGAACGCGTATCTGCCCCAAGCGTTTATTCAAATTGATTTGCTAAAATGTCAGCGGTTAAGCGCGCGAGATTCATATCCGAGCCGTCCATTTTTGCGCCGTCTTCTTTGGAGAGAACGGCAACCGCGCCAAGACAATCCCCGCCCGACACAATCGGCACGATCACCTGCGCCGTCACGCCTTCTTCTCGGGAGGACGTAAGGGGAAGAATGTCGCCGCCCTCTGCAGCGTTGGCGATATAGCTACGACGTTCTTTTAAAATTCTATCCATATCTTCAGATAAGCTTTTTCCATCAAGTTCCTTTTTTCCATCGCCAAAGGCGTGCAAAACACCGTCGGTATCGCAAATCACGGCAAGCTTGCCGCTTAAATCGTTCAAGGAACGCGCGGTGGCTTTGCTAAATCGTTCGAGCGTTGCGATTGGGGAATATTTTTTCAGCATGAGCTCATCACGATCGGTGAAAATTTCAAGGGGGTCGCCCTCTTTGATGCGGAGCGTACGGCGAATCTCTTTCGGGATTACCACGCGCCCCAACTCGTCTATTCTTCTGACTATTCCAGTTGCTTTCATAAAAATGCCTCCATTTACAAATATTGTGCGCTCTATGCGAAGATATTATGCAAGGGGAGAAAGCAGAAAGGAAAATTTTTAAAATTTTTTCAAAAGATTGATTAAAA
This sequence comes from Candidatus Scatosoma sp., assembly GCA_045652965.1. GTDB lineage: Bacteria > Bacillota > Clostridia > Christensenellales > Borkfalkiaceae > Scatosoma. The sequence continues at coordinate 8,231 of JAZOLI010000059.1, forward strand.
TGAGTTGACAAAAGCGTGCAAGTGATATATAATAATGTTCGTTAATGCGGTCGTGGCGGAACTGGCAGACGCGCAAGACTAAGGATCTTGTGGGTAACTCCATGCAGGTTCAATTCCTGTCGACCCCACCAAAAACAGGCAACATTGAGCGAAAAACGCTTAAAATTGCCTGTTTTTTGCATTTTATGCCATTTTTATTTTTTACAAGAGATTATTTCGGCTTAATTGTTAAGTTAAAATAGTCAAAAATTCAATGATAAAAGCCGA
>JAZOLI010000060.1:0-10050 GCA_045652965.1 Candidatus Scatosoma sp.
AAACTGCGTCGGTAAGCGTCCGTTCAGCGAAAAAGAAAGCAAAGCCCTTGCGCTTTTTACACAAAAAATTAAGCCGAATTTTACGGTGAGTTATCACACGAAAGGGGAAGAAATTTATTGGTATTTTTATCAATCAATGCGTACCTGCCCCCGTGATAAAAGTTTGGCGTTGTCGTTGTCGCGATCGACGGGATATCCGCTTGCCTATGCAAAAGGAAGCGCAGGGGGGTATAAGGATTGGTGTATACAAGCTTTTAACATCCCTTCTTTCACCATTGAAGCAGGCGATGATCAGCTTTGTCATCCGCTTGGAGAAGAAGCTATCGAAGATATTATAAAAAAGAACGAAAACACATTATACGATTTGTCAAAGGAATACGTTTTAGAATGAAAAGATTAACGAGAGAAGAAAAATTTATGCGCAAGGCGATTGCGGCGGCAAAGCGTGGATTAAAGCAAGGCGAAGTGCCCATTGGCGCCGTTGTTGTTTTTGAAGATAAAGTGGTTGCAAGCGGATATAACCGCCGCGCAAAATTGCAGCTTGCTTCCGCGCACGCGGAAATGATGGCGATCGATAGAGCCTGCAAAAAATTTGGTTCTTGGCGGCTTCCCGAAGGAAGCGAGCTATACGTGACGTTAGAGCCCTGTCCTATGTGCATGGGTGCGAGTTTAAACGCGCGCGTGGACAAGATCTATTTCGGCGCTTACGAGCAAAAGGGAAGGTCTCTCACAAGCGAGATAGCAAACGCAAATTTATTAAATCATAAAACGGAAGTTATCGGCGGTGTTTTAGTGGAAGAATGTTCCGCGCTTTTGAGTTCCTTTTTTATCTCGATGCGACAAAAACAAAAAGAAGAAAAGGAACGAAAGAAAGCGCAAGCCGATAATTTTTCTTGTGAAGAAATTTAAAAATGCACCCTTATTCCCTTGACTTAATTCACAAAAAAGGGTATTATATTATTGGCTATTTTAAGTAGCAAAACAAACTACGAAAAAACCGACTGCAAATCGCGGAAAAGCGATGCGTGGCGGAAAAAATAAATTAGGAAGGTTACATATGATAACTCACGGCAATGAAATTAAGTTGTTTTGTGGTAACTCCAATCGCCCTTTGGCGGAAGCGATTGCAAAAAAGCTCAATACAGGGCTTGGCGAAATCGAAGTTGGCACGTTCTCCGATGGTGAAATCAACGTTCATATCGCGGAAACGGTGCGTGGTAGAGACGTGTTCATTATCCAATCTACTTGCTCGCCCGTTAACGATAATTTGATGGAACTTTTGATCATGATCGACGCAGCAAAACGTGCATCGGCTGGGCGGATCACGGCGGTAATCCCTTATTTTGGGTATGCTCGTCAAGATAGAAAAGCGCGTTCGCGCGATCCCATCACGGCAAAACTCGTGGCAAACTTGCTCACGAATGCAGGCGCAGACCGCGTTTTGACGATGGATTTGCACGCGGATCAAATTCAAGGTTTCTTTGATATTCCCGTTGACAATCTTCTTGGCGGTCCTACGCTTTATAACTATTTTGCAAAACAAGGCGACATTGACGTGGTTGTTGCGCCCGACGTTGGCGCGGTGAAGCGTTCGAGAAAGGTTGCTGAAAAATTCGGTGTGCCCCTTGCGATTATCGATAAACGTCGTCCCAAGGCGAACGTTATGGAAGTTATGAGCATCATTGGCGACGTAAAAGGCAAGAGATACCTTATGGTCGATGACATGGTGGACACGGCAGGCACGCTTTGCCAAGGCGCGCAAGCAATCAAAGATGCAGGTGCGGAAGCGGTGTATGCTGGTTGCACGCACGCAATTTTGAGTGGACCTGCGCTTGAAAGATTGGAAAAATCGGCAATCACGAAATTCGTTATGCTCGATACCATCAATCTTCCCGAAGAAAAGAAACTCGACAAATTCGAAATTCTTACCGTTGCGGATATCTTTGCTGCGGCAATCGAAAACGTATACCTTGTCAAACCCATGTCGAAATTGTACGACTAATTTTAAAAACACAAACGAAAGAAGCCGCCGCGGTGATAGCGGCGACGCTTTTGACAAAAGGAAAGAAATATGTATCTGATCGTTGGATTGGGAAACCCTGACAAACAATATGAAAAAACCTTTCATAATATGGGCTTTATCGCGGTGGGCGATGCGGCGGAAATTTTAGGCGCAAAGTTTAAAAAGAAAGAATGTGAAGCGTCTGTTGCGGAAGCTTACGTAAATGGTGAAAAGGTGATTCTTGCTCGTCCTTTAACGTATATGAACAATTCGGGTAGAGCGGTGAAGCAGCTTATGGCAAAATATAAAATCCCGCCTGAAAACCTGCTTGTTATCTATGACGATTATGATCTTCCCAAAGGTAAAGTGCGCATTCGCGCGAGCGGCAGCGCAGGCACGCATAACGGAATGCGTAGCGTGATCGGGGAAACGGGCTTGACGAATTTTGCAAGAATCCGTATCGGTATTCGCGATGAAGACGTGAAAATCCCCATCATCAACTACGTGCTTGCGGAAATCGGGAAAGAAGATTACGAGCTTTACGCCACAGCCTGCAAAACGGCAGGCGAAGCCGCGGCGGAGTTTGCCAAAGGCTTAGACATTGAAAAAGTAATGGGGAAATTCAATTAAAACGTAAGTTGTTAAAAGGATGATGAAACGCAATTTTTTCAATTTTGAAAATATAGGGGGAGAATATCCCTTGTTTGCAGATGATATCCGCCGCGGCACGCCCACGGCGGTTTTCGGTGTTTCCGATTCCTTAAAATATCTGCTTGCAGGCTTGATTGATTATCCTGTTGTCTATATCACGGCGGATAGCATTTCGGCGAAAAAAGCGGCGGAAAACATTTCCGCTTTGTCGGGAAAAAAGACGGAAGTGCTTGCGGCAAAAGATGAAGTTTTGCTTTATCGCAAAGCGCTTTCAAAAGATTCTCTCTATCAAAGAATTCGCGGCATTTCTTCTCTTTATCAAGGCGGGGAAGTGACGGTTGCGGAGATCGACGCGCTTATTCAGCTTTTCCCCAAAACCTTGCCCACACTCACCCTTGAAGAAGGGACAGAGTTGGATTTTGTGAGCCTGCCTGCTCGCCTTACGCAAATGGGCTACACGCGAAATTTTGAAGTCGAAACGCAAGGTGTGTTTGCTCTTCGCGGCGACATACTCGACATTTATCCCGTAGGCGAAGAAAATCCCGTACGCATCGATTTTTTCGGCGATACGATTGAAAAAATCAAACCCTATGATCTTGCAACAGGAACGCGTTTACCTACCGTAAATAGGCTCACCATTCTTCCTGCTACCGACGTGATCACATCTCAAAACGATCGCAAGCGAGTGGAAGCTGCGCTTGAAAAAGCCATAAAAGATTTCAAAACAGCGGAAGCCTATACGCGCGCAAAGGAGATAGCAGATGAGATACTTTCTCAGGAGCAATTAACTTCTTCGTTCGTGTTGCCTTTGCTTGAAAACACAACCGATTTCTTTTCGATATTGCCCGAAAACGCCGTGCTTATCTTCGACGAAGGCAAATCGCTTTGGGATAAGTTTAATGGGCTTTACAAAGAGCATGAAGAGCGTTTTCACCGTTTGCAAGCTGGGGGAGAAGCGTTTGATTTCACGTCCCGGCAATATATCGACAAAGAAAAATTTTTAAGCGCTATTTTAGAAAAACGGCGTGTAGTTTTACAAACGTTTACAGGCAATCCTTTCTTTTTTGAACCGCTTAAAATTTACAATTTCACCGCCACGCCAACGTCGAAATATTTAAACGGTTTCCCTGCTCTTTTAACGGATATAAAAAACTGGAAAAAGGGCGGTTATCGTGTTCTTTTATATTGCGGCGACAATGCTCGTGCAATCAAAATGACGGAGAATTTAGCCGAAGAATATATTTCCACAGCTAAGCGTCCCGAAACGTTGGAACGTTTAGAAGGCGTTTGTGTTTTGGAAGATAAGCTAGAAAAGGGCTTTGTTTTGCATTCGTGTAAAACGGCAGTGATCGGTGTGAGCGATTTATACACCAAACCACCCGATTCTCGGCGTATACGCCGCAAGCGTGGCGATATGTTTTCCGCACCCGAAGTGGGCGATTTCGTCGTGCACGAAACGCATGGTATTGGTAAGGTTATCGGGACGAAAAAAATTGAAACGACGGACGGCACGAAAGAATATATCGCGCTTGCTTATAAAGACGGCGATATGCTTTACGTACCAGCTGAAAGCATGGACGTTTTGTCTAAATACGTAGGCGATAGCAATCCGAATTTAAGCAAGATTGGCGGGGCTGATTTTGAGCGTGTGAAAGCGCGCGTTAAAGCTTCTCTTAAAAAACTTGCATTTGATTTAAAACAACTTTATGCAGAGCGCACGGAAAAGAAAGGATATCCGTTCCCAGCGAATGAAATTTTCATGCAAGAATTTGAAGAAGCGTTCGAGCACGAACTCACGCCCGACCAAGCGAGCTCCGTTTCCGAAATCAAAGAAGATATGTGTTCGGAAAAGGTGATGGATCGTTTGCTTTGTGGGGATGTTGGGTTTGGTAAAACGGAAGTAGCGTTTCGCGCGGTATACCTTTGCGCGCTTGCAGGAAAACAAGCAGCGCTTATGTGTCCCAGCACGGTGCTTTGCAAGCAACATTTTAACACGGCTTGGGCGCGCTTTGAGCAGTTTGGTTTAAAAGTTGCCGCACTCAATCGCTTTAACACGCCCAAAGAAACGGAAAAAATTTTGCAAGGTCTTGCCGACGGCTCTATCGATTTTGTTATTGGCACACACCGATTGTTGTCCAGCGACGTTAAATTTAAAAACCTTGGATTGCTGGTTTTGGACGAAGAGCAGCGCTTCGGCGTGGAACATAAGGAAAAAATTAAGAACATACGAAAGGATATCGATTGCCTTACTATGACGGCAACGCCAATTCCAAGAACGCTTCATATGTCCCTTTCAGGTATACGCGACATTTCCACCATTCACACGCCACCTGTGGAGCGTTTACCCGTGCAAACCTACGTGGTGGAAGAAACGGAAACGCTCATTCGCGATGCGTGTATACGCGAGCTTTCTCGTGGGGGGCAGGTGTTCATTCTCTATAACAAAGTGGAGAGTATTTTCACGTTTGCTTCGACCATTCGACGCATATTGCCTGAAGCAACCGTTTCGGTGGCGCACGGAAGAATGGATAAAGCGGCGCTTGAAAACGCCGTGCTCAATTTTTACGGTGGAAAATCGGATATTTTGGTGACAACGACGATTATTGAAAACGGCGTCGACCTTCCCAACGCTAACACAATTATCGTGATTGATAGCGACAGGTTAGGCATTTCTCAGCTCTATCAACTCAAAGGTAGAGTGGGTAGAAGTTCGCGGCTTGCGCACGCGTATTTCACGTATAAAGCAGAGCGTGTAATGTCGGATAATGCCGCGGCTCGGCTCAAAGCAATTATGGAATTCACCGAGCTTGGATCGGGCTATAAGCTTGCTATGCGCGATTTGGAAATTCGGGGTGCAGGCAACGTTTTAGGCGCGGAACAACATGGGCATATGGATAAGGTGGGCTACGAGCTTTACGCCAAGCTTTTAAAAGAAGAATTGACGGGTGAAAGCCACGTTTCCGCCGAGCTTGATATCCGCACAACGGCGTATATTTCCGAAAAATATATCGAATCTTCGGCAGGGCGTTTGGACACCTATAAACAGATTGCCGAAATTTCTTCCATTTCCGATTATAAACGCGTGTACGCTTCCTTGCAAGATACCTATGGCTCTCTTCCGCGCGCGGTGGAAAATCTAATGGTGATTGCCGTTTTAAAAAGCTACGCCGCGCCATTCAACGTCAAGAAAATCACGGTGGCAAAGGGCGTTGGTTCGCTTGAATTTCCCACGCTTGAAAGCTTGGGCGATAAGCGCGTGCAAGCGGCGCTTGATAAATTTGCTTCGGAAACCCGCTTAAATATGACGGAAGCGCCCGTGGTAGAGTTCTTTAAAGGTCGTGACGCGGCGGAATTGATGGCGCAAATGACAAAATTTTTGAAATTTGCGCGAACTTTTGAAAGTTTATAAGTAAAAACGTTTGCACTTTATAGAAAAATAGTTTATAATATAGATTGATAGCGTATGCGTCGACGTGGGAAAGCTTGATTTTTTAAGATGTCGATGTCAAAAAACGCGGGAATTATCGGAGTATTTTATGAACAAGAAACACACATTGAAAAAGACGGCGGCTTTACTTTTGAGCCTCGGGCTCACGGTGGGCGCAACGGGTTGCAACTTTTTGGTTGTCGACAACGAAGCGGATCTTAAACAAATCGTAGCGACGGTGAACATTGCAGATAACCTTGGCAAAAGCACCGATTACGATTCTGTAAAAGCAGACGTTGAAAAATTGATTGATAAAAAGGGATTATCAACGGATATTCCTAAGCGCGATCTCGTTGCTTATTTCTTAAACGTTGGTATGAGCTACGTTCAAAACTATGGTTATTCTTATGAAGATACCTTTAATATGTTGATGGATGGTTTAATCAACAACAAGATTATGGCGCAATTTGCAGTGGCGCATTATCTTAAAAACGGTTTTGGCGATGGCGCAAACGCAACGGCAGATGCTTGCTTAGCTTACGTGGAGAGCGCGCAAAACGATAAAGAGCTTTCCCTTGAAGTAAAAGCTCTCTTAAAAGCAAACCCCGAAGTTCTTACCATGCAATATTTCCTTACCGAAAACGGAACGGATTTTGAAGCATATAACGAAGCGGTGTACGGCTTGAAAAAGTCGCTTAACGATTCGCTTGATTCTGCAGAAAAGGATTATATCAAAGCGGACGACGATGCGCACGACCACGAAGAAGCTCGCACCACTCCAACGAGCGTAAACACGGCAATTGAAGAATATATTCCTGAAGATTACGAGATCTATACGGGGCGTAATGCACTCGATAGCTGTGGGGAATATGAAAAGGTGGAAGGAAGCACGGCAACGACAAGAAAGAAAGCTTATAACACGTTCCTTTCCAACTTACAAGGCTACGGCTTGGTTGATCAAAGCGAAGATACCGCGGTGATCACGGAACTTAACTATTATTATATGGAGCTTTCTTCTACGCTCTCTCGTGCACTTGTGAACAAGTATCTTGACGAGTTGAACGAAAAGGCAATTGCAGTGCTTGAAGCGGATAACTATGCTTACGTAAGCAGCAAATATCAAGAAATCAAAGACTCGCAAGAATATTCCTACACGAAAGATTCCTCGGCGTTTGAAACGGCGCTTGATAGCATCTCCGACGATTCGTTCGTTCTCTATGGTCAAAAGGATTTCGGCTTCATTTACAACATCTTGTTGCCTTTCTCCGCAAGCCAAGAACAACAATATGCAGCGGCAAAGAACAAAGGCTTAAAGCAGGACGAAATCTTCAATGCACGTAAAGCTATCCTTGCAAACGTACAAGCAAAAGATTTGCGTACGTCTTGGTTTGGCGAAGATGAACACAGCAATTATTCGTATAAGGTAAGCGAAGGCTTCTACAATAACGGTAAGGTTGAAGGCGACACCTATTTGTTCTTTGAAAACAATTTAACGAAAACGGACGAATATCAATCGCTTAAACATTATCTTGGTCAATATCCTTATAACGGTAAAGCAACGCAAAATGAGGATGGCGAATGGAAGTTTACCCCCAACAAGCTCGATGTTGACGGCTTTATTTCCGAAATGGAAAATTATATCAACTATGCAGTTGGCAGCGACGTTACGGGCGGCTCGAAATATGAAAAATATAACGACACGGTGTATACCACAGACGGCGTAGTGGATTATAGCAAATTTATCTATTACACGGGTAAGGTTGAGCTTGAAAACACCGATCGCGCACAATATTTCTATGCGGAAAACAACGATTCTTACGCGGCGCTTTCGGCGGTGAACGAACTCATGTTTGCTTACAGCACCGACCCTGGTTGTTTGAATTCGTATATGGGCTATTTGGTTTCCCCGTATAAGACGAGCTTTGTATCTGAATTTGAATATGCAGCGCAATATGCGGTAAAACAAGGCGTAGGATCTTACGTGGTTGCTCCTTCCGATTATGGTTGGCATATCATCTACGTAGCGTTTGTGTATGACGCAGACGACGGCGACGTATATGGCGGCTTTAAGGCGGAAGACGTAGAGAAAGAAGGCACGTTCTCCAATCTCTTCTACGAATCTTTAAAATCGACTTCCGCAACGAGCTATACCTCGGATGCACAAAATGCGATTTTAAACGAATATAAAACGTCGGGAACGCGTTTTGTTTCCCGTTATCAAGATCTTCTTGATTTGGATAAATAAAAGAAAATAAAAAACAAAATCCGGCTGAAAAAACAGTCGGATTTTTTCTTGTTTGTTCAAAATTTAATAAAAATTTGCAGCCGAAAAATTAAAAAATTTAAAACATATTGTTTGCCTGTTTTTAGTTGACAAACTTTTTTGAAAGGATTATAATGATTGAGTTCGAATAAAAATTTTTGCATATTATAATCAAAAGAAGGTGTACACCTATGAAGAAATTTTCTAACAAATGGACGTGCGCGGCAATTCCTGCATTGTTGCTCCATTGCAGTATTGGCACGGTGTATTGTTGGTCTCTCTTTTCTGCTCCAATTGCTAACATTTTCACGGAAAACGGTATCAATGCAGATGCGCTCGGTTGGGCGTTCTCGCTTGCAATCTTTTTCTTGGGAATGAGCGCGGCGTTTCTCGGCGATTTTGTGGAAAAGGATATCCACAAGGCAAGTTTAATCGCAACGATTTGTTTTGCAGTCGGTGTTGTAGGAACTGGTCTTGCTTTGCGTTTGCAAAGCGTGTTGCTTGTCATTTTATGCTACGGCGTGATTATGGGCATCGGTTTAGGGCTCGGCTACCTTTCGCCTGTCAAAACGCTTATGCTTTGGTTTAGCAACAATAAAGGCTTAGCAACGGGGCTTGCCGTTGCAGGCTTTGGTGCGGCGAAAATGATATTCTCGCCCATTATCACCGCTTTGATTAGTGCAATTGGCGTAGAAACCACTTTATACGTTCTTGCTTCGGTTTGGTTTGCGATGATGTTCTGCGGTCATTTACTTCTCAAAAAACCCGAAGGATGGGTAGAGCCGCATAAACCTTTTGAAATCAAAGAATTTTTCAAGAGATTTAAAATATTTCTCGATCCGAAATTTGTCGGCATTTGGCTTGTGTTTTATTTAAACATTACCTGTGGGCTTGCGCTTATCCATTGCGAAGGGGAAATCTATGAAATTCTTGGGCTTGCTTCGTTTGCGGGCGTGCTTTGCACCGTGACGGGCTTCTTTAACGCAGCAGGCAGGCTTGGATATTCCGCCGTAGGCGATCGTTTAAAAGATAGAAACACTGTTTATAAAATTATTTTGTTGAGTGAGTTGTTGCTCACTGTGCTTGGATTGATCACGGGAGCGATTCAAAACGAAACGGCTTGGATTTGTATTATTTTACTTATTGTCGTTAATCTTGGTTATGGCGGTGGATTCTCCAATTTACCTACGTTGCTTTCCGACGTTTACGGTATGGGAAAAATTTCGTCTATTCATGGTATTGCTCTTTCGGCTTGGGCAATGGCAGGCTTGACGGGGAATCAAGTTGCGAGCTTGATTGTAAAAAATTCTGCGACTCCGATCTTGGGCTATCAAAACATACTTTATTTCACTTTAGCTCTTTATGCAGTTGCGTTTATAATCGATTTTCTTCTTATTCGCAACAAGCCTAACACAAAGGAAGAAAGTGTATAATTAAAAAACTAAAATCATAAAGGGATAACGAAAATGTTCGTTATCCCTTTTTGCATCCTTAAAAAATTATTTTTTTTGTGACGGATAGTCAAAAACTTCGGTAAAAACCTTGGATTTAGAAGCTTTCATGACACCGCGAATCAAGAATAATCCTTTCATAGGCATAATTTTAGCAGTAAAATTCATCAGTTTTGCATCCCAACCCACGACGGCACGACGCTTCTTTTTTAAAATAGCTTTTGCAATTTTCCTAGCCATTTTTTGCGCAGGCATA
>JAZOLI010000061.1:0-6115 GCA_045652965.1 Candidatus Scatosoma sp.
CCTTTTCTTCTTGATAATAATTTTCCGTTGCCACCGTTTCGTCGTCATAGATAGACGAAATTTCTTCATTCGGCTCGTACATGGTAGGTTCGTTTTCATCCATTTCGATTCTTTCCGCCACTGCCGTTTCCGCCTTTTTCGTCTTTTCAAGTCTTTCGTGATTGAGAAAGATAGGGGGCATGGCTGCATTTAAAATGTTTTTCCAATCGTACGATCCACTTCCGTTGATGCCGTAAGCAACGGGCACGACGTCGTTTTTTACGTAGCAAATCACGCCGCAAAAGCCGCCTGATATGTCAAGATCGGAAAGGATATTAAAAAGGCTTTTTCCGCGCAGCGACAACATTTCCGTGTTTCCTTTGCTATCAGAGATAAGGCAATAATATTCCCCTGAAACCAAGGGCGCGAAATTAATCACGGACACTTCGATCGCGAGATTTTTTCCATATTGTTCAATTTTAATCAAGCCCGAAAGGGCTTTGCCATCGCCTGAAAATCCTTGACGGGCTTGGCGTAAAATGCACATTTTTTTAACATAATTCATAAGCGCACCTGCATAAAATTTATTATTTAACGATATTATATATGTTTTCACAGCGTAGAAATTGACGATTTTGCGTTTTTTTAAGCAAAAAAGGACGGAAAACACCGCCACAAAGCGTTGACCTTGCTGTTATTTTAGGGTATAATAATAATCAAAGGAGAAAATCATGGGAAAGGATAGCTTAGAGATAGCACTTATCAAATATAACAAAAAAACTTGGAGCAAGAGTGCCCTGCTCGGTTTCTTTATCGGGCTTGCGGTGATTGTTCCGGGGATTAGCGGTTCAACGGTTGCCATCATTTTCAAATTATACGATCAATTTTTATATGCGCTTGGCAATCTTTTGAAAAAGTTTAAACAGTGTTTTTTGTTCCTGCTCCCGATCGGGATCGGAATCGTTGTTGGCGTGTTGCTTGGCTTTATCGCCGTGAAAGCGCTTTTAGACATTTTACCTTTTGCCATTGTGTGCCTGTTTGCAGGGCTTATGACGGGCGCGTTCCCTGCGGTCACTGACGAGATGAAAGGCGCGAAAAAAACGGCAGGGCGAGTTGCCCTGTTCGCGCTTGGGCTTTTCATTCCCGTTGCGCTCGGTTGTGTTTCCGCTTTGATGTCGGGCTCTAACGCAGGCGGAGCGGAAGGTATAGTAAAGGACGTGTTTGCAAAGATAGAGTGGTGGCATTTGCCGCTCGGTTTAATCATCGGCGCGGTGATGGGCATCACGCAAATCGTGCCGGGGCTTTCGGCAAGCGCCTTTTTAATGGCGGTGGGTTGGTTTCAATCGCTCGTGCAAAGCGTGAGCATGACCTATTGGAAAAGCAATCCGATGGTGTTTGCTGTCTACGTAGCGCTTGGCATCGGCTTTATCGGTGGCATACTCGCTTTTTCCAAGCTCTTAACGGGCATTTTTGCAAAGGCACGCCACACGGCGTATTCGATGATCGTGGGGCTTTCGCTCGGCTCAATCCTTTCCATGTTTTGCAACGGCGATATCGTGGAAGTTTACGCCACGTGGGCGGCAGGCGGTGCGTTCGTGATCGACGTTTGCCTTGGCGTAGCTTTGTTTATCGCAGGGGTAATCGGGGCGTATATGCTCGTGCGATATCAACGTAAAAAAGACGCCGAAAGCAATGAAACTTTGGCGTAAATGGCTTGAAAAATTAAAGAAAGTGGATCGCGAGCGCGGCTACGCTTGCGATGCTTGCGGCGCAGAGCTTTTCGATTATCCCGAGCATAGATTGTGCGGAGAATGCGAAGCAAAGCTTTTAAAAACGGGCGATAAATTTTGCGATAAATGCGGTAGACGAACGCGCGCGGAAGGTGTGTGCTTAACCTGCAAAAGCCACGCGCCCAAATTCACGAAAGGCTTTTCGCCTTTTCCCTATCTTGGCACGGCGGCAAAGCTCGTCAATCGCATGAAAAACGGTTCGCCACGGCTTGCCCTTTATTTTGGCGAGAAATCGGCGGAATATTTGCTTTCCAAAACGACGGAAAACGAGTTTCTTATCGTGCCCGTTCCCACCACGCAAAAGCGTTTGAATGGGCGTGGCTATAACCAAGCGGAAGAGCTTGCAAAAAGCGTTTCGTGTGCTTTAGAACGCGCAGGCAAGAGCGTTGTGCTCGATAGCGAAGTGTTGCAAAGAACAAGGGAAAATGCCGCGCAAAAGAAGCTGGGTTTTGCCGATCGCGCGAAGAATATCGCAGGCGCGTTTCATTTACATAAACGCAAGCTTGTGAAAGACAAAACGGTGCTTTTGATCGACGATATCATGACGACAAGCGCAACGGGCAGCGCGTGCGCCGAGCTGATCGTGAACGCAGGCGCAACCGCCGTCTATTTTTTAACGGTTGCCGCCACACCAGAACTTAAATAAAACGCCGAGCTTCCACGTAGTGACTCCACCGCGTGGAGCTTATTTTTTCAATGCGCGCAAAATCGGAAGCGGTGTGGAGAATATAATTATCCCCAAGATAGAGTGCCACGTGCCCGATGCGTTCCACGCCTGAAAGATGTTTGCGGCTTTCGTTGGTGAAGAAAATGCAATCCCCACGTTGCAAATCGCTTTTCGCAACGTATTGCCCCTGTTTCACTTGCGTGCGCGTGGTCACTTGCAAAAGTTTGCCTGCGCCCTTGTAAAAAATATATTGCACGAGCGAAGAGCAATCAAATTTTTGCGCGGTGAAACCGGCTAGAAGATTGCCGTTGCCGTCGTGAAAGCGTACTGCGCCGTAAACGTAGGGCACGCCCATCAGTTTATACCCTTCGCTAATCACGCTCTCCACCTTTTCGTTGTCACTTTTTGAAATGGATAACACGGCGGCGTAGGAAGCGTAGATGTAGGCGGTTTTGCCCCGATAATAGGTTTTATACCAATTTCCAGATTGTCCCACTACGGCGTAATTTTCGCCCTTTTCCGCCTGTCCAAGCGTGGCAAAATCGGTGCCTGCGCCCGAGCGGATGTTCACGTTGTTCCCCGTACATCGTATGTACTTCGCGTAAGTCACTTTCGGCGGTTGGGGCTCAGGTTCAGGCTCAGGGGTGGGTGTTGGCGTAGGTGTAGGAGGCGTAGGCTCAGGCAAGGAGCTCGAACTTTCGTTTTCCAAATCGGGGAGCACGCTTTCGCTGTTTGTAGGGGGTTGAAACAGCTCGTCGTTGTTTACCTTTTCCGTTTGCACGAAAAAGGAAGCTGTGGTTGCGATACAAGTAAGCGCCAAAACGAGCGCTAAAATTTTTCTTAAGTTTTTCATAACAAAGCGATTATACGATAACTTTTTTTGAAAATCAAGACATAAATTTTACCGTTTTTCCCAAGAGTTGGGAAAAACCACGGCACATTTCCAAATCACGGCAGGTTAGGAAAAATTTTTCCACGTATACTTTCTTCTCGCTTGCTTGATTTTATAAATTATGTTATAATATAAAGGACGAAGGAGAGAAAAAACCATGCAAAAGCTTTTAACGGACGTACACAACCATTCCACCTATTCTTACGACGGCGTTTCGCCTCTTACCGACATGCTCAAAACGGCGCAAGAAAAAGGGGTTGCGTTCTACGGCGTTTCCGAACATTTCGATTTCGACCAAGGCAGAGCAGATGGGGGAACGAACGCGGAAGAATATTTCCACGACGCTCGCCATTTGCAGGAAGATTACCAAGGGGTGATGAACGTGCTTGTTGGTGCGGAAGTGGGCTTTGCGCCTGTGGCAGAAGTGATTGAAAAAAGCCGTGAAGTGATTGAGAAATATAACCCCGATTTCGTGGTAAACAGCGTACACGGTCAAAATGGAGAAGATTATTATCGCCAAAAACCCTTTTACCAAACGACGTGCGAAGGGGTGGAAATTTTGCGCCCGAAAAAGGAAACGTATGGCGAATATCTTTCGCTCGTGCGCCGCAGCTTAGACGTGCCGTATGCTTACGATATCGTGGGACATATCGGCTATCCCACCCGTTATGCGCCCTATCAAGATAAAGAATTATCGTATAGCGAATTTAAAGAACAAATCGACGATTTGTTAAAAACGATTATCGCGAAAAATAAAATTTTGGAAGTGAACGCTTCCAATCGTTATGCAAAAACCTTTACCCCCTGCGCAAGCGAAGAGATTGTAAGGCGCTATTTCGCGCTCGGCGGTCGGCTCGTTTCCTATGCTTCTGACGCGCACGTGACGGAAAGTATTTTAAGGCGGCGCGATGAAGCGATGGCTTTGCTCAAAGAAATCGGCTTCACGCATATCACCGTGCCCTGTCGCGGTGAATATATCAAGGTGGAAATTTGATGTATGTCTAAACTTGATCTTTTAAAACTTCTGCAAACCTACGGCGAAGAAACCGAGCTTGCCGATTTCACGCCCGACGAGCTTGAAGAAATGCTCGCGCGCATGCAAGCAGGCGGGGAAGAGTTGCCTTTCTCCGCCGCCGCCTTTAAAGAAAAATATTTCGCCTATTACGACGACGTAAAGGATAAGTCCCTTAAAAAACAAGACTGGTGAAAAACGGAGAATCTACGTCGCAGGGCTTTGTCAGGCTTGCGTTTTCCCTTGCTCGTAATCGCTTTTATCAAACCCCAAACAAAAAAATTTTCTCGCGGCAAAAATTTTTTGCCGTTATTTTCTTGCAAAATGCAAATAATTATGGTAAAATTAAAATAGGGAAAAATTGAGAAAAGTGTAGAAACAACGAAATTTAAGGAGATATAAAAAGAAAAATGTTAGCAAGTATTTTGCTTTTGCTTGCGGGCGTCGGTGTGTTCATCGCAGGTATGAATATGCTTGGCGACGGTTTGGAAAAGAGCGCAGGCAAAGGAATGAAAGGGTTGTTAGGAAAAATTAGCAACAATCGTTTGGCGGGCGTAGGAATTGGTGCGGCGGTGACCGCAATCATTCAAAGCTCGTCGGCAACCAGCGTTATGGTGATCGGTTTCGTAAACGCAGGCATCATGACGCTTACGCAAGCCACGTCTATCGTAATGGGTGCGAGTATCGGCACGACGATCACGGGCATCATCGTATCCTTGCAATCGCTGGGGATTTCCGATTGGCTCGCGCTTTTGGCGTTTGTGGGCGTAATGATGACGTTCTTTAAATCGGATAGGATTAAACAAATCGGCGGCATTTTAAGTGGCTTCGGTTTGATTTTCGTAGGGCTCGATTTAATGGGCTCGGCATTTAAAAGCAACGTGGAAATCGTAAATTGGTTCTCCGATTTATTCACGAAAATCAGCTTCCCGCTTTTGCTTTTGTTCTGCGGCACGGTGTTCACGGCAATCATTCAAAGCTCGTCGGCGGCAACGGGTATCTTTATCACGATGGTAGGCGTAGGCGCGCTCACGCTTGAAAACGCGCTCTTCCTTGTGCTTGGCGCAAACATCGGCACGACGGTGACGGGTGCGCTTGCGGCGATCGGTGCTACGACGAACGCAAAACGCACGGCGTTTATCAACTTCTTCTTTAAAGCGATCGGCTCTACGATTTTCACAGTGCTTGTTTGGATTTTCAAAGATTGGACGGTTATGATGTTTGAAACTTCTCTTCCGAACAATCCCGAAATGCAGCTTGCTTGGTTCCACGTAATTTTCAACGCGTCCAACACGTTGCTTGCATTGCCGTTTATCAAACAATACGTAAAAATTTCCGAGTGGTTGTTCCGCGACAAACCTACGGCGGAAGAGACCCGTCATTTCAAATACGTGGACGATCGACTTTTGAAAACGCCCCCGATTGCAATGATGCAAGTGAAAAAGGAAATCGAATATATGATTTCGCTTGCAAAAGAAAACATCGAAAACTCGTTTGAAGCCATCTTCACGGGCTCGGATAAAAACGGAAAGGCGATTTATGAAAACGAAAGCGTGATCGATTTCACCAACCACGGTTTGTCCAAATATTTAATCAAACTTTCTCCGCTTGTTTCGGCAGGGGACGAAAGGGTTATCGGTTCTTATTTCCACGTGTTAAACGACGTAGAGCGTATTGGCGACCATGCGGAAAACTTCCACGAAATCGGCGTGCAAATGGAAAACGAGAATTTGAGATTTTCCGATGCCGCACTTGAAGAAATCAAAACGATGAAA
>JAZOLI010000062.1:0-11270 GCA_045652965.1 Candidatus Scatosoma sp.
CGAAAAGTAAAAATTGGGAGAAAAGGTATGTCGGAAAATTGTACTCACGATTGTTCCTCTTGCGCTTCGGGCTGTTCTTCGCGTAAGAGTGAGAGTAAATATAAAGCGCCTCACAAAGATAGCCGAGTCAAAAAAATTATCGGTGTCGTCAGCGGTAAAGGCGGGGTAGGTAAATCGTTAACCACGTCCCTGCTGGCGTCGTTTGCGCAAAAAGCAGGGTTGTCGGTAGGGATTATGGACGCCGATATCACAGGCCCTTCCATCCCTCGTATGTTCGGGGTGACGGAGCGCGCGCAAGGCAGCGAAGAGGGGATTCAAACGGTTGCAACCAAAGAAGGGGTGCAACTTATGTCTATGAACTTGTTATTGCCTGACGAAACGAGTCCCGTCATTTGGCGCGGGCCGATTATTGCGGGCGCGGTGATGCAATTTTGGACGGACGTCATTTGGAAAGATCTCGATCTGCTCTTTATTGATATGCCTCCGGGAACGGGCGACGTGCCCCTTACTGTGTTCCAAAGCATTCCCCTTGCAGGGATCGTGATTGTGACCACTCCGCAAGATTTGGTGAAAATGGTTGTGGAAAAAGCGGTAAACATGGCGAAGATGATGAACGTTCCCGTTTTAGGGCTCGTGGAAAATATGAGCTATCTTTCCTGCCCCGATTGTGGGAAAAAGATAGAAGTGTTCGGGCATAGCCAAGTGGAACGCATTGCCGCCGAATACGGAATCAACGCAACGGCGCGTATGCCGATCGATCCTAAAATTTCCGCTCTTGCAGATGCAGGTAGGATAGAAGATTATCAAACGGATGCGCTTGTGAGCGTGTTTGAACAAATCGAAAAAGCACAAAGATAGGGATAAGCGTGGGCTACGAAGCAGAAAAAAGGAAAATTGAACAGCGGGTCAAGCGTCTTAAAACGATTGCGCTGTTTTTTGTGATTGCCGTTTTGGGCGCTTTGTGTATCATTTCCTTTTGGTTGCCTGCGGAAACTTGGAAATATTGTTTTGCGCTTCCGCAAACGGGGAAAAGTGATGAAGGGGAAATGCGCGTCCATTTTTTGGACGTTGGGCAGGGCGATTGCTCGATCGTAGAACTTCCCGATGGCAAAGTTATGCTCATTGACGGTGGCGCAGGGGAAGAGAGTGCAACCATTCTCATGCGATATTTAAACGCCTTAAAGATAGACGTGATCGATTATCTTTTGATTACGCACGCCGACAGCGATCATTGTGGCGGTTTGCAAAAGGTGGTGCGGTATAAGCAAGTGAAACGCGCGTTTTTGCCTTTAACTTCCGCAACGAGCAATCAAGCATACGCCGCCGTGTACACGGAAATAATGGAGCAGGGTTGTCAGTGGCAATATTCGGCGAGAAGCATCAATTTGAGCTCGGATGATGAAAATCCTTACACGCTCCGTTTTTTATATCCCTACACCATCCAAACGGAAATCTTTGAAAACACCAATGCAAGTTCGGCGGTGGTGTGGCTCGATTATCATGGCGCGAGCGTGCTCTTTACGGGCGATGCGCCCAGGTCAACGGAAGAAAAGCTTATGCGCGATGATAGGCTTAAACTGTTGGATGAGAACATAAATCTTAAGGAAACGGAGCTTTTAAAGGTTGCGCATCACGGCAGCGCGGATGCAACGGGCGCGGACTTTTTAGAATATTTAGGCGTAAAACAAGCGGTGATTTCCTGTGGAAGAAACAATATCTACGGGCATCCCACGGAGCAAGTGCTTTCCGCTTTGTCTGCGCAAAACGTAGAAGTTTATCGCACCGACGAGTTTGGCAGTTTGATATGGACGGTGTCGAGTACGGGCAAGTATGCCTTTAACGTGGCGTAAAAAGGATAAAATTTTTAAAGAAATAGACACAATTTCACCGCATTTTCATTGTAATAAGCGGAAAAATTTGTTATAATAGAGAACAATATGGAAGCGATTAAATTTGAAAAAGTAAGTTTTTCCTATCTGGGTGGTGGGAACGGAGCGACGGACGACGATCTTTTCACGTCCGACGCCGCTTTTTCGTTGGATGCAATTGATTTTTCGGTGCAGGAAGGTGAATTTGTTGCCGTGCTCGGTCATAACGGAAGCGGTAAATCTACGCTCGCTCGCTTAACCAACGGTCTTTTAACCCCCGATGCAGGGAAAATCACTGTTATGGGCTTGGATACGTCGAATGAAAACGAGCTTTTCAACATTCGTAAGCAAGTGGGGATCGTGTTCCAAAATCCCGACAACCAAACGGTGGCTTCTATTGTGGAAGACGACGTTGCGTTTGGACCTGAAAACGTGGGCGTTCCGCGCGAAGAGATTGGGGAGCGTATTGATTTTGCTTTGAACGCGGTGGGCATGAGTGCCTATCGCCATTCCACCACGTCCCGACTTTCAGGCGGACAAAAACAGCGCATTGCCATTGCAGGCGTGCTTGCTTTAAAGCCGCGCGTGATGATTTTAGATGAGTCGACGGCGATGCTCGATCCACGCGGTAGAAAGGAAGTGATCGACGTCGTTTTAAAGCTGAACAAGGAAGAAAACATCACCGTCATTTTAATCACACATTTCACCGAAGAAGCCTTGCTTGCCGATCGCGCCGTTGTCATGAACGGCGGGAAAATCGTGATGCAAGGCAAGCCGGAAGACGTTTTAAAAAGGGAAAAGGAATTAAAGACGTGTTCGCTCACGCTTCCCAGACCTATCCAAATTTGTCGCAAGCTTACAAAAGGCGGTTTGAACGTGAAAGATGCTTTAACGGAAGAAAGAGTGGCAGATGCCATCGTTTCCGAGCTTGAAAACATCCCCGTCACGTTGCCTGCGCTTTACGAAGAAGCAAAAGAAGAAAAGAAAGCAAAGCAAAGCGGCGACGTTGGTCGCATAGAATGTAAAAATCTGTCCTTTACCTACAATCCTGCTTCTCCCTTTGCCACGCACGCATTAAACGGAGTGAATTTGGAGATTGCCGCAGGCGAATTTTTTGGCATTATCGGGCACACGGGTAGCGGTAAATCTACGTTCGTGCAACATTTGAACGCGCTGATCAAATTGCCAACAGCAGAAAGAAAATATAAAGAAAAAAGCAAAAAAGTCCAAGAAGCCCCCACGGTTTTAACCGTGGACGGCTTTGATCTTACGAAAAAGACAACCGATTTTAAAGAGCTTAGAAAAAGGGTGGGCATGGTGTTCCAATATCCCGAATATCAGTTGTTTGCGGAAACGGTGTTTGAAGACGTTGCGTTTGGCTTAAAAAACTTTGCGGAGGATTTGAGCGAAGCGGAGATCGAACAGGCGGTGAAAGAAGCGATTGAGATTGTTGGGCTTGATTATCAAAGCGTTAAAAACCGTTCCCCGTTCGAGCTTTCGGGCGGACAAAAACGACGGGTGGCGATTGCCGGCGTAATCGTGACAAAACCCGAAATTCTTGTTTTAGACGAGCCGGCGGCAGGGCTTGATCCGCTTGGCAAGGAAGAAACGATGTCCCTTTTGCATAAATTGCATAAAGAGTGGTGCAAAACGGTGATTATCGTTTCGCACGACATGGACGAGATCGCGGAAAACTGTACGCGCGCGGCGGTGTTTAAGGATGGTAAAATACTTGCGGTAGGTACGCCCAAAGAATTGTTTGAAAGTGGATCTATCACGAGTGAAGCAGGCTTAGACGTGCCGTTCGTGGCAAAGCTCGTGGGTGCGCTCAAAGCGCGCGGCGTGGAGATCGATTGCGATTTCACCGTTGCCGATTTCATAGAAAAAACGTTAAAAAGAGCAAAAACGGGCGGGGCAGGTATGCGTTTAACCGAACAAGGGGGACAAAGCGATGCGTGAAATTTCTTTCGGCCAATATTATCCTGCCAATTCGTTCGTGCATAAATGCGATCCAAGAGCCAAGCTTTTGTTTTTGATTGCGTATATTGTAGCGGTGTTTATGGCGCAAAATTTCTATGCGCTTGGCGTTTGCGTGGCGGTGTTTGTTTTTGTTGCCGCATTTTCAGGCGTAAAGATGTCAAGTTTGCTTCGTTCGGTGAAAGCAATCATCTTTTTGCTCGTGTTTACGGCGGTGCTCAATTTATTCTTCCATTCAGGGGAAAAGGTGCTCTTTTCATGGGGAATTGTCACCATCACGGAAGAAGCGGTTTATTTCACCATCTTTTTAGCGGTGCGCCTGTTCTTGCTCGTGCTCTCGTCGTCGATTTTAACGCTCACGACCACGCCCGTTGCATTGACCGATGGCATTGAAAGCCTGTTAAAGCCGCTTAAATGGATACGTTTCCCCGTTCACGAACTTGCTTTGATTATGTCAATCGCCCTTCGGTTTATCCCCATTTTGACGGATGAAACGGGGCGGATTATGAACGCGCAAAAGGCGCGCGGCGCTGATTTTGAAACGGGCGGAATTGTAAAACGCGTAAAGGCGGTGATCCCCGTTTTAATTCCACTTTTGATAAGTGCCTTTAGAAGAGCAGAAGAGCTTGGCGATGCGATGGACGCTCGTTGCTATTCGGGTAGCCACGTGCGCACGAAATATAAAAAACTCACGTTCTCTTGGCGTGATTTGATTGCCGCAGTCTTGGTGGCGGCGCTGTTTGCGGGGATTATATTGCTCCGCATTTATACGATGGCGATCATATAAAAACAAAAGGAGAAATGCGTATGCGGTACGTGTTAAAAATTTCATATGATGGCACGGCGTACGCAGGATGGCAACGTCAAAAAAACGCATTATCCGTGCAAGAAGCGTTAGAAGAGGCAGTGCAAACGGCGTTGGGGGTTGCTGTGAAAACGACGGCGAGTGGTAGAACGGATGCAGGCGTGCATGCGGCGGGGCAGGTTTGTCATTTTGATTTAGATGATTGCACCGTTCCCCCTGAAAAAATGCCTGATTGCTTAAACCGTTTTCTCCCGCCTGATATACGCGTGCTTGACGGCTTTGGCGCGGATGAAACGTTTGATAGCAACCGAACGGCGAAACGAAAAACGTATGCTTATTCTCTCTACGTTTCTAGGCGAGAAATGCCGCTCAAAGAACGCTACGCGGTGCGTATAGACGACGCGCCCGATTTGGCTTTTTTGCAAAAGGCGGCGAAACTTTTTGAAGGGGAACACGATTTTAAAGCCTTTTGCGCATCTGGCTCGGCGGTAAAAACAACCGTTCGGACGGTGTATGAAGTGCGTGTGGAAGAAAGCGAAAGTTTTGGCGGTAGAGATTTAAAAATCTACGTCACGGGCAACGGCTTTTTGTATAACATGGTGCGTACGCTCGTTGGTGAGCTTTTAGAGCTTGCTCGTGGTAAAAAAACGGAGCAAAGCTTAAAGGAAGCTTTTGAAACGGGAAACAGGGAACTGCTAGGAAGAACGATGCCCGCCAAAGGCTTAACGCTTATGCAAGTGGTTTACGATTAAACGGAGAAGATATGGAAATCTTTAATTTATATTATATCGTCATGGCAATTTTGTCTGCCTTAAACGTAGGTGTTCCCCAAGGGTTCTATTATGCGCTTGCGCTTGGTGTGGGGCTTTGGATAGGCTTGTTTGTTTTGCAGGGCTTCGGTTTACACGCGATGGCAAAGCGCAGGGGAATGCAAGACAAATGGAAAGCGTTCGTGCCTTTTGTCAACATTCAGTATATCGGGAGATTGGCGGGAGATTGCTATATCTTCGGGCAAAAGGTAAAGCGCGCAGGGTTATACGCCATGCTTGCACAAATTTTAGTGACGGTGCTTTCCGCGCTCGTCGTAGCTTCGGAAATTTATTTATATTCCGCGCATGGAACGCCTAAATTCGATGCAATGAATATGCCGTATTGGACGGGCTTAACAGGTTTTTCCTTGACGGTGTTTAAATTTTATGATACGAGCGGTTATCTTTTGTCTATCGTTCAGCTTATTTACGAGATTCTCATGCTCGTCTTGCTTTTGGGTTTGTATAAAAAATATAATCCTAAAAATTATACAGCGCTTGGATTTTTGGAATTGTTCGTGCCACTTTCTCGCTATATCGTCATTTTTGTGCTCCGCAAGCGTAAAGCGATCAATTATGAGGCGTATATACGAGCGCGCCACGAAGCGTATATGCGGCAAAGACAACAATATCAAAACCCCTACGGAAATCCTTACGGAAATCCTTATGGGAACACCACGCAAGGGCAAAATGCGGCAAAACCCGAAGAGCCCTTTGCCGAGTTTGGTGGCAATAAAACAGAGCAGGATCACGCGGTGAAAAACGACGACGATCCCGACGATTTCTTTTCTTGATCACAAAACTGAATAAAAAGCAAATAAAACAAGATGGAAAATAAGAAAAAGTTATATTTTCCGTCTTTTTTTTATGCTCGATAGGTTGAAACGGTTTACATTATATAGGAAATTGTGCTATAATATAAGCGCAAGTTATATCGAGGAGAAAAAACGTGAACGGCGTGAGATTGATGGAAGAAAATATAGCAGCGATTGCAACGGCGGCAGGAAAAGGTGGCGTGGCGATCGTTCGCGTGAGTGGAAAAAATCCGCTTGCGCTTGCGGCAAAAATGTTCCGCCCCGTGGGAAACGTAAAGGTGGAAAATTTCGAGCCGTATAAAATGTACGCAGGGCAAATCGACGGCGGTAATTTCACCGATTTCGGGCTTTGCGTCTATTTCCAAGCACCCAAGAGCTACACGGGCGAAGATATTGTGGAATTCCATTGTCACGGCGGTGTGAACATTGCGCGCGGCATTTTGAAAAAAACCTTTTCGCTCGGCGCGCGGAGCGCGGAAAAGGGCGAATTCACTCGCCGTGCCTTTTTAAACGGCAAGCTCTCGCTCGCGGCGGCGGAAGGGATCGCGGATATGATCAACGCTGAATCGGATGCGGAAGTGCGCGCAGGGTATAATTTATATACGAAATCGCTCACGGATAAAGTGCTTGAATTTCAAGCGGAACTCACCACCGTGCTTGCTAAAATTGACGTGACGATTGATTATCCCGACGAATACGAAGAAGATTTAGATAAAGAAACGCAAGAGATAAAGGGGTTGCTTGAAAATACGGCGAAAAAGCTTTCAGAGCTTGCGCTTCGCTATAACACGGAAAAGAAGATCAAATCGGGGGTGACGGTTGCCATTTGCGGCAAACCCAACACAGGTAAAAGCTCCCTTTTAAACACCTTGCTTGGCTATGAAAAGGCAATCGTTTCATCTGTTGCCGGTACAACCCGCGACGCAGTGGAAGGCACGATTGAAATTGAAGGAAGAAAGTTCAATCTTTACGATACGGCAGGCGTTAGAGAAAGTGGCGATCAAATTGAAAACATCGGGATCGATCGGGCGGAAAAAATTATCCGCGCAGCCGACGTGGCGGTGTTCGTTGCCGATTTAACGCAAGGGCTTTCGGAAGAAGACGCGCGCGTTTTGGCAATGTTGAAAGACAAACCACTTATCAAAATTATCAACAAATCCGATCTACTCAACGACGAAACGGAAACGGATGCCGATGCGCTCGTTTCGGCGCACACGGGTGCAGGTATTGCAAAGCTCAAAAAGCTTTTATATGAAAAAGCGTATGGCGTTGTGGAAAGCGAGGACGAAGCGTTTTTGATAGAAGAGAGACATTATAACGCGCTTACAAGGGCGATTGAACTCATCAAGGGCGCGATCACGGCGTGCGGGATAGAGCCGCTTGAAATCGTTGCGCTCGGCGTGAAACAAACGTGGGACGTGCTCGGCGAAATCACGGGCGAAACGGCAACGGAAACCATTATCGGGGAAATCTTTTCAAAATTTTGCGTGGGGAAATGAGAATATGGTAAATTTAGATTTATATAGGGTGTTTTACACGGTAGCAAAAAGTGGAAGCTTAACGAAAGCGGCGGAAGAATTGTATATTTCTCAGCCTGCCGTTTCTCGTTCAATTAAGCAATTAGAAACGCAGCTTGGCGTTTCCCTTTTCACGCGCACGCACAGGGGCATGGCGTTGTCGGCACAAGGCGGAAAGGTAATTTTTGAAGAAGTAGAACGCGCACTTTCCCTTTTAAACGAAGCGGAAAACCGCATTGAAGAGATGAAAAATTCGGCAACGGGCGTCATTCGAATCGGTGCGAGCGACACGATTTTTGAATATTTCCTTGCGGATAAAATCGTGGAATTCAACGAGCGTTTTCCTGCCGTTAAGTTTGAGCTCATGGCAGATTTCACACCCGACACGATTGAAAAGCTCAAAGCGGATAAATGCGACGTGGCGTTCGTCAATTTGCCCATTTCTCCCGATCCCGATTTGAAGCTGTATGGAAACTGTATGCGCTTGAACGACGTGTTCGTGGTGGGCGAAAAATATAAGGAACTGATAGGAAAAACAGTTTCGTTAAAAGAGCTTAAAAATTATCCGCTCATTTTAATGGATCAAAACACGGTGGCAAGACAATCGCTAGAGGGCTTTTTATCTTCGCTTGGCGTCAATTTAGAGCCGTCGATTGAAGTGGGAAGCTGGGATCTTATGAAACGGCTCGTTCTCCGTGGCATGGGCGTGGGCGTGATTCCGAGAGAATACGCCGAAGCACAGATTAAAGACGGCTCGCTTTTTGAGCTTAAAACCGACCCCACCTTGCCCGTTCGTTCGGTGGGCATGTTGCTTTCCAAAAACGCGCCCGTATCTTACGCGTTGCACTCTTTTATTCAAGATTTTCAATAAGGAAACGTTATGGCACAACCCAATAAACTTTTAAGAAATTTTTGCATTATCGCGCATATCGACCACGGAAAAAGCACCCTTGCGGATCGTCTTATGGAACGCACGGGACAAGTTTCCCAAAGGGATATGGAAGAACAACTTTTAGATAGCATGGACATAGAGCGTGAACGTGGCATCACGATCAAGCTCACGCCCGTGCGCATGTATTACACGGCAAAAGATGGGCAAGAATACGAGTTTAACTTGATCGACACCCCGGGGCACGTCGACTTTACGTATGAAGTGAGCCGTTCGCTCGCGGCGTGCGAAGGTGCAATTTTGGTTGTAGACGCAACGCAAGGCGTAGAAGCGCAAACGCTCGCTAACGTCTATCTTGCCATTGAAAACAACCTTGAAATTTTGCCCGTAATCAATAAAATCGATTTACCGAGCGCGCGCGTTGACGAAGTGAAAAAGGAAATTGAAGACGTGATCGGGTTGGACGCGTCGGATATCCCTTGTGTGTCGGCAAAAGAAGGCACGAACATTGAAGATTTGCTTGAAGCAATCACGAAATATTTTCCTGCACCGACCGGAGATACCGAAAAACCGCTCAAAGCTTTGATTTTTGATAGCTATTATGATAATTATAAAGGCGTTATCCTGTTTGTGCGTATCAAGGACGGCGAAGTGAAAGTGGGGGATAAGATTAAAACGTTTTTATCGGGCACGGTATACGACGTCACGGAAGTGGGTGCGTTCGCACCATCGCCGCTTCCCAAGGAATGCTTGAAAGCAGGGGAAGTTGGGTATATCGCCGCTTCGATTAAATCCATTCAAGACGTAGCGGTGGGCGACACCGTCACGAGCGCTATAAATCCCGCAAAAGAGCCTTTGCCTGGTTATAAACAAGTGCAACCGGTTGTGTTTTGCGGTATCTATCCGCTAGATGGAAGCAAGTTTAACGATTTAAAGGAAGCCATTTTAAAATTGCAATTAAACGATGCTTCGCTCATTTTCGAGCCCGACAATTCGGTGGCGCTCGGCTTTGGTTTCCGTTGTGGTTTCTTGGGGCTTTTGCATATGGAAATTATTCAAGAACGCATTGGGCGAGAGTTTAATTTGGACATCATCACCACCGCGCCGAGCGTAAGCTATCTCGTGCATAAAACAAACGGCGAAGAATTTTACGTGGACAACCCTTCCCACTTGCCTGAAGCTTCCGATATTGAATATATGGAAGAGCCGATCGTAAAAGCGGAAATTTACACGCCGCCCGATTATATGGGCTCGATTATGGACCTTTGCAAAGAAAAACGCGGCGTGTTTAAAAACATGACCTACGTGGACGAGCGTAGAGTGAAACTCGAATACACGCTCCCCTTGAACGAAATCGTTTACGATTTCTTCGACGGGCTCAAATCGAGAACGAAAGGGTATGCGAGCTTCGATTATGAGCTTGCAGGCTATCAGCGTTCTAAACTTGTGAAACTCGATATCTTGCTCAACGGCGAAGTGTGCGACGCGCTTTCTACCATCGTGTTTGAAGGCAGAGCCTACGAACGCGGAAGAACGCTTTGCGAAAATTTAAAAGACGCCATTCCCCGTCAACTTTTCGAAATCCCCGTGCAGGCGGCGGTGGGCGGAAAAGTTATCGCACGCGAAACGGTGAAAGCGGTGAGAAAAGACGTGCTCGCCAAGTGCTATGGCGGCGACATTACGCGTAAGAGAAAGCTTTTGGAAAAGCAAAAAGAAGGCAAAAAGCGTATGCGTAAGGTTGGCTCCGTGGACGTACCGAGCGAAGTGTTCATGGAAATACTCAAAACGAATAAAGATTAACAGGATAAAGATATCATGGCAGGAATTTACATTCACGTTCCCTTTTGTAGACACAAATGCTCCTATTGCGATTTCACTTCCTTTCCCGATAAAATCGAATATGCGGAAGCGTACATGGCTTGCGTGTATAAGGAAATGAAAATGCGTGGCGAAGAGCTGAAAGATTACACGTTCGACACCGTATATTTCGGCGGTGGCACACCGTCGTATATTCCGCCTAAACTTATTTTGGGCGCAATGAATCGTATCCGCGAATGTTTCAATTTGACAAAGGATGCAGAAATCACGTTAGAGCTCAATCCGGGCACGATCGGGGAGAGCAAAGTGAAAACCTATTTAGAAGCGGGCATCAACCGTTTTTCTATCGGCTTACAAACGGCGATCGATGAACAGCTTGCCGATTTAAACCGTATTCATAACGCGCGTGATTACGTATTTGCAACCAAGCTTTTAAAGGGGCAAAATTTCAGCACTGACGTCATGCTTGGGCTTAAAAATCAAACGAAACAAGACGTGGAAAAAACGATCGAGCTTGCGGCAGCTTGCGGCTCAAAGCACATATCCATGTACGCGCTCACGGTGGAAGACGGCACGCCTATCTACACCGATTATCTCAACGGCGAACTCCCCGATAGCGACGAAGTGGCGGATATGTACGAGTACGGCTACAAGCTGTTAAAGGAAAAGGGGTACAACCGCTACGAAATTTCCAACTTCGCCAAAGACGGCTTTGAAAGCAAGCACAATCTCAACTACTGGAAGCGTGGCGAATATATCGGTTTCGGCGTTT
>JAZOLI010000063.1:0-6919 GCA_045652965.1 Candidatus Scatosoma sp.
TTGGTGGACGCGAGAGGGCTCGAACCTCCGACCTCTACCATGTCAAGGTAGCGCTCTAACCAACTGAGCTACGCCTCCAAAAGATTGCTTTGATATTATAGCAAATAAAAATCTTACAGTCAATCGTTTTTTGTGTGAAAATTTTAAAATTATTAAAACTCGCCCCCTAATCAGGGAGCGAGTTAAGCGTTGTTTAGTTTAATTTTTTGAAGCTCGAACAGAGAATAAATAATAGAATGCCACGAAGAAAAGAATATTGAGCAAATAAATCGTGGGAATGATGACGAACGAGAGCAACTGTTTAGGGTCGGATATTTGCGCTTTGAAATATACGGCAACCATCGTAACGATAATCACGGCAATCACGAACACAACCGCCGCAGTTAAGATATACGAAGGGTTTTTGCGTCGTCTTGCTCTGGGCTTATAACCGCAAGCGTAGGTGATTGCGCAAATGATAAAGGTCATAAAACCAAGCGCAAAACCAACGGCAGGATACACGGCGTTCACGCCGAGATAATCTTTGATAAAGAAAGTAAGTAGGCTTTCAAAGGCGATAATGCAAAATACGATAATCGCGGATTTGAAAAGGGTAAGCCCAACGTTATAGGAGGCGAAGCTGTTGCTAGCTTGCCGTTCGGCGGTAGGGCGAGCGGAAACGTTGATTCTGCCCATGTTTCCTGCGGTGTTAAGCTTGATGCCTTCCGATTGCGCGCGTTCGTGTAAATCGTTGAAATTTGCTTCCGTGCCACGCTCAGACTGTAAAGGATTGGGCGTGTTATAATAATCATAGTGCGCAGGTTGACGTTGCGCATAGCCGTAAGCATATTCGTTGCCCGCCGAATAGGCGTATTGTTGTGAACGGAATTCACGCGCGGCTGCGTTGAGATCGTTTTCTTTTCTAGAAAGTTCAAGTTCGCGTTCACGCAAATCGTTGAGCTGGCGTTGATAGCTTGCCGCTTCATCTGCTGCGCGCGCCTGCATATCTTTTTGCCATTTTTCCGTTTCTTCTTTTTCTTTTTCGAATTTTGCTCTCTTTTCTTCAAGTTCCGATTTTTCAAGGGCTAAAATCCGCGCGCGTTCTTCAAGCTTTTGTTCTTCCAAACGCAAGGCGTCGCGTTCATTCTCAAACTTTTCAAGGTTCTCGTTAAACAGCTTCACTTGCGCATTATAGGAGCTCAATTTATCCGCATAATCAAATTGTTGGGCAGTGAGAGCGTTTTTACGAGCGATAAAATCAAGTTGTTGTTGATTGTAAATGGTTTGCCGCGCGGAAAACTCTTTTTGCTGTTGTTGGAGGATTGCCAAATCTTCTTGAAGTTTGTGATTGCCGCGCAAAAGCTCCGTTTCACGCTCCTGCAAATCTTCGCGAAGTCGCTCGTTTTCTTCCGTTGAAGCGTTCGTTTGGGTTTCCTTATCGTCCATGGAACGGCGCGCTTCTTGGAGTGCATATTCGCGTTGTGTGACGTCGTAGGTTTGACGATCGATTTCCGAGCGTTCCGCTTGCAGGGCTTCACGCATGGCGTTCAATTCATCGCGTTCGCGCTGAAGCTGTGCTTTTTGTTCTTCCAAAGCTTCGTTTTCGTTGCGAAGAGTGGAGCGTTCCACTTCCAAAGTTTCAAGCTGGTTTTTAAGCTCTGCGCGTGTGGAAGAAACCGATTCTTCTGAAAGTTTTGCGTTGTTTACGCTTTCTTGCAGGGCGTTTTCGCGGGCGATAAGATCCGCTTCCTTTTCTTCAATCGAGCGTTTGTCGCTTTCCAAGCGTTGTTTTTGCGCGTCTAATTGCGCCTGCTGAGCGCGAAGCTCTAAATCACGGTTGTAAAATTCGGTGGATTTGCTCTCATAATCGCTTTTTAAAATGGAAATGGTGTTTTCCTGCGTGGCGACTGCCGAATTAAGCGCCGCGATCACTGTTTTTTTCTCGTCAAGCTCTGCTTGCACAGCGGAAAGTTCGGCTTTTGTTTGTTCTAATTCTTCGCTTGTCGCTGCGTTTTTAGAAAGTTCTTCTAATCTAGCGTTTTCTTGGCGCAGGGAAGCAATTTCATCGTCTTTGTCTTGAAAAGCGATTTGTTGGGCTTCTAAGCGCAATTTTAATTCGCTAATTTCCGCGTTTTGGCGTTCAAGCTCCGATTTTGCATTGCCGATTTCTCTCTCTTTTTCCGCAAGCGCAAGCTCTTTTGCGGCAATTTCGCCTTCCTTTTCAGCAAGCGCTTGGCGTTTTTCTTCGAGCTCTTGTCTTTGCTCGTCAACTTTTTCTTTAAGTTCCTTGAAATCGTCCTTTTGAACGCTCAAAGACGAGCTTTGCGTGGAGAGTAGTGCGCGTTCGCGTTGCAGTTCGTTGCGAAGGTTTGCGAGCGCTTTCTTTTCGTCTTCAATCGCCTGTTCGCGAGCGGCAAGTGCGCGTTTTAATTCGACAAGCTCGTTTTGTTTATCGGTAATGAAGGAAAAATCATAGTGCGCGTTGCCGTCCGAGATCAAACTGTCGATAATCGTTCTTGAATATTCCCAATCGGCAAGATTTTGCTCGGTGAGTTGTTTTCCGCTGTCGGTAAGGGAGAAATATTTTCTTCTGCCGCCAAACGATTGATCGCCATAATAAGAAGTGACGTATTGTAAGGATTCCAAACGCTTCAAAGCGCTATAAAGGGTGGGTTGCTTAATCGTATACAAACCGCCGCTTTTCTTTTCGATTTCGTCAATGATTTCGTAGCCATATTTATCGCCGTCGTACAAACTGCGTAAAATGATCGTGTTGATGTGTCCACGAATCAAATCGGAGCTAATGCCGAAATTTTGTTCTTCGCCGCCCGTCATGCTTTGAACTTCGTCCATTCTCTCTTCCATAACTATTCTCCTTTTGTGTAGTCTATCTGATAGAGTAGTACTATGTCAGATATAAAAAGTGTAAAAATAGAAACTTTTTATACTTTGTATAAAAGATTATATCATAAATAGAATAATATGTCAAGCATATTAGCTAAAAAAACAAGGAAAAATGGAAAAAAGTGCGTTAAAATTTGCCAAAAATCCCTTTTGATAATTGACATTTTTAAGGAAAAAGCGTATAATGAAATGGTTATGAAATCTTACGAACACATTAAAGAATTTCAAATTAAATATTGCGATGCAGATTTTAAAGACGAGCTCAAAACTTCGGTTGCGCTTGCGCTTCTTGAAGAAGTGGCTTGTTCGAGCGCGGACGAGCTTGGTTTTGGCTATTCGTTTGTAAAGCCGAAAGGGTATGCCTTTATGGTGACGAACATTTGCATGGAATTTTACCGCCCTGCTAAGCTTGGGGAAACGGTTGTGCTCAAAACGTGGCCCAATCCGCCCTCTTACGCCATATTTGGCAGAGAATATCAAATGTTTTCTAAAAGCGGGGAACTGCTTATCAACGCTTCGTCGCGTTGGTGTCTTGTCGATAGGAACACGGGGAAATTGTTGTCGTCGAAAGCGGTAGATAATCAAGATTATTCAACCTATAACACTTCGCGCGTTTTTGAGAGCGTACAATGGAAAATTCCAGCGTTTAAAAGGGAAGAAGGGGAGCTCAAATTTACCATCACCATTGCAAATTCTGAATATGATCACAATATGCACGTAAACAACACTCGCTACGCCGATTATTGTTTCAACTGTTTTTCCATTGAAGAACTTTCAAAACGGAAATTGAAAAATTTTTCCATTTCTTACGTGAAACAATGCCGAGAAGGGGCCGTGCTCCAATTTTACCGCAAGTGTGAAGCGGATGGGAGCTATTTGGCGCAGGGCTTTAACGAAGCGGGAGAAATTGTCGTACAATCAAAGATTGTATTTGCAGGAGAATAAGAAATTGTATGCGGAAGAACGGCGTAAATAGACAATTAGAGCCGATTGAAGGGGGTGTTTGCGCGCCCTCGGGGTTTCGCGCGGCAGGATTTCAATGTCTTGCTTTGATCGTTGGGGACAAGCGCTTTCCTGCGGCAGGCGTATTTTCGCAAAGCGCGGTGGTTGGCGCGCCCGTTGCGGTGAGTAAAAAGAACCTGTCTTCGGGTTATGCAAGAGCAGTTTTTATCAATAGCGGAGCAGCGAACGTTTTTCAAGAGAACGGGGAGAATTCGGCAAGGGAGATTTGCAAAGAAGTTGCAAAGCGTTTGCGTTGCGACGCAGGCGAGATCGTGATTGCTTCCACGGGTAAAATCACGCCCCGCTTCGATGCGCAAAAAATCATACAAAACATTGAGCCTTTAACACAAAAATTAGGCGTTTCACACGAACACAGCGTTGCGGCGGCGCGCAATATTATGACGTCGGATAAGAGCGTAAAACAGCTTTCTTTTGCCTTTGACGTGGGGGATTATCGTTGTAAAATAGGCGCGATTTTTAAAGGAAATGCTCGCGTTTGCCCGAATATGGCAACCACACTTTGTTTTTTAACGACGGACGTGAATATCACTCCGCAAATGCTGCAAAAAGCACTTTCTTCTGCGGTGGGCGAAACGTTAAATATGCTCGATCTTGACGGCTTGGCTTCGCCAAACGATAGCGCTTGTATATTGTCAAGTCGCGCGGCGGGGAATTATCAAATTTCCTGCGCCGATTCCGAATATAAAAAATTTGCTTCCGCTTTGCAAAAAACGCTCACGGAAATTTGTTTTGCCATGATTGAAGACGGCGATAGGAACGCAAAAACACTCGTGTGCGAAGTGCGGGGCGCGAAATCCAAGCGCGTGGCGAGGGCGGCGGCAAAAGCGATTGTTTCCGCGAGAATATTTGAACGTAAAGGTTGGCAAACGGACGATTTCATTTGCGCAATTTTGGGCGCGGGCGAGTCGTTGGAACTTGATAGGGCGGAAATGGTGCTTTCATCGCAAAACGCAAGTGTAAGTTTCATGGTGGACGGCAAATCGATAGCCTTTTCCGCTGCAAGCATTGCGGATATTTTATCGAGCGACGAGATCGCCCTTCGTATAGACCTAAACGCAGGCAATTACGGCGCGACGGCGTTTTCTCGCCTCTAACTTTCCTGTGGATAACTTAAAAAGTTTTTAAAATTCTTTAAAAGGAGCGTCAAGAAGCGTTGACAAACGCGTGCGCGTATGCTATAATAATAAAAATCGTGCAGAGGATAGAGATGTATTTTACAAAGCAGGTGAAAGAAATGAGAAATGCAGAGTATCGCAGCGGAGCGGCTAATATCGTTCTCGGCGGTGCTCGTTTTTCCGTTTTTCACAAGGCGTTAGAATTTTCTAAAAAGGACTGATTTTCAAAATCAGTCTTATTTTTTGGAAAAAACCTGCTCAATCAATTAAAAAAATAAATTTACATAGATAGGAGTGCTTATGAAAAAGAAGAAAGTGTATTTGACGCTTGAAAACGGCGAAGTCTTTCAAGGCTACCGTTTCGGCGCGGAAGGCGATGCAACGGGCGAGCTCGTGTTTTCAACGGGTATGGTTGGCTACGTGGAAACGCTCACCGATCCCTCTAACTTAGGGCAAATCGTGGTGCAAACGTTTCCGCTCGTGGGAAACTACGGCGTGAATGAAAAGGATGCGGAAAGTGAAAAAGCTTGGGTTTCCGCTTACGTTGTGAGAGAATATTGCGAAATTCCGTCCAACTTCCGTAGCGAAATTTCGCTCGATGAATATTTGAAAAAGCAGGGCGTTATCGGGCTTTATGGTTTAGATACCCGCAAACTTACCGCAATTTTGCGTGAAGAAGGGGTTATGAACGCGCGCATTTGTGATAAACCTGCCGTAAATGAACTCGGCAACGTTGCGGCGTATGCGATCAAAGACGCGGTGAAAACGGTTGCGCCCACCGACTATAAAACGTATGGCGACGAAAATGCAAAATATACGGTTGCGCTTTGGAATTTCGGCGCGAAGAATAGCACGATTGATAGCTTGGTTGCGCAAGGCTGCAAAGTGATTTCCGTGCCTGCGTTTGCAAAAGCGGAAGAAGTGCTTGGATTGAACGTAGACGGTGTTATGCTTTCCGATGGCCCTGGCGATCCTATGGAAAATCAAACCATCGTAGAAGAAGTGAAAAAGGTGCTTGGCAAAAAGCCTGTGCTCGGCGCGGGGCTTGGACATCAGCTCGTTGCGCTTGCACTTGGTGCAAAAACGGAAAAATGTAAATATGGGCATAGGGGCAGCAATCAACCTGTGAAATGCTTAGATTGCGGCAAGATTTACATCTCTACGCAAAACCATGGATATCAAGTGGTGGAAGATAGCTTAAAAGTGGGCAGAATGAAGTTTGTCAACGTAAACGACGGCGCTTGCGAAGGAATTGTTTACGACGATTTGAATGCGTTTACAACGCAGTTTGCGCCCGAAAGCTGCAACGATTTCCGCGGTGGCAAACCGGTGCTTGAAAAATTCTTTACGCTTATGAGAAAGGAGAAAGAAAATGCCTAAGAGAAGTGATATTAAAAAAGTTTTGGTGATTGGTTCAGGTCCTATCGTAATCGGACAAGCTGCTGAATTCGACTATGCAGGCGCGCAAGCCTGCCGCGTTATGAAGAGTGAAGGGATCAACGTTGTGCTTTGCAACTCCAACCCCGCAACGATCATGACGGATAAGGCGCTTGCCGATGAAATTTATCTCGAACCGCTTACGGAAGAGAGTTTAAAGAGAATTATCATTAAGGAAAAACCGGATAGCTTGCTTGCTTCGCTCGGCGGACAAACGGGTCTTACTATGGGTTGTAAGCTTGCAAAATCGGGCTACCTTGACAAGCACGGCGTGAAATTGATTGGTACGAAGTTGGATGCAATCGATCGCTCGGAAGATAGAGAACTTTAC
Source organism: Candidatus Scatosoma sp. (assembly GCA_045652965.1). Lineage (GTDB taxonomy): Bacteria > Bacillota > Clostridia > Christensenellales > Borkfalkiaceae > Scatosoma. The sequence continues at coordinate 6,790 of JAZOLI010000063.1, forward strand.
AAACAAACGATGGAAAAGATCAATCAACCCTGCGTGCCTTCCGATATTGCTTACACGGTAGAAGAATGCGATGCGTTTGCAAACAAACTCAAATATCTCGTGATTATCCGTCCTGCTAACACGCTTGGCG
>JAZOLI010000064.1:0-6377 GCA_045652965.1 Candidatus Scatosoma sp.
GTTTAACCGATATGGGAACACCGCATATGTTATCGGGATTGCTCTATTGCGCTGACTGTAATCAAAAGATGTATCTTTGCCGTTGTTCAACAGTAAAACAAGCAGAATATTTTAATTGCTCTACCTATCGCAAGAAAAAGAAGAAGTATTGTACATCACACCAAATAACGGCGCACGCCGCTTTGGCTCTAATCCAAAATGATATACAATATACGATTAGGTTTGCAAAGAAATATAGGGACGAGTTTTTCAATATTCTTAAACGTTGTACTGACATAAGGACTAAACGGGAAATGACTTCTGCTATCGAAGAAAAAGAAGAAGCGGAAAATCGTATAACCGAACTTGATAAGATAATTCAAAGTCTTTATGAAGATAAGGTTGCAGGAAAATTATCCGAAGAACGCTATATGAAAATGAGCGATAACTACGAAGCCGAGCAAAAAGCCTTAAATGAAAAGTTAAGTCGCATAAAGGCGGAAATAGAAAAAGCCAAAACCACGTATGATAACATACAAAGGTTTATGGCTATCGTTAAAAAGTATAGTGATTTTGATGAGTTAACACCTGAAATCTTACGTGCTTACATAGACAAGGTTTATATCTATGAAAAGCAAAAAGTTGACGGACATTATACTCATACCGTAGAAATCATTTACAATTTAGTTGGAGCAATAGATTTACCCGATTTTGGTGATTTATTAGATGAAGAAAATTAAATAGCACGAGAAAAGGCGTGGCATCACGCCACGCCTGACTCTTAAAAAGGACAGCCTTCCCGAAAAAATCCCTTGTAGGGACTCGGTAACTGCGTTTCCATTTTTTGTAAAATTATCTCTTCGAGAATTGAGGTGCACGACGAGCTTTCTTCAAGCCGTATTTCTTTCTTTCCTTTGCACGAGGGTCGCGGGTTAAGAAGCCTGCTGCTTTGAGTGCGGGACGGCTGTTTTGTTCCGCTTCCACAAGCGCGCGAGCAACGCCCAAACGGATTGCGCCCGCTTGACCGGTGTAACCGCCGCCGATTACGTTAACCATAACGTCGTATTTCGTAGCAACGTCCACTTCAACGAGCGGTTGTTTTACGATATATTGCAAAGTTCCTTGAGGGAAATAATCCTCAAAAGCGCGGTCGTTGATCACGATCGTACCGTTGCCGCCGGGGATAAGACGTACTCTTGCGATAGCCTTCTTTCTTCTACCCGTTCCCCAGAATTGAATTTTCTTTTTAACAGATGCTTTTGCCATATTTCAATCCTCTCTTAGTCGATTTTAAGCACTTCGGGCTTTTGCGCCACATGGTTGTGTTCGCCGCCTTTGTAAACGCGAAGCTTTTTGAGCATCGCTCTGCCAAGGCTGTTCTTGGGAAGCATACCTTTCACTGCTTCATAAACAGCAAGGTCACTCTTTTCTGCCATCAATTTCTTATAAGGGATTTCTTTAAGCCCGCCGATATAACCGCTGTGATATCTATAGAACTTGTCTTCGAGCTTTTTACCCGTAAGCACAACCTTATCGGTGTTGATAACGATAACGAAATCGCCCGTGTCAACGTTGGGAGTGAAGGTAGGCTTGTTTTTACCGCGAAGAACTGCGGCTACGCGCGTCGCCAAACGACCGAGAGCAACGCCCTCTGCGTCCACGACGTACCACTTTCTTTCAACCGTTTCGGCGTGCGCCATATAGGTTTTCATAATTATGTTACTCCTTTAATTCGTGTGTATTTTTTTCGTTTGCAAGCATTGGGCTTGTCGTTGCTAAGTAGACTTCGCGCAAAATCGCCGTTCAACTAACGGGGAAAACAGCTTTTTTTACGGGGTTTCCCTTAACTTGCCTATTTATTGTAGTATGAAACGAAATTTAAGTCAAGCTGTTTTGAGCGACATTTTTCATTTTTTTTTAATTTTTTTAAAATTTTTTTGTGAAGGGCTTTTTCTCCTGTTTTTCCTGCTGTTTTCCCCACTTTTTTAACGAAAAATAGCAGGCGGAGCAATCGCTCCGCCTGCCCAAGACAAGCCTTTTAAAATCCGCTTCCTTTTAGAAAAATACATTTATCTTTCTATAATCTTCAGGCTTGGCGGATTAAATTCATAATAAATCACTGAAGCATAGTAGCTTAACGCTTCCGTTTCAAAGTCATAAGTGAAAATAACCGCTCGATAGTCAACACATACAGTGGTAAGGGGAATATCTCCTAGCAAATAACACACACCGTCTTTTTCGGTGTATCCAACAAAAGCGGATTTAGTGTCTTTAAACCGATTGTCAAATTGTTGAATATATCGCCCTTCTTCAAACTCGCTTAAATCTTTCTTCCAGGAAACTTGTTTTCTTTCTCCCGTTTCATTGTCGGTTATATGCACAACGGAATCGTTGCTTGCTCTCTTTATTTCAAAGGAATATTTTTTTGTTTGGTCTCGAAAAAACTCGTCGTAATCCCACGGAAACCACTCCTGTTGTCCTGTTGCAATATCGTAAACGCAATATCTTCCGTTATCTTCAAGGTATAATTTACCGTCCGAGTAGCGACTATATGAAACACCCCCGCCTTTTATATTTTCCACTTTACCAATTTCTTCCATTTCAAGAGTATCGTAATCCATTCTTAAAAACGTTATCGTATACGTATCGCTAAAAAAAATTGACTCACTCTTTTTCGCAGTCGTTCTCGTTGCGAGATAACAACATTTATCGCCCAAATCAAGCAGCTCGTCTATTGGTTTGTCTTGATACTTCAATTCGTCCAAACGAATTGTCTTGTCTATAAGAAATACGTCATGTGCGGTCTCCAAAGCAAAATTTTTATTATTGGAAAACGAAGCGAATTTGGCTTCCATAGCCGAAAGTTCTTCGTCCGTATAACGATCAAAACAACCTGCGAACGTCAACAAAAGAGAACAAAGGAAAATGGACAATATTCGTATTATCTTTTTCACGTTAGAAAATCTCCTATCTTCGATATGATAAAAGTTGATGATAAACTTTTCCTTTTTTATTATAGCATATCAAAATGCGTTTGGCAAGTGTTTCCAAAAAAATAGCAGGCGGAGCAATCGCTCCGCCTGCCCAAGACAAGCCTTTTTCAGTCTATCGCATATCCTTTCCTTTTGATTTCGTCCACTACGCTTTTAGCGCATTTTTCACAAAGCTCCTTGCTCTCCGCTTCCACCATTACGCGCACGAGCGGTTCTGTGCCCGATTCTCGCACCAAAATGCGCCCCTTATCCCCAAGCAACTTTTCCACTTCCTTTACCGCCGCCTGCACGTCGTTATCGCTTTGCGCCGCCGCTTTATCCTTTACCCGAACGTTCTTTAACACCTGCGGATATACCGTCATAGGCGCGGCGAGTTTGGAAAGGGTGGCCTTTTTGTCAATCACCGCCTGCATCACTTTCAAGCTCGTCAAAATGCCGTCGCCCGTGCACGCGTATTTGGAAAAAATGATATGCCCCGATTGCTCGCCGCCGAGCGCAAAGCCACCTTCGCTCATTCGCTCGTAGACGTATTTATCCCCCACCTTTGTTTTTTCATAGTTTACGCCGATTTCATCAAGCGCTTTATATAGCCCGAAATTGGACATCACGGTCGTCACCACCGTGTTTTTAAAGAGCTTGCCACGTTCTTTCATATAGCGCGCGTAGAGATAGATAATTTGATCGCCGTCGACAACGTTGCCCTTTTCGTCCACGCAAAGGCATCTGTCGGCATCGCCGTCGTAGGCAAAGCCGATATCCAAGCCCTTTTCCACCACGAGTTTTTGTAAATTTTCAATATGCGTCGAGCCAACGCCCAAATTGACGTTCGTGCCGTCGGGCTCTGCGCCCGTAAGAAACGTCGTCGCGCCGAGCGCGTCAAACACGCTTTTTGCGATATTCCACGCGCTGCCGTTCGCGCAATCCAACCCCACCTTAAAACCTTTAAAAGAGTAAATCCCAAGCGAGATTAAATAGCCGATATAGCGGTTTCGACCTGCCACGTAGTCGACTGTTCTGCCGATATTTTCTTTCTTGGCATAAGGCGCTTTAGGAATTTTGCCATCGAGATAATCTTCCACGAGCGAAATCGTTTCTTCGTCCATTTTCTCGCCTGCGGCGTTGAAAAGTTTGATGCCGTTGTCGTAGAACGGGTTATGGCTCGCCGAGATCATAATCCCACAATCAAAGCTTTCCGAGCGCACCACGAACGCCACCGACGGCGTTGTCGTCACGTGCAAAAGGTATGCGTCCGCGCCCGAAGATACGATGCCGCTTGCAAGCGCGTATTCAAACATATAGCCCGATCTTCTCGTGTCTTTCCCGATCACGATACGCGCTTTCTCGCCCTTTCTTTCCGCTTTTTTCTTCTCGTTAAAATAGTAGCCTAAAAACCGACCGATATGAAAGGCGTGTTCCGCCGTCACGTTTTCGTTCGCTTCGCCGCGAAATCCGTCCGTTCCAAAATATTTACCCATAAATTTATTTCCTTTTTGCGACCACCACGCCGCCCGTTTTATATATGCTGTTTTCCGCCACCGTGCCACGCACGCAGGAAAGGGGATAAACGATGGTGTTTTTGCCGATTACCGTGCCAGGGTTTAAAACGCTGCCACACCCCACTTCCACGAAATCACCAAGCATTGCGCCCATTTTTTTTAAGCCCGTTTCCACGCGTTCATCGCCCCGCTTTACTACCACGGGCGTTTTGTCCGATTTCACGTTGGAAGTGATCGCCCCCGCGCCCATATGCGCTTTATAGCCCAAAATGCTATCCCCTACGTAGTTATAATGCGGTACTTGCACGCCATCGAACAAAATCACGTTTTTTAGCTCGGTGGAATTGCCCACCACGCAATCCTTGCCCACGAGCACGCTACCGCGAAGAAAGGCGCAATGCCGAATCTCCGCGCCTGCTCCGATCACGCACGGACCGTTTAAACACGCCGACGGCGCAATCTTCGCGCTAGTATGCGCCCAAATTTCGGGCGCGATTTCGTTATATTCTCCTTTTGTTAGAGAATTGCCAAGCGTGCGGATAAAATCCTTTAATTCGCCAAGCGCTTCCCAAGGATAGCAAAATGCCGAAAGATAATCGCCTGCCAACGTTTTTTCTAAGTTAAACAGCTCCTTAATTTGATACATCTCTTTGCCCACCACCTTTCATATTATTATATAGTATGCGCTTTTTGTTCGCTTTTGATGACGGCTTTCTTGCAAAAATTAAAGCTCCTGAGCGTTTTCGCTCAGGAGCTTTCTTTATTTCGCTTTTAATTATTTCGCGCAGTTTGCTTTCAAGATTGCAAGGTTATCCATGATTTCTTTAGGCATCTTGTCGCCGAAGTTTTCCGCATAATAGGTGGTGATTTCTTCCGCTTCCGCTGCCCAACGCTTTTTGTCAACTTCGAGAAGTTTGTCAAGCGTTGCCGCGTCGATATCGCAATTTTCAATGTTGATATCTTTTGCGTAAGGAAGGTAACCGATCGCCGTTTCTTGCGCTTCCACTTTGTTATCGCAACGATCCAAGATCCAATCAAGAACGCGCATGTTGTCGCCGAAACCAGGCCACATGAAGTTGCCGTTTTCGTCTTGACGGAACCAGTTTACGTTGAAGATCTTGGGTTGTTTGCTTTCTTCCACTTTCGCACCCATGTTGATCCAATGTTGGAAATATTGATCAACCGAGTAGCCCATGAAAGGTTTCATTGCCATGGGGTCGTGACGAAGTACGCCAACTGCACCCGTCGCCGCTGCCGTCGTTTCCGAAGACATGATCGTGCCTACGAACGTACCATGGTTCCAATCGCGGGATTGATATACGAGCGGAGTCGTCGTTGCTCTTCTACCACCGAAGATAATTGCGGAAAGGGGTACACCCGCTTTCGAATTGAATTCAGGGGAGATGCAAGGGCAGTTTTCTGCAGGTGCGGTGAAACGGGAGTTGGGGTGCGCCGCATTGCGTCCGCAATCGGGCGTCCAAGGCTTACCCGTCCAATCAATCAAGTTTGCAGGAGCTTCCTTGGTCAATTTTTCCCACCAAACGGTGTTGTCAGCAGGGTTGAGCGCAACGTTCGTGAAGATCGTGCCTTTCTTGGTTGCTGCAAGCGCGTTGGGGTTGGATTTTTCGTTCGTGCCGGGAGCTACGCCGAAGAAGCCGTTTTCGGGGTTGCAAGCCCAAAGTCTGCCGTCTTCGCCAACTCTGATCCAAGCGATATCGTCGCCTACGCATTGTACTTCATAGCCTGCGTCAAGATATTGCTTGGGAGGAATGAGCATTGCAAGGTTGGTCTTACCGCAAGCGGAGGGGAATGCCGCCGCTACGTATTTAATTTCTTTATCTTGGGGACGTTTTACGCCAAGGATAAGCATGTGTTCAGCCATCCAGCCTTCTTTCTTACCAAGGTTGGT
>JAZOLI010000065.1:0-21537 GCA_045652965.1 Candidatus Scatosoma sp.
AGCATCTCGAAAACGAGGATATGGAAAGCATCCTCGATGATTGTCTTACCATCAATATCCCACAAAGACATTTGACCTGGCATTATAGAAGTAAGCACGAGAGTTTGATTGCATTCTCGAATATAATGTATTATGGCAACAAACTTTGCACCTTCCCTTCGCCCGATTCGCTTGCGAGCAAGGTGAGGTTTGTGTTGGTGGAAGAAGGCGTTTACGATCGTGGTTTAACCAAGAAAAACAAGGCGGAAGGGGATGCACTCGTGGCGGAAGTCGTTCGCCGTTTGACCGATCCTGCTTTGAAAAAATCGAGCATCGGCGTCGTCACGTTTAGCAACGTGCAAAAGGAATATATCGAACGCAAGCTTTCGACGATTATTTCGGAAAAGCGCTTAGAGCGAGAAGCTTACGAGCGTGAAGAGCCGTTGTTCGTGAAAAATTTGGAAAACGTGCAAGGCGACGAACGCGACGTGATCTTGTTCTCCATTTGCTATGGTCCTGATAAGCTTGGTAGATTGTCGCTCAATTTCGGACCTTTGAATCAGGCGGGTGGTTGGCGTCGGTTAAACGTTGCCGTATCCCGTGCGAGAGAAGAGATGGTGGTGTTCTCGTCGATGACAGGTGCAATGATCGATCTTTCCAAAACCAATTCTAAGGGCGTTGCAGGCTTGAAAGCCTTTCTCGATTTTGCCGAAAAGGGTAGAACGAATCTTGCGATATCGTCTAGCCAGTTAATGGCGAGAAAACCGGGGATTGGGAAATATATCGCGGAAGAACTCGCTTCTTATGGTTATGAGTGTCGCTACGACGTGGGCGTTTCCGGATTCAAGCTCGACGTTGCCGTCGTTGATCCCAAAAACCGTCAAAAATTCTTGCTCGCCATTCTTTGCGATGCACCCAATAGATTCTCCGTCAAAGATCGCAACGTGCTCCAAATCCAAACGCTCAAACGCAACAATTGGAACGTCTTGCGCGTGTTCTCCGTGAACTATTATAACAATCCTAAGCGCGAAATTAAGAAGATTAAAGACGTGCTTGATAAACTCACGGGCGCGGATAAAAAGGGCGGCGCGGAACTTAATCGCGGCAAGAAAACTTACAAGGCAGCTTCTTTGGAACAACGCCTTGAAAACTCCACGTTTATCACGTCGGGAGAAAACGATAAAGAAATTGTGTCGCGGCTGAAAGCAATCGTTTCCGCGGAAGAACCCATTTCTTACGAGTTCCTTGTTCGTAGGCTTCTTTCGGGGCTTGGTATCACCAAGTATGGCTCGAAAGTCGAGAGCCGTATACAGGCGCTGATCGCTCTTTGCGGTTTCCGTTTTGAGCGTATTTTTGGCACGGAATATTATCATAAGAGCGATAAGGCAATCACGTTTGAAAAATATCGTGTAGAAGCGGGCGAGCCGCTTCGAAAGAACGAAAAAGATTATTCGCCGTATGAGATCGTGGCAATCGTGCGTGGTGCGCTTGAAGATAAGGTAGCGCTGTATATGGAAGAAATTCAAACGATTGTGGCTTCGGTGCTCCGTATTGCTCGTCCTAGCGATAAATTTATCGCTTTTGTCAACGACTGCGTGACGCTTGGCGAAGAGCGTGGTTTGTTCGTGCGTTCGGTTTCCGATCGCATTTCGCTCGCATGAGCGCAAAACTTTTCAATTTCAGACCCGCCGCTTTTGCGGCGGTTTTGCTGTGTTTAGGTATCTTTTCCGCGGTAGCCTTGCTCTTTTTTGAGTTGCCTGCGTTCTTGCTCATTTTTCTCTTGCCGCTTGCAATCCTTTTTCGTAAAGGCAAACGCAAACAAACGGCGATTGCCGTCTTATTGTTGTTTGCGGCGTTTTGGATGGGGTTTGGTTTTACTTTTTCTAAAATTGACGGATTTCAAAAGGCGAAAACTTACCCAAGCGGAGAATATTACGTGATCGGCACAGTCGTTTCCGAAAACGAAAGTGCGTATGGAAACAAGCTTGTTTTAAACAAGTTGATCATAGATGGGAAGAAGGAGCAGGGGCGATTGATTGCATACCTGCCCTCGTCGTTTGAAGAAGAATTATCGCCAGGCAACCGCATTTTGATCAGGGGAAAAATCACGAAAAATCAAGCCGTAGACCAGCAAGGGGAAATCAACTGGTATCATCTTGCCAAGCGGTTGAGCTATACCGCCAACGTGAGCTCTTGTCAGGTGACCGAGCGACCCTTTGCGCTGTTTCCCTTTTTAAGGGAACGGGTGCAATCGGTGCTATATGCCGGCATGGATGAAACTTCTGCCGCCGTTACCATGGCAATTTTAATGGGCGATGATAGTGGGCTGGAAAGCGGATTGCTTGAAAATATGAGGCACGGCGGGATTGCGCACGTGTTCGCCGTTTCGGGTTTACACGTCGGCGCGTTGTTTGCATTCGTTTTAGCGCTTGTGACGAAAACGCCGCTTTGCAGGGCGTCCAAATCGTTGCGGTTTGCGCTCGTTGCCGTCGTGCTTTTGTTTTACGGCGGTGTTTGTGGTTTTTCCGCTTCTATTAGCAGGGCAATCACCATTTGTCTTTGCTTCTACGCCGCAAAACTAATCGGACTGGGTAAAGATTTTCTCGATGCGTTGGGCGCGGCGGCAATCGTCACGCTTGTCATGAATCCTTTGTCCCTTTTTGAAACGGGATTTCGGCTTTCGTTTGCGGCGTGTTTGGGGATTGCGCTTTTGGCTCGTCCGATTGAAAAATTCTGTTATAAAATCGTGGGGGATCAAAGGACAAAATTGCCGCCTACCGAGCAGGATATGCATCCGCTTGGCGTAGGGGAACGGATAAAGAAAGCGTGCGTATCCTTTGCGAGCGTAAGTTTGGCAGCGCAAATTGCCACCGCGCCTTTGTGCTTGGCATATTTTGGTTATTTATCCTGCCTTTCGATGTTGCTCAATTTTTTGTTTGTGCCGCTCGTGGGTGCTGCGTTTTCCGTTTTGCTCACATTCGTATGTTTTGCGGCGGCGCTTCCTATCGCTTGGAGCGGGGCGATTTTATACGTTTCGTCCGTGGCTTGGTCGGCGGTGCTCATTCTTTTTCAAACCATCGATTTTTCTGCTTTTTGTATAGAAAACGTTATCGTTCCGGCAAGTGGGCTCATATGCTATTTTATGGCGCTTTCCTTTGTTTCCGACAAATGGGATTTGTCACAAAGACTTCGCGCGTGCTTTGCGCTTCTTTGTTTTTTAGTGTCATTCTCTTGCCTTTTTATCGCAAATATGTTATAATAGGAAAAGTAAGATAGGAGCGTGGTTGGCAAAGTGAAATACGTCGATTTCAAAAAATTCACGGATGAAAACGGCGCAAAGCCCATTTACCTGTTTGAAGGGGAAGAAGCGTACTTCCGAGAAAAGGGAGAAGCGCTTTTAAAAGCACGCTATTTGCAAGAACCTACGCTCGATTATATATCTTTTGACGGCGCTTCTCTTAAAGCGGAGAAACTCGTGGGGCTAGTGGACGCGCTAAACGCCTTTCCTTTTATGAGCGAAAAACGCATTGTTCGTGTGAACGAGTTTTATCCAACGGAAAAGGAATATGAAAGCTATTTAAAAGCTACGTTTGAAAATCCGCCAACGAGCGGTATGCTTTTGATTGTCAATTCCGCAAAGCCGAAAACGGGTAGCGCGGCTCTTTCCAAGAAAGCCAACGTGACGCTGATCGATTGCGCAAGATCGGATGAAGAAACGATAAAGCGTTGGATCTATCTCACTTGTAAAAAAGAAGGAGTTTACGCCGACGGCGTCACCTGTGGAAAAATTGCGATCTATTGCAATCTCGACATGGCGAGAATCGCCAAGGAAACGGAGAAATTGCTCTCCTATTGTGAAGCGGAAAAAATGGAGCGTTTAACCGACGAAATCGTTGATTCGCTCGTGTATCCAGATGCGGAATATAAGCTCTACGAGCTCACGGGCGCGCTTGCGAGAAAAAACTATGGCGCGTTTATCAAAATTTTAAACGAGCTTGCCGTGAAAGGCTATAACGAGCTTTCCTTGCTCTCTTCTCTTGCTTCCTATTTTAAAGGCTTATACGACGTGTCGTGCATGAAAGGGAGTGATGCGGAAATCGCGGCGGCGCTTGGAATGAAAGAATTTGCGGCAAAAAAGAACCGCGAACAAGCGGCGAAATTTGAAAAGGGTGAGCTTTTGCGCGTGTATAGCGGTGTATATCAAGCGATTAGCGACGTGAAAAGCGGTGTGATGACGCCGCCTTCAGCGCTTAAAACGGTAACCGCGCGTTTATTTTTCGGCAACTTATAAAAACAGTTTAAAAAATACTTTATTTTTCGGCAAAAATTTTATATAATATATAGTAGAGAACAAAGGAGACGGATATGAGAATAGGGCTTTTAACCGTGATGGATAGATTGTTTGCGCTCAAAGACGGCGTGATCGGATTTTTTACCGATTTCAACGTGCTTTTCGGCGTGGAAATACTTTGCTTTTTTGCCTTGATATTTTACGTGTCAAAGGTGCTTCGCGATAACGATGCCACGAAGCTCATGCTTCTTTTTTGGCTTCTCATTCTCGTTGGCGGCGCGTTGAACGTGTTTGCAGAAGAGCTCGTGAGCAAACAAACTTTCTTGTTCTACGTGATCTTGGTCTCGGCGTTTATGCTCATTTTGTTTAACGTGGAAGTGAAAAAAAGCTTGTGGGACGTTCACTCGGTTAAGGACAGCGTAGAAAAATACGTGGGCGGCACAACGGAAATTCGTTCGCAAGCGGACACGGAGCGTTGCATCAACAACGTGATCAAGGCGCTTCAAAACATGTCTAAAAACAACGTGGGCGCGCTGATCGTGCTGTCCAAAGGTAGCTTGCCTAAGCAAGTGCTTCAAAGCGGCGTGCAAATTGATGCGGAAATTTCCACACAGCTTATCGAAGGTATCTTCTTCCCGAAAGCGCCTTTGCACGATGGTGCAATGGTCATTCACGGTCATAAAATTCAGGCGGCGGGTTGCTTCTTGCCACTCACGCAAAAAACGAGCTATCCCAAAGAATACGGCACGCGTCACCGCGCAGGCATTGGCATCACGGAAGTTGCCAACGTCATTTCGCTTGTCGTTTCCGAAGAAACGGGTATCATTTCCGTGATCAAACAAGGCAACGTGACACGGTATGCCGATTACGACATTTTGATGGACGCACTGAAAGATTATTATTGGCAGGAAATGCCGCTTACGGATAAGAAGCGTGGGGGTGGAATTAGATGAAATTTGCAAAGTTTTTAAAAAACACGTTCATTTCTAAGTTTTGGATTAAGGCGATTTCTTTGATTCTTGCGGTGATTGTTGTCGTTTTGTTGAACGTTTAATGGAGTTTGTATGAGCAATTTAAAGGTATGTAAATTTGGCGGCACGTCGATGGCGGATGGAAACGTTATCTTGTCGGCGGCAAAAATCGTGAAAGCAGATCCCGCTCGTAGATACGTTGTCGTTTCTGCACCGGGTAAGCGTTTCGGCGGCGATATCAAAGTCACCGATTTGCTTTACACTTGTTCTGATTGTTATGAAACGGGGGATTTGGCGGCGTTTGAAGAAGCGTTTGCAAAAATTTGCACGCGCTTTGAAAACATTGAAAAAGAAACCCGTAAAGAGCTTGGTATGCGCGCGGCGTTAGCCCAAGTGAAAGCGGAAATTTTAAATGGCGCGGGTCGAGATTATTGTGCTTCTCGTGGCGAATATCTTGCCGCGAAAATTATGGCGGCGGTTTTAGAGATCCCGTTTGTGGATGCAACGGACCTTATCCGCTTTAAACCGAATGGTCAGCTTGACGAAGAATCCTTTGCTTTGGCGGCAAGCGTGCTTAAAAAATATGAAAGAGCGGTCGTTCCCGGCTTTTACGGCTTGGGGGCGGATGGAAAGGTGAAAACGTTCTCTCGCGGCGGCGGCGACATTTCAGGTTCTATTGTAGCGCGCGCGGTGATGGCAAGCCTTTATGAAAATTGGACGGACGTGAGCGGTTTCTATGCTTGCGATCCGCGCATCGTGGCTTCTCCTAAATGTATCGTTGAGCTTTCCTATCAAGAGCTTCGCGAACTTTCCTATATGGGCGCAAACGTTTTACATAGCGAATCGATTTTCCCCGTTAGAAGCGCAGGGATTCCCATTCGCATTGCAAACACGTTCCGTCCCGACGATGCAGGCACGTATATCGTAAAAACGGCACAGCGTCGCACGGGTGACGATATCGTGACGGGCATTGCAGGTAAAAAGGATTTCACCGTCATTTCCATGGAAAAATCGTTGATGAACGGGGAAGTAGGTTTCGTGGGAAAAGTGCTTTCCGTCATTGAAAAGCACGGCATTTCCTTTGAACATTTGCCGTCGGGGATTGATACCATGTCGCTCGTTATTGATAACACGCATTTGAAAAACGGCGTGCTTGAAATTCTGCTTGGCGAGATGCAAGAAGCGGTGCAACCTGATAGAATGTACGTTCACGAAAACATTGCGCTTATCGCAACGGTAGGGCACGGCATGGCGAACAATATCGGTACGTCCGCGCGAATTTTCACCGCGCTTTCCAAGGCGAATATCAACGTGATTATGATCGATCAAGGCTCAAGCGAGCTCAACATTATCGTTGGTGTGGATAACAAGGATTGCGACGAATGTATCCGCGCGATCTATCGCGAATTTTTCAACTGATAAAACAGAAAGATTAAAAAAGCGGTCGGCGATTGCCGACCGCTTTAAACGTAATTTTTTTAGATAAAGTTTGCTGATTTAAGCTTGTAGATTAAAGAGCCGAGATTGTATGAAAGGGGGGTTTCCAATTGCAACATCACGTTTCTAAACGTGTTTGAATGTGTGCTCGTCGTTTCCGCAATCCAAGCCGTTTGCGTTGCGCCAGAGAGGTTTGCGTTGATTTTCATGCTCACGGGATAATAGTTGATCACTTGTTTTATTTGCGTGTCACCCTTTTGGAATTCGAAGTCCGTTTCCTTTTGCAAAGGGGAATAGGTTAAGTTGACGTTTTGCACAACGCCAGAGAAGGGAGCGTAAACGGAAACGGAAGCGGTTGCAGTGGATTGTGATATGCCACGAAGCGCAAACAATAGCTGCTCGTTGTCAAGATAGGTATATTTATCTTCCACCGTGAACGTTCGTTCTTGTGGATCGTTTTTGGATTCGGGATCGTTGTTCACAATCACGCATTTTCCGCCTAAGCCGTTGTCATTATAGGTAGTGTCAATCGTATAATTTGATTTAACGTAGCACGTTTTAATCGTCGAGCCGCCGTTCGCAGGGGAATGGTTGACGATTTCCTTGTGAGAAGCAATCGGTTGTAATTTTGCCGAGTTTTTAAATTCCACCCAAGAAAGGATAGAATCTTGCGCTTCAAATTTATCTTCTCCTACGGTGTAGCTCACATCGATGTTAAACTGCGTTTCATAGCGATAAACGTCTTCGTTTAAGGTCAGTTTCGTCGTGTAAACGCCGTTTTTATAATCCACGGTGTAAGCATTGTTGAGCCCTGAAGCCTTTTTAAAAGTCACGTCATATTCCAGCTTTTCTAAAACGTTGGTGGGGGTCACGATCGCATCTTCGAGCCAATATTTCACAAACGTTATTTTCGGGCTTGTGGTTGAACAAGCGGTAAGGGTTGCGGCGCAAAGCGTTAAAGCGATTGCCGATAAAATTTTCTTGCGATGTTTCATAAAAAACTCACCTTTTCAAATAAAAATCATGTTTACTCTCTTATTATATCATATAATTTCCAATTTGTAAAAATAAAATCGCGATTTCCCAAAATTTCTTGTGAAAAAAAGCTGAAAAAATGCCACGAGATATGGTATAATAGAGAAAAGGAGAATTTTATGCGCACGATCATCACAGCTTATACGCTTTCCGAATGTATGGAGGAAATGTCTGCATACGCCGCCGCGCTTGAAAAGCAGGGCGGAGAAAATTTAATTTTTTGCGAAGATCGATTAACGCTTATTGCCGAACGTGCCTTGACAAATGCAACGGGGGGCACTTTCCGCTCGCGCGTTTCCACGTTTGCAAGATTTTTAAAAACGGACGAAAAAACAATCAGTAAGCAAGGCTCGGTTATGGCTGTGGGCGAAATTATGACGAAGCTTCAACGCGAAAACGCGCTCCAATGCTTCACGACGGCCACGGGTGTTGGAAACAATGCAAAGTGTATTTATGAAACGCTCGCGCAATTTTCTTCTTCCGAGATTACCCCCCAAACGCTGAAAGAGAGCGCCGAAAAGCTTCCTGATGGTGCGCTTAAAAAGAAAATTGGCGATCTTGCGCTAATCTACGAAGGATATTTAGATTTTTTAAAAACGAAAGGATATCTTGACGAAAGCCGATATTTATCCTTGCTTCCAAACCGCATTGCGGCGGATGAAACGCTGAAAGATACAAACGTGTTTTTCCTTTGTTTCCCTTCGTTCACGGCACAGGCGCGTAGTGTTGTGCGAGCCGCGCTTTCTCGTGCAAAAAACGTGATCGGCGTGTTTTGCGCAGGCGAAGAGGAAATCTACACAAACCGCGCACTGGAAAGCTTTTTGAGCGTTTGTGACGAATTTGGGAAAACGAAAATTTTACCGCTCGGCAAACCCCTTGACGGCGAAGCGGAAACGCTCCGAACTCGTCTTTTTAACCCCGAAACGGCAGGAAAAGAGCCTGTAAAAACGGATAAAATTAGAATTTTTGAAGCGGGAGATAAAATGGCGGAAGCGGAATATATCGCCGTGCAAATTAAGCGCGCGATGCAGGAAAATGCCACCCTTAGATATCGCGATTTTGCCGTGCTTGTTCCCGATGTTGAAGCGTATGCGCTCAGCGTGAAACGCGCGTTGCACGAATACGGCGTGCCCTTTTTTATCGACGAAAAACGCTCGTTAAAGAGACACCCTTTGTCGGCGTTTTTGCTTGATTGCTTACGCGTTGTCAAAGAAAAATACGCACCCGCGGCGGTGCAATCGCTTGCGCAAAATCCTTTCTTTGGCGAAAGCGACGAATATAGAAATTATCTTTTAAAATACGCCAATTATAGGGGCGGTGCAAAAAAGGAAATCAAAACGGGCGAGCTGATCGAAAACGCGTTTGATTTAGAGAAATTGCAAGATGCCCGCGATAGAATGTTAAAGGCGACGCAGGGGGTAAAACTGCGCGCAAATGGAAAGGAATACGTTGCCGCCATTAGAAAAATTTTGCTTGATTTTAACGCGGAAGATAGATTAAAAGAGTTGGAAGAGAAGCTTTTAGACGTTTCGCAAAAAAGCTATCTTTCTCAAATTTATCGCGCGCTCAACAAGGTGCTTTTAGAAGCGGAAATGCTCACGGAAAAACGAGAGCTGTCGGTGACGGAATTTGCGGCGATTTTGCAAGATGGTTTGGATGCAACGGAAATTTCGCTCATTCCCTTGAAAGCGGATGCGGTGTTCGTGGGAAGCGTGAAAGATAGCCGTATCGAAAAGGTACGCGTCCTCTTTGCGCTTGGCTTGACGGAAGACGTGCCGAACGTGTCGGTGGATGCGGCCATTGTGTCTGATAAAGAGATCGCTAGGCTTGCGGAAGTGAAAACGTTGTTAGAGCCAACGGTTGCGGAAGTGAATTTGCGGGCTCGGGAAAGCGTTTGTCTAAATTTATGCACGTTCTTGGACGACCTGCATTTGAGCTATCCGCTTTCGTCGGATGGAAGCGAACCTGCAATAAGCGATATTTTCCGCTACGTGGCTGCGGCGTTTGGTGAAATCCAACACGAAAAGAGTTTGCGCGGGGAAGACTTTTCTTACGCGTGCTCCGCGCCTGCGCCCGCTGTTCGTAGGTTGCTTGCCGAAAAGGGCGCGTATGAGCAAACGCAAGGCAAAACACGTGAAAGAAGCAACGTTAAATATTCATCCATTTACACGGCGCTCGATAAACTTGGCGTGCAAGAAAAAGACGATTATTTGATGGAAGATAAGGGGCATGTATGCGTTGAACGTGGCGAAGAACTGTTTTTTAGAGATGGCAAGATCTCGCCTACGGCGCTGGAAGCTTATTTTACCTGTCCGTTTAAAAATTTTGTAGAGCGTGGCTTGCAATTAAAGGCGCGCGAAGAAACGGCGGTGCTTGCGGTGGATACGGGCAACTTTATCCACGAACTTTTAGAAAAAACGGCGCAAAAAGCATCGGAAATCGGCTCGGAAGAAGAAATGCGAGTTTACGCGTTATCGCTTGGCGCGGAAATCATCAAAAACCCCGTATATTCCGCGCAATCGGACACGGCTTCGGGTGCCGTATTTGCGGAAAAATTGTTAAAAGAAGGCGCCGACGTTGCGGTGGCGGCATATCGGCAAATTGTAAATTCCGATTTTAAGGTGGAAGAAACGGAAAAACCCGTGTCTACGGAAACCTTGAAAGGCAAAATCGATCGAGTAGACGGCACGGAAAAATATTTGCGTATTATCGATTATAAAACGGGCTCGATCGACGATAAAGCCATTTCCTATTACACGGGCAGGAAGCTGCAAATGCAGCTTTACATGTCCGCGATCAAGGGTGAACGCATACCTGCTGGGGTCTTTTATTTTCCTGCTTCCATCGATTATGGTGATACGGAGAGCGGTAGATTTCAAATGAAAGGCTTTTTAAACGGCGACACGGATGCCCTTCTTTGCGGCGATAAAACGCTCACGGAAGAGAAACAAAGCGAATTTTTCCCTGCAAGTTTGAAAAACACGAGAAGTAAGCGCGTGATGCCTGAATCGGAGTTTCGCGATTTTCTCGATTATGCGATCTTTGCGGCTCGTCAGGGCAGCGAAGAACTGAAAGGGGGGTATATTGCCCCCACGCCGTATGGCAAGAGTTGTGAATATTGTAAATATGGCGGCATGTGTGGCTTTAACCGCGATGCTTGTTCGCCGCGTGAAGAACCCACGATTGATGCGCCGCAAATAGCGGAAATTGCAAGAACTGCCCGCGAGGGAAAGGAGAAGTAGTATGGCGTTTACGAAAGAACAACTTGCCGCGATTGAAGCAAGTGGAAAAACGATCGTTTCTGCTTCGGCAGGCAGTGGAAAAACGACGGTGATGATAGAAAAAATTATTCGTTTGATCAAGTCGGGTGCGGAAGTGAGCGAAATTTTAGCGGTGACGTTTACGAAAAAAGCGGCTTCGCAAATGAAAGAAAAGCTTTGCAAAGCTTTGATTGCGGCGATCAACGATTCTCAAACGTCAGGCGAAAAGCGCGCGGCGCTAAAAAAACAGCTTGGCGACGTTCCCACTGCGGATATTTCCACCATTCACTCTTTTTGTTCAAGGCTTCTGCGCGCCAATTTTTACAAGGCGGGCGTTGACAATTCTTTCCGTGTGATCGGTGGGGACGATGCGGAAGGCACGGCGCTTAAAAACGAAGCGCTTGACGAGCTTTTTGATGAAGCGTATGAAGAAAAGGACGAAGATTTTTTGCATCTTTTATCCACCTATTGGAGAAAAAAGAGCGACAACACCCTTCGCAAAATTTTTCTAACCACTTATGAAGAATTGCGCAACCGCGCCGATTACCGCGATTATTTAAAAGTTTCGGGCGCGTATAGCAAAGAAACGTTTGATTGCGTTTGCGCCGATTTGCTTGCGGCGCTCAAAGAAAAATGCGGCTATTATTTGCCTGCTATTCAAGAGCAAAAAGAATTTTTTGGTGCAAACGGTAGCGACGGGCAAAAAGCGCTCGTTGGGGAACTCGAAAACGCGCTTGAAGCGTTGCGTTCTATGCCCGATTATTTTGCCGCGTGCGCGCAAGAAAAGCCTAAATTTACCATCGTTCGTTCGAGCAAAAAGGACGATCAAGAGAAGAAAAAAAGGTTGGCGATTTTATCGGCGATTAAGAGCAAGATCGGAAAAATTTACGACGAGCATTTAGAAACAAAATCAAGAGAAGAAGAACTGAAAAACTTTCTCGTTTCAGGAAAAACGGCGCGCGCGGTTGCAAAATATTTACTTCAATTTGACGAAAAATACGAAGCGCTGAAAAGGGAACGCGGCGTGCTTGATTATAACGATTTAGAGCACAAGGCGCTTGCGCTTTTAAAAGATGAAGAAGTGCAAAAAGAAACGCGAGAAAAATATCGCTACGTGTTCGTGGACGAATATCAAGACGTAAACCCCGTGCAGGAAGCGATCGTTTCGGCGATCGGCGGCGACAATTTGTTTTTGGTTGGTGACGTGAAGCAATCGATCTATGGCTTCCGTGGCAGTAAATCTAAATTTTTCGTGGAAAAGCAAAGAGAGTTTGAAAGTGGCGAAGGGAACAGTTTGCACATGACGAACAATTTCCGAAGCTCGGATGCGGTGCTAGATGCAGTCAATTCGCAATTTTCTCTCGCCATGACAAAACGCACTTCTAGCGTGGATTATGCTAACGATTCGTATATGGAGCGTGGGGGCAGGTATGAGCTCAACGATGGTCGCGTACAAATTCATTTCTTAAAAGAAGATGAAAAGCAAGAGAGAGAACAGCGCGGCGTATACTCGGTGAGAGCGAGCGCGGAAAAGCGTGAAAGTCAAGAAAGCGCAACGGCGAAAACCATTCGTCATATTATCGAAAGCGAACGCGGAAAAACGTGGTATGATGCCGACAAGGGCGAATATAGACAGGTGCAATATTCGGATATAGCGGTGCTTTCTCGCAAAAAGCAAGGTCAAATTGCACAAACGGTGGCATCGCTTGCCGCCGAAGGCGTGCCCGTCACGTCCGTTTCCGCTGTAAACGTTTGCGATTATGCGGAGATCAAAACGCTTATCGACATTTTATCGCTTATCGACAACGCCGAACAGGACGTGCCGCTTTGTAGCGCGCTCATATCCCCGATGGGAAATTTGACGGCGAACGATCTTGCGCAAATTCGCCTTGCTTATCCCAAGGAAAAGTTTTTTAGAGGGGCGTGCCAGCGCTATGCGTTCGAGCGGGAAGAAAAAGGCGATTTGCTCGCGCATAAATTGCGCCTGTTTTACGCCTATTATAACGAGCTTCGCGATCTTTCTTGCGTGATGGATGCAGGCGAAATGCTTACGAAAATTTTGCTTGATACGCGTATGGAAGCGCGGCTTTTATCGCGCGAAAACGGCAGTATGTGCATGCGGCGTATTCATCGTTTTATCGAAGAAACGGCGGTGGTAGAAACACCGTCCGTGCACGCGTTTTTACAGCACCTTAAAGATCTTGATTATAAGATAGAATGCAATGAGAACGGCGGAGAAGACTCGGTGAAAGTGCTCACGATGCACTCGTCAAAGGGGCTGGAATATCCCGTCGTGATCGTGGACAATTTAAATGCGCCTTTCCGCGGCGTGGATAAAAACGACGTGCTGGTGGAAGAGAAATATGGGCTTGCGCCCAAGGCGTTTGACACGGAGAAGATGCTCAAAAGCGAAACGCTTTTGCGGCGTTTGCACGAACAGCGAGAATCGGAAAGCTCGGTTGCCGACGAACTCAATTTGTTCTACGTAGCGCTGACCCGCGCAAAATACGCGTTGCATTTGGTGCTCAAAGAGCGAAGCGTTGTTTCCGACGTACGCTATGCCCGCTCGTTTGCCGATTTCACCGATTTTTCCGTTTGGGAAAAATACGTGGCGGAAGACGAAATTTTCGATTTGCCCAAGCAAGAGCGGGATGCGATCGTGTTCCGTCCCGATGAAGAACTTGTGCAAAAAATCATGCGTTCATTCACTTGGGAGTATGCTTATTCGGGCTTTGAAAATTTGCCTGTAAAGAGCTCTGCTACGGAGATTATTTCAGGGCAGGAGAGCAAAGTTTTGGCTTGGGATGAGCGTGAAGTGAGTGAAAATGAAGCAGAGATCGCTAAGGAAGGGGAAATCTTACGCGCGGAAACGAGCGTTGAAAAGGGGCTTGCTTATCACGCCTTTTTGGAAAAATTTGATTTTGGGCGATTGTATCAGTCAAGCGGCGAGCCCGTATCAAAAGAAGAGCTTTTTGCGATTGCGAAAGAAGAATTTGAAAAATCTAACGATCCGCTTTTATCGCTTGATAAGCTTGTGGAGATATTGTCTAGCCCCGTGTTCTTTGCGCTCAAAGATATGCGCCTTTATAAGGAACAACAGTTTTTGGTGTCGTTGCCCATTTGTGATACGTATGCAGAGAAATCGGGCATGGAAAATTTAAAAGACGCGCCAAAAGGCGAAGAAATGCTTTTCCAAGGCGCAATCGACCTTCTTGCCGTAGGGGAGACGGAAGTGCGGATTATCGATTATAAATATTCCGTTCGCGATCCCAAATCGATCAAAGAACATTATCGTTTGCAGCTTGGCTTGTATAAGCAGGCGGCGGCAAAAATTTTGAACGTGCCCAAGGAGCGCGTGCGTTGTACCATTGTCAACATTTATCGTGGATATCAAGTGGACGTGGACGAATAAAATCTTGCATTCTTGGCAATAATCGAGCCGTTATGGAAAAGATGTTTTGGATTGTTGCAATCACGGCGTTTGCTTTGGGTTTCTTTTGTTGTTTTATCTTTTATCTTTTTGCGCGTTGCAAAAAAGGAAAACGCAAGGAGCGAGAGATTAAATTTACTTTGCCCGATCGGGAAAACGCGTTCGTTCGTTCGCGGCTTTCCACTGCTTTAAACAGCGAATTTTGCAAGGCGCAGGAAAACGAAGAAAAGCTTGCGATCGAATTTTCGCAAGCTTTGAAAATGTTGGATAAAGTTTTGATTGCACCCCTTTCGACGGCGGAAAAAATTGAAGCTGGTCAAATGCAAGCCGACCTTGTCGCTTTTGAGAGTAAGGAGCTGTTTTCGGCAAAGGAAGTGTCGGCGATTAACGACAAATTTTCACGCCTTTTAAAGCTTTCAGCAAAATACGGCGTTTAGGCGGCTGTGCGTTTAAAGCGCGAATGGTGCAAGGGAGAGTGTGAGCTTGATAAGCGCACCTTTTTCGATTGCTTTTTTTAAATTAGGACGGTTTACGATCGCTTCGTTGTTTTGGAAAATATCCGAAACGGCGTGGGCAGGTATGCGTTGACCGATTGGATAGGGCTGTTTTTTGCGGAGCAGGATCGCATCCGTGCAAGCGGTGATATACTGGCAGGAAAAACGTTCTCCCCTGTCTGTTTCTATGTTTAGGGCGATAAACGCATCCATTTCCATATCGAAAACGTTGCCTAAAAAAACGCCTTCGTCGGTGTAAACGGGTAAATGTGGGAGAATTTTTAAAGCGCTTTTTGGATACACGGGGCGAAGTCGCGAAAGATAAATTTCTTCGTCCAATTCTTCAATGGAAGAAGTGTTCACGCAAAATTCCGTGTTTCCGCTGATAGCCGAACAAAAAAGATATTTCACTGCGCTGTTTTTGGGCGAAATCCCCACGCCCGTGCAAACGCCGCGCCGCTTTGTGCCTGCGTAAACGCTCTTGCCGATCAAATTAGAAAGTTTCATGTTTGTCACCTCGCTATGATCATAGCAAATTTGTCGTGACGAAAAAAAAGCCTTTTTCAGGCTTTTTTTTATTTTTTGTAAATTTGTTGAAAGATATGCTCGGCGTAGCGCGCCGCCACGTTGACACCCGTCACCTTTTCAATGCCCCCGAAAAAGGCGTTGGAATTCACTTCACATATGCGATAACCATCGCTAGCTATGAGCACGTCGATCCCGCAATAATCAAGGTTTAAAAGCGAAGCAACCTTTTCGCAAGTTTGTTTAAGCGTTTCGTCGATTTTGATTGCCGAGCCGCTTCCGCCAAGCTCGATGTTCGATCTAAAATCCGTTTGGGAAGAGCGGAGCATTGCCGCGGCAACCTTCCCGCCGATCACGATCACGCGGATATCTCTCCCTGCGCTCTCTTTTATAAACTGTTGAAAAAGATGGGGCTTGCATTTAAGTTTTTCAGCAATTGCTTCCAGCTCGGCTCGGTTGTTGATTTTATAAACGTCTTTGCCAAGTGAGCCAAAGCACGCCTTTGCAATCAAGGGATAGCCGAGCGTTTGTTCGATTTTGTCAAGCGTTTCCGCGCGCACTTTTACATCGGGGGTAAAGCAAAGCAATCCCGAAAGGGTAAGCGGCATAGGAACGCCGCTATTTGCAAGGCGGATAAAGGTGAGTGCTTTATCGTCGCAATCAACAATCGCTTGGTGCCCATTGAAAAGGCGCATGCCACGTTTTTCAAGCATTTGAGAGATATATTTATCCTTGTCTAAATATATACAAAAATCGTAGCTATCAAGCGAAGTTTCAATTTCACCTTGCTTGTTGATATGCGCGAAAAAACCATCGTTTTTCAAAACGTCGATTTTAACGCCGAGTTTTTCAAGCTCTTCTTTTAAGCGGCTCGATTGGTTGGAAAACGCCGCGAGTTTTGCATATGCGTTGGTTAAAATAAGACCTTTTTTCATGATAATTTCATTTTAGCATTTTTATATTTTCTTGTCAAGGGATATGTAGGGGTGTTCTCGTGTTTGAACGTTTTGGCTGGGGATAAGTGATTCGCGCTTTTAGCAGCGCGCCCCGCTCCGCCATTATTAATGGCGTCCTTTGCCGCGAATCGTATTGGTATAGCAGCAAAATCGATAGCAAAGCGTTTTGCTCTCGCAAAACGGCTCCCGCCCTCGAATCACTTATCGTATTCGCAAGACAAAGAAAAACGGGATACCGCTTGGTATCCCGTTTTTCTTGGCTGGGGATAAGTGATTCGAACACCCGAATGACGGAGTCAGAGTCCGTTGCCTTACCGCTTGGCGAATCCCCAAAGTGCAAGCAAAAACGTTTGCTTTTACTTGCGTTATTTTATCAAACTTTTCCTTTTTTTGCAAGCGTTTTTAAGGGGCGTTGATAAAGTTTTTGAAAAATCACAAGATTTGGGAAAGTTTTTTATAAAGCTCTAAATGCGCCTTCGCTTCCTTTTCCGCCTGCTCAAACAATGTTTTTGCTTTGTCGGGATTGCTATGCGCGAGCGAAGCAAAACGGTTTTCACCCATTAAAAAATCGGAAAACGGCAGGGTGGGATCTTTGCTATCGAGCGAAAAAGGTTTTTCGTTTTGGGGGTTGTATCGATAGAGTTGCCAATATCCGCTTTCCACAGCGCGCCTCTCTTCTTCCATGCATTTGTTCATGGTCGCTCCGTGCGCGATGCAGGGGGAATAGGCAACGATTAGCGACGGTCCTTTGTAAGCTTCTGCTTCCGTGATCGCATTCAAAAATTGTTGCTTGTTCGCGCCCATTGCCACCTGCGCCACGTATACGTCTTTATAAGTGATAGCCATAAGCGCGAGATTTTTTTTGCGCTTTTCCTTTCCGCCAACGGCAAAACGCGCCACCGCGCCAAGCGGCGTTGCCTTGGAAAGTTGCCCGCCTGTGTTGGAATATACTTCCGAATCAAGCACGAGTACGTTCACGTTTGCGCCGCTTGCCAAAACGTGGTCGAGCCCACCGTAGCCAATGTCGTAAGCCCAACCGTCGCCGCCGATTATCCACACCGATTTGCCTGTGTTTTGTTGCGCGAGCCACATTCCGTAGCCAAATTCGGCGTTGTCTTCAAAGAGCGAGTTTGCCCAAGCAGGGCCTTTGCCGTTTTCGTTTTTCGTGTAAGGGCAGGTGGGGGCTGAGCCGCCGTAAATGGAAGAGCAACCGGTGGCGTTGGCGATGAGCATTTTCTCGCCAAAAAGTTGTGTCAACACTTTGATATACGGCGTTTCGCCGCAACCCGAACAGGCGTAGGAAAATTCAAAAAGCGGTTTATTAAATTGACTGCCTTTCACCGTGTTGCGCTTAAAAACACTCGTGTCCGCTTGCGTTTTCGGCTCGGCAAATTCCCAGTTGTTCCCTTCGTTTGGCATTAGCTCGGTGGCGGGGCGCATCACGAGCGCTTTGTTTTTGGCAGGGCAAGTTTCGGCGCAAACACCGCAACCCATGCAATCGTGTGGAGAAACTTGGATACGGAATTTGGCGTTTTTCAAGCCCACAGCAGGTTTGGTTTTAAAGCTTTCGGGTGTTTCCATTTGCTCATCGAAAACGAACGGGCGTATGCACGCGTGCGGGCAAACGAACGAGCATTGATTGCACTGAATGCAGTTTTCCGCTATCCATTGCGGCAAAAGATAGGGAACGCCGTGTTTTTCAAGCCGCGTGGTGGACGTGGGAACTTCGCCGTCGGGACGAAATGCGGAAACGGGTAAATCGTCGCCTTTTAGGGAAAGAATGGGAAGAATAAAGTTTTGAAAATATTCATCTTTAGGCGTGGCGAGCATGGGCTTGCCGTCGGTGGTATCCGCCCAGCTAGGCGGATAATCGATTTTTTTCAGCGCATCTTTCGTTTTTTCGAGCGCTGCAAAGTTCTTTTCTATCACGGCTTCGCCCTTTTTTGCGAACGTCTTTTTCAGCGCTTCTTTCATATAAAATATGGCGCGCTCATAAGGTAAAATGTTGGGGTTGAGATAGAAAAACGCCGCCTGCATAATCGTGCTCGTTCTACCTTGAAGCCCCAGTTCGTTTGCGATTTTTGTGGCGTCAATCACGAAAAGTTGCGCTTGTTTTCTTGCAAGCTCACGCTTAAACGGGGCAGGCAGGTATGCATCGAGTTCGCTTTCTTCCACGTGGGGATAATTGAGCAACACCGTGCCACCTATCTTTAAATCGGAGAGCATATCGTATCGGGTGGGATAGGAAGGGTTGTGGCAAGCGATGAAATCCGCGTGATTGATTAGATAAGCTGAGCGAATAGGCGTTTTGCCATAGCGCAAATGCGAAATGGTCGTGCCGCCCGATTTACGCGAATCGTAGCAAAAATATCCCTGCACGAACAAATCGGTGTGATCGCCGATGATCTTAATGGAGTTTTTGTTTGCACCCACCGTGCCGTCTGAGCCTAAGCCGTAAAAAATGCACGACGTTTGATCCGATTCGATATATAAGGGCTCGGAAAAATCTAATGAGGTGTGGGTTATATCGTCACAAATGCCCAGCGTGAAATGGTTTTTCGGTGTTGCGCTTTCGAGATTTTTAAACGCCGCGTGGCACATAGCAGGGGTAAATTCTTTCGAGCCCAAACCATACCTGCCGCCGATCACTTTCAGGTGTTGCAAGCCGTGTTCTTGCAAGGCTGCGCAAACGTCGAGATAGAGCGGCTCGCCAAGCGCGCCCGCTTCTTTCGTGCGATCAAGCACTACGATTCTTTCGCAAGATTTAGGAAGTGCGGCGATAAACGCGGCGCTATCGAAAGGTCGGTATAAACGAACTTTGATCTCGCCCACCTTTTCGCCTTTTTTACATAACGCTTCGATGGTTTCTTCCATAGTGGAAGCACCGCTACCCATGATCACGGCAACGCTCTTTGCTTGCTTGTCGCCAAAATAATCAAACGCGTGATAGCTTCTACCCGTGAGCGAAGCAACCTTGTCCATCATTTCCTGCACGGCGGCAGGGGTTTTAAGATAGTGCTCGTTTGCCGCTTCACGGTTTTGGAAATAGATATCGGGGTTTTGCGTTGTGCCGCGCGCGGTGGGGTGATCGGGGGAAAGGGCGCGCGCTTTTAAAGCTTCCACTTTGTTTATATCGAGCAAGGAATGCAACTCGTCGCGACCTAGAATTTGAATTTTGTTCACTTCATGCGAAGTTCTAAACCCGTCGAAAAAGTGCAAAAAAGGAACTCTTGTTGTTAAGGTGGCGAGGTGCGCAACGATGGCAAGATCGTGGGCTTCTTGCACAGACGAAGAAGCAAGGATCGCAAACCCTGTGCCGCGCGCCGCCATAACGTCTTGATGATCGCCAAAAATGCTCAAAGCATGCGTAGCAAGCGCGCGTGCGCTCACGTGAAACACCGTAGGCAACAGCTCGCCTGCAATTTTATACATATCGGGAAGCATAAGCAAAAGCCCTTGACTGCACGTATACGTGGTGGCGAGCGCGCCGCATGAAAGAGCACCGTGCATAGCGCCTGCAACCCCGCTTTCCGATTGCATTTGCACGATTTTTGGGATATTTCCAAAAAGGTTGGTTTGTTGCGCATTTGCCCATTCGTCCACTTGCTCCGCCATAGGGGAAGAAGGGGTGATGGGGTAGATCACGGCGAGCTCGGAAAAGGCGTAGGAAACGTAGCTCGCCGCTGCGTTCCCGTCCATAGTCTTGTTTATCATAAATCACCTCCGGTAAGATATTATAGCCGTGTTGAAGTTTTTATAAACAAAACGAAAAATAGCGATTGGAAAATAAAAACACGGCGCAACTTGATGGCTACGCCGTGTTTTTGTGAGGGGGAAGAATAAAAGGTTTACAATTTAAGCAAAACTACTGCGATAATTCCCGATATAAGCGCAATATAATGGTTTTGTTTCAGGTTTTCTTTGAAAAGGATTTTTCCGCAAAGCAGTGATCCTAAAATTGTTCCTGCGGAAAGGATGGGGAATAAAATCGAGGCGTTTTCTAAGCCTGCAAGCGCCAACGTTAAAAAGTTTGCTATACCATTTGCGAGCCCTGATAATATTCCATAGCGTTTCCCTTTTATCTCTTTCAGCTGCGTAAGGGGGATTTCTTTGAATGCGGAAAAGGTGAAAACTATCGAGCACAAAAGCATAGCAAACAACATAAATTCGCCGTTGTATGCTCCGGGGTAAAGCGTTTGATGTTGTTTTTGTAAGATGGAGCAAACGCCGTTGCAAACAAAGGTGATGGCGATAAACGTAAGCCATAAACCATAGTTTCCCTGTTCGCTTTTCTTGCCTTTTAGCTTATCCGCGTTTGTCAATATGATGGCGAGAAACAAAAAGGCGAGCGCTACGTATTGCAAGGGTTTAAGCGTTTCGTTTCCTACGGTGATTCCCCAAAGCAAGGGAAGGATAACCGAGAAAGAAACCAACATATTGAATAAGCGAAAGGGCTGACGGAAAATAAACCGTCAGCCCTTGAATTTTGTCCCGATCAAACAAAGAAAGGCAAAATGATTGAATTATTTATATGAATATGATATAATAAACACACTGATAAGAATTTGACGAGGCCATTCCTATGAAAAAATCATTTATGTGTAGTTTAATATGCCACAACGGAATAGTAGGCGGTGCTTTATATCTTGATGAAGATTCGCTTACTTATAAGACGAATAAACTGACGGTAGATAGAGCGTATAGAAATCTCGTTTTGCCACTTAATCAAATCGCAGAGCTTACTTGGAAATGGATTGTTTTTCCTGTCGCAACGTTTCATATGACGAGCGGTGAAAAATACAAAGTTATGATATTCAATAAGCGACGCTTTAACAAGTATTACAATTTTCAAGGCAACTAAGAATGGAGAATAGGAATAGGGCAGGTATGCGATGAAGGATGAAAAACGAAACGCTACGGGACGATTAAAATCGCTGTGGCTGTTATTTATAAATATGCTGAAAATAGGTCTATTCACCTTCGGTGGCGGATATGCCATGATTCACCTTTTGGAAAATGAGTTCGTATCCAAAAAGAAGTGGATTGAGGAAGACGAATTCATGGATTTGGTAGCGATTGCGGAATCTACGCCAGGGCCGATTGCTATCAACTGCTCCACCTATATCGGCTACAAAAAAGAAAAGATTTTAGGGGCGGTT
>JAZOLI010000066.1:0-5827 GCA_045652965.1 Candidatus Scatosoma sp.
ATCGGTTCTTATTTCCACGTGTTAAACGACGTAGAGCGTATTGGCGACCATGCGGAAAACTTCCACGAAATCGGCGTGCAAATGGAAAACGAGAATTTGAGATTTTCCGATGCCGCACTTGAAGAAATCAAAACGATGAAAGGCAAAATTTCGCACATGTTCGAGATCGCAAGCGAAGCGTTTGAAGGTACGGACGGCTCGCATTTAAGCCAACTCACCGCGCTCGAAAACGAAGTGGACGAAATGAAGCGTTCCCTTTCGGCAAACCATTTCGAACGTCTTGCGGACGGCAAGTGTAAGGTAGAACTTTCGGCATATTTCTTCTCCACGATTGCAGGTCTTGAAAGAGTTGCCGACCACTTGATCAACGTTGGTTATAGCGTTTTAAATCCTACGGGTTCGCAAAGCGAAGCGAGAAAAGAAGCGCTTGTATAAAAGAGATTAGAAAAATCCGCTCGAAAAAGAGCGGATTTTTTCATGGAATGAAAGCCCCGTTTTTCGCGCATACTTTATCAAAAAGGGGGCAAAAGATGTTAAACAAGCGGGAAAGCGAAGTGATGAGCGCGATTTATGCTTTATGTCATGAAAAAGGCATTTGTTTAATTTCGCCCGATGAGCTATTGTCTATGCTCCCCGTGCGAAAAAAATATAACGAAGAGCAGCTTGAAAACATCTTGTCTGAGCTCGCACTCGATAACTATTTTGAGCTTCTTTCATCCGAGCGCAAGGGCGAAAAAACCTACGTCATATCCCTGCGGGCAAACGGTTATGCATTCAAGCGTTGCTCGCTCCAACAACGCCGCGATTTTGTTATCAAGCTTGGTTGGGCAATCACTTCCGCGGTGATAGCCTTTCTTGTTGGTTGGGTGCTCAAATGGATATTTTAGAAAATTTTGCGCAAGTTCTTTACATTTTCGCTAAAATATGCTATAATTAAACATATGTTTGGTAAGAACGGAGAAACCATGGAATTTAAGTTGCATTCTGCCTTTGCGCCCACGGGCGATCAACCGCAAGCGATTGAAAAATTAACGGAAGGTGTGTTAAACGGCGAGCGCGCGCAAGTGCTCGTCGGGGTTACGGGTAGCGGTAAAACGTTCACGATGGCGAACGTGATCAAAAACGTTAACCGTCCCACGCTCGTGATTGCGCACAACAAAACGCTTGCGGCGCAGCTTTGCAACGAGTTTAGAGAATTTTTCCCCGAAAATCGCGTGGAATATTTTGTTTCTTATTACGATTATTATCAACCCGAAAGCTATATCCCCACGACGGATACGTATATAGAAAAGGACATGAGCTTAAACGACGAAATCGATAAGCTTCGCAACAGTGCTACAGGCTCTCTCATGGAGCGTAAAGATGTGATCGTGGTAGCTTCGGTGTCGTGTATCTACGGGCTTGGCGCACCGGAAGAATATTTCCGTTTGTCCATTTCCTTGCGCCCTGGTATGGAATGGGAGCGGAACGATTTAATTCGCAAACTCATTGAATTGCAATATTCGAGAAACGACGTAGATTTTAAGCGTTCGACCTTTCGCGTGCGTGGTGACGCGCTTGAAATTTTCCCTGCTTCCAATTCAGAAGTGGCGATCCGCGTAGAATTTTTTGGCGACGAAATTGAAAAAATTTACGAAGTGGAAGCGCTCACGGGCAACAAACTCAACGAGCTTTCGCACGCGGCAATTTTTCCTGCAAGCCAATATGCGGTGGGCACGGAGAAGCTTAAAGGTGCGCTTGCAATGATTGAAGAAGATTTGCAAGGGGAAGTGAAAGCGTTTGAAGATCAGGGCAAAATTTTAGAAGCGCAACGGCTCAAACAACGCACCGAGCACGATCTTGAAATGATGCGAGAGATCGGCTATTGTAGCGGCATTGAAAATTATAGCCGCTATTTCGACGGAAGAAAACCAGGCGAGCCGTCCTTTACGCTTTTAGATTATTTCCCAAGCGGAGAATTTTTAGTGTTTATCGACGAGAGTCATATGACCATTCCGCAAATTCGCGCTATGTACCATGGCGATTTATCACGCAAGAAAAACCTTGTCGAATATGGTTTCCGTATGCAAGCGGCATTTGACAACCGTCCACTCACCTTTCCCGAATTTGATGCGCGCGTGCCGCAAGTGGTGTTCGTTTCGGCAACCCCTGCAGCGTATGAGCTGGAACAATCGGGAACGCCTGTGGAACAACTTATTCGCCCTACGGGTTTGCTTGACCCTATCATCACCGTAAAACCCACGCGCGGACAAATCGACGATTTACTTTCGGAGATTAGAACGGTGGTAAAGGACGGGGGCAGGGTTTTGATCACCACGCTCACCAAGAAAATGGCGGAAGAGCTTACCGATTATTTAAAAGAACATTCGGTGAAAGTGAAATATATGCATAGCGATATCGACACGTTGGAGCGCATTGATATCGTTAACGGTTTGCGCTTAGGCGAATTTGACGTGCTTTGCGGCATCAACCTGCTTCGCGAAGGGCTTGATCTTCCCGAAGTGAAGCTTGTCGCCATTCTCGATGCCGACAAGGAAGGCTTTTTGCGAAGCGACACGTCGCTCATTCAAACGATCGGTCGTGCCGCAAGAAATGCCGATGGGCGCGTGATTATGTATGCAGACACCATCACCGATAGCATGAAGCGTGCGATCGGGGAAACGGAGCGCAGAAGAAGCATTCAAGACGAATATAACAAAGCACACGGCATCGTGCCGAAAACGATTGTCAAGCAAGTGAAATCGACTTTGAATATCACGAAGAAACACAAGGGCGATGACATCAAAATGCAAGAGATACCCGACGAAATCGAAAAACTGAAAGCGCTTATGAAAGTGGCGAGCGGACAACTTGATTTTGAACGCGCGATTGAAATCCGCGAAAAGATAGCCGAGCTCAAGATGAAGCTCCGTAAAGCTGGTAAATAATGAAAGGACGATTTATGCAAGAAAACATCATCATCAAAGGTGCAAAAGAAAACAATTTAAAAAACATCGACGTGACGATACCCCGCAACAAACTCACCGTTTTAACGGGGCTTTCGGGGAGCGGAAAATCCACACTCGCATTCGACACGATTTTCGCCGAAGGACAAAGAAGATACGTCGAAAGCTTATCTTCTTACGCTCGTCAATTTTTAGGGCAAATGGAAAAGCCTGACGTGGAGAGCATTGAAGGGCTTTCGCCCGCGATATCCATCGATCAAAAAACCACGTCGAAAAATCCCCGCTCCACAGTGGGCACGGTCACGGAAGTGTACGATTATTTCCGTTTACTTTTCGCGCGCATTGGCGTTCCCCATTGCCCCAAATGCGGCATAGAAATACGCCGCCAAACGGTCGATCAAATTTGCGATCGCGTGATGGCTTTGCCAGAAGGTAGCAAAATTCTTGTCAACGCGCCTGTGGTGCGTGGTAGGAAAGGGGAATATCAAAAGGAACTTGCTTCGTTTAAAAAGAGTGGTTTTGGCAGAGTAAAAATCGACGGGATCGTCTACGATTTGCAAGAAGAAATTAAGCTTGAAAAGAACATAAAACACAACATTTCGGTGGTGGTGGACAGGCTCGTGATTAAACCCACCGTGCAAAAGCGTTTAACCGACAGTTTAGAAACGGCGCTGGGTCTTGCTTCGGGGCTTGTCGTGATCGATTGCGACGGAAAAGAAGAGCTTTATTCTATCAACTATGCTTGTCCCGATTGTGGCATATCCTTTGAAGAGATCGAGCCGAGAATGTTCTCGTTCAACACCGTTTACGGAGCGTGTCCCACCTGTTCGGGCTTGGGTATGAAACAGTTTGTCGACCCCGATTTAATTTGCCCCGATAAAACGAAAACGCTTCGCGAAGGGGCGATGAAAGTGACGGGTTGGAGTTTGGGCTCAACGTCCATGTCGCTTATGGAGCTTTCGGCGCTTGCCAAGGCTTACCATTTCTCCCTTGACGTACCCGTGCAAGACTTACCCAAAGAAGTTTACGATATCTTAATGTACGGCGCAAAAGAGCGCGTGGATATGGAGTATAACACACGTTCTTTTTCAGGCAGTTTTAAAAAGACGTGGGAAGGCTACGTCAACAACTTGCAAAGAAGATACGCCACGTCGACGTCTGACGGTGTAAAGGCGGATATTCAACGGCTCATGCGCAACGCGCCCTGCGACGAATGTCACGGCAAGCGTTTGAAAAAGGAAGCGTTGTCGGTGCACGTTGGCGGCAAAAACATTTGGGACGTGTGCGAAATGCCCGTTGATAAACTTTGCGAGTTTATGGACGAAGTGAAAGCAGGGTTGACGCAAACGGAGCATTTGATCGCGGACGCCATCATCAAAGAGATCAACAATCGCTTAGGCTTTTTGCGCAACGTAGGGCTTGGGTATCTTACGCTCACGCGCACGGCTTCCACCCTTTCGGGCGGCGAAAGCCAGCGCATACGCCTTGCCACGCAAATCGGTAGTGCGCTCACGGGCGTTTTGTATATTTTGGACGAGCCGAGCATTGGGCTTCACCAACGTGACAACGAGAAGCTTTTAAATTCCTTAAAGGGCTTGCGCGATTTAGGCAACACTTTGATCGTGGTTGAGCACGATGAAGACACCATGCGCGCCGCCGATTATATCGTGGATATAGGTCCGAAAGCAGGCGTACACGGCGGAGAAGTGGTGGCGTGCGGCACGCCCGAAGAGATTGCCAACGCGAGCGGCTCAATCACGGGTGACTATTTAGCAGGGCGTAGAAAAATTCATACGCCTGCCGTGCGTAAAATTCCCGACGGTCGGTTTTTAAAAATCTACGGTTGCAAGCAAAACAATTTAAAAAACATAAACGTGGAAGTTCCTGTTGGGTTGATTACGGCAATCACGGGTGTTTCGGGAAGTGGTAAATCGAGCCTTGTCAACGAAATCGTGTATCCCACCCTTTCCAACGATTTAAACGGTGCAAAGCACGCGCTTGGTAAATATGATAAAATCGACGGCGTAGAGCACTTTGATAAGGTGATTGACATCGATCAATCGCCTATCGGAAGAACGCCGAGAAGCAACCCTGCAACGTATACGGGCGTGTTCAACGCCATTCGCGATTTGTTCTCCATCACCCCCGATGCAAAGGAACGTGGCTATAAGGCAGGTCGGTTTTCCTTTAACGTGTCAGGTGGTCGTTGCGAGCATTGTATGGGCGACGGCATCATTAAAATTGAAATGCACTTCCTTCCCGATATCTTCGTACCTTGCGAAGTTTGCCATGGCAAGCGCTACAATCGGGAAACGTTGGAAGTGAAATATAAAGGCAAGAGCATTGCCGACGTGTTGGATATGACGGTGGAAGAAGCATGCGAATTTTTTGCGCCCGTGCCCAGCATTTACAACAAGATCAAAACGTTAAACGAAGTAGGGCTTGGGTATATCAAGCTTGGGCAAAGCTCCACCACCCTTTCGGGGGGCGAAGCACAACGCGTCAAGCTTGCCACCGAGCTCGCCAAACGCTCCACGGGCAAAACGCTGTATATTTTGGACGAGCCCACGACAGGCTTGCACGCCTACGACGTGGATAAACTCATCAAAATTTTGCTCAAACTTCGAGAAGGCGGCAACACCGTTTTGGTGATTGAGCACAATCTCGACGTGATAAAAACGGCGGATTATATAATCGACCTTGGTCCGGAAGGCGGAAACGGCGGCGGCGAAATCGTTTGCCAAGGCACGCCCGAAGAAGTAGCACAGCACCCGACAAGCTATACAGGACAATTCTTGAAGAAAATATTGTAAAACAAATGGAAAAGCCCGTCGGCAATTTGCCGACCGGCTTTCACTTATAACGGCTTAATTTTTACGTTT
>JAZOLI010000067.1:0-4921 GCA_045652965.1 Candidatus Scatosoma sp.
TCCAACCTTATCAATCAGCTTGAAAAGGCAGGAAAAGCGGATAAACTTATGGAATGTCTTGCCGAAGTTCCCAATGTACGTAAAGATAGCGGTTATCCGCCTCTCGTTACGCCTTCTTCTCAAATCGTTGGTACGCAAGCCGTGCTTAACGTTGTAATGGGCGAAAGATATAAAATGGTTACCAAAGAAACGAAAGATTTGCTTGCAGGCAAATATGGTACGCTTCCTATGCCTATCGACGAAGAAGTTGCAAAGAAAGCGCTTGGAAATGCGGAAAGAATCACTTGCCGTCCTGCTGACTTGCTTCAACCTGAATATGAAGAAATCAAGAAGAAAGTGATCGAGCTTGGTTATTATGAAAAGGAAGAAGATGTGCTGTCCTACGCTGTGTTTGAGCAAGTGGCTGAAAACTTCTTCAAATGGAGAGAAGCTCAGAAAAAAGCAATCGATAGAGATATGGCTAAATCGGGCGTATATCCCGTTTGATAACAAGATAAGAAATTGCATCTACGCAACCGACCACTTTTAGTCGGTTGCGTAACTTTACTTAACGATATGTGAAACTTTTTACGTGAAACAAGGAGTTTTTATGAAAAACGTATGTATAATCGGTGGTGGCGCGGCAGGTTTAATGGCGGCGTATGCCGCTGCAAAAAACGGGCATAATGTTGTGCTTTTTGAAAAGAACGAAAAGCTCGGAAAAAAGATATATATCACGGGGAAGGGTAGATGCAATTTCACCAACGACGTTTCTCCCGACGAATTTTCTCAAAATATCGTTCGTGGAGAGAAGTTTCTTCGTGGCGCAATTTATACGTTTTCACCCCAAAAGGCCATTTCGTTTTTTGAAGACCACGGTTTGTCCGTCAAAATAGAGCGTGGAAATCGAGCGTTTCCTACGTCCGATCGTGCAAGCGACGTGACGAAAACCTTGGAAAAAGCATGCAAAGAAGTGGGGGTAAAGATACGTTTAAACGAAAAAGTGGAGAAAATTTGCCAAGAAGAAAGTGCTATGCCTAACATAGGTATTATGTCACGCGTAGTAGAGTTGCAAACAGAAAGGGGTAAATATCCCTGCGACGTTGCGATCGTTGCTACGGGAGGATTGAGCTATCCTTCCACAGGTTCTACGGGCGATGGATATGCGTTTGCAGGCGAGCTTGGGCATAGTGTGACAGATTTAAAATGCGGTCTCTGTGGATTGAACACAAAAGACGATTTTTGCAAGGAATTGCAAGGATTAACGTTAAAAAACGTGTCATTTTGCGTGAAATCGGCAAATAAAACGGTGTTTGAAGAATTGGGCGAAATGCTGTTTACGCATTTTGGAATTTCAGGTCCGATTGTGCTTTCTGCTTCTTCTCTTATCAATCGTTTGCCTATGGAAAAATTGACGGCGTATATCGATTTAAAACCTGCACTAGACGAGCAAACTTTAGACAAACGTTTGCTTAGAGATTTCGAAAAATATAAAAACAAAAGGATTGCAAACGGGCTTGTCGAATTGTTGCCGCAAAATTTAATCCCTACGATATTGTCTTTATCTAACATATCGCAAGAAAAGGCGGTAAATGCGATTACGAAAGCTGAAAGAACAAAGCTTGTTAAGGTTTTAAAAGGGCTTCCGATAAAAATAAGCGGTTTACGTGGCTTTAACGAAGCGATTATCACTTCGGGTGGGGTGGCGCTTTCGGAAATCAA
The DNA here is from genome assembly GCA_045652965.1 of Candidatus Scatosoma sp. Lineage (GTDB taxonomy): Bacteria > Bacillota > Clostridia > Christensenellales > Borkfalkiaceae > Scatosoma. The sequence goes on from JAZOLI010000067.1 coordinate 1,702, forward strand.
TCCCAAAACCATGGAAAGCAAAAAGGTAAGCGGCTTAAAATTTTGCGGGGAAGTGCTGGACGTGGACGCATTTACGGGCGGCTTTAATATGCAAATCGCTTTTGCAACTGGATATGCTGCAGGCAACACCATCTAAATTGGAAACAAAAATGCGTAAAAGCTTGACAAAATAAGGAAATTTTGATAAAATATAAAAACAAAAGGATAGGAGAAAGGCAATGACGATTATTCGTGGTGCAACGACGGTAGAAAAAGATTGCAAGGAAGAGATTTTTTCATCGGTTAAATCGCTTTTAGACGAGATTTTTCATGCAAACGAGCTGAATAAAGATGAAATTAGCGGATTTTTGTTTTCGCTAACGACGGATATTCATTCCTATCATCCAGCGAAAGCAGCAAGGGAAGCGGGCTACGATTTCGCGCCTTTGTTTGCGGCTGTTGAGCCAGAAATCGACGGTGGGTTAGAACGTTGCATACGCTTGATGTTGTTTACGGAGCGTAAGGATAAAAACGTGAAACATATTTACCAAAAAGGAGCAAAGATTTTGAGAAAGGACATTTCAGAAATTTATAATATCGCGTTGGACGGACCTGCGGGAAGCGGGAAAAGTACGGTTGCGAAAGTTTTGGCAAAAGATTATAACATTCTCTATTTAGACACGGGCGCTATGTATCGCGCTTGCGGCTTGAAAGCGTTGCGTCTTGGTATAGATCCCAAGGATCGCGAAGCGGTGGAAAAAATGTTGCCCACGTTAAACGTAAAAGTGGAATATTTAGGTGGCACACAGCATACGATACTCGACGGGGAAGACGTTTCTTTCGCAATCCGTGAAAACGCCGTCTCTATGGCGGCTTCAAGCATTTCCGCACATCCTGCCGTTCGTGTTAAAATGGTGGAGATGCAAAGAGAAATTGCCAAGAGTATGTCTTGCGTGCTCGACGGTCGGGATATCGGTTCGACGGTGCTTCCCGATGCAAAGTTTAAATTTTATATCACGGCGGATAGTAAAATTCGCGCAATGCGCCGCTTTAAAGAGCTTCAAGAGCGTGGCGAGAACGTTGAATTTGAAAAATTGCACGCGGAGATCGTGGCAAGAGATAAACAGGATAGCGAGCGTGAGTTTTCGCCGCTTGTATGCGCGAAAGACGCTGTTGTGATCGATACGTCGGAAATGGACGTGGAGAGCGTTGTTGCTGCGGTAAAATCGGTGATTCAATCGAAAATCTAACAATAGGAAAAGGCCATGGAAGAAAAGCAAGCGGTTAAAAAAGAGAAGAAAAAATATTCGATTTTGTTTAAGAAAAATCGAAAGGGTCGTTCGGTGTCGCGCCTGATCAGTTTTTTGCGCGTGATTATCGTTCCCTTCTATTTTCTAATAAAACCTTTCCGCTTTTACGGCAATCGCAAAATGCCCGACGGAGCGTGCGTTCTTGTAGGCAACCACTATACGCTTTTAGATCTCGTTTATCCTGCTTGTCTTACGTGGGACGGCGTTCATTATCTTTCAAAAAAGGAAAACGTAAAAGCGCCTTTGCTTGGAAAACTTTGTAAGGCGGCGAAAGTTATTTCAGCCAATCGCGACGGTAACGACGTTCGCGCGCTTCTTGATTGTTTCAAGTGTTTGAAAAACGGCGATAAAATTGTTATCTATCCCGAAGGCACGAGGAATAAAACGGATGCGGAAATGTTGCCGTTTAAACACGGCGCGGCGATTATGGCGATTAAGGCGAAAGTGCCTGTTGTTCCCGTGATGCTCTATGCAAAGCCTCGCTTTTTCCGTTGTGCGCACGTTTTGGTGGGTGGTCCTATCGATTTAAGCGAGTTTTACGATCGGAAATTGACGGACGAAGAAGCGAGCAGGGCGGATGAAAAAATTCGTAGCGTTATGCTCAACCTTCGCAAAGAACACAAGGAATATCTTGAAAATAAAAAGAAGAAAAAATAAAGAATGGAAATTATCATTGCTCAAAACGGTGGCTTTTGTCGCGGTGTAAAAAAAGCGGTGGATACCGCCCTTGCGATTGCCCCAGAAAACACCTATATTTACGGCGAAATTATTCACAACCCTGACGTGGTGAAGCAAATCACGGATAGGGGTATTGTGATGGTGGAAAAGCTGGAAGACGTGCCAGAAAGTGCAACGTTGATTATTCGTTCGCACGGCGTTGGGAAAGCGGTTTATGAAGAATGTGCTCGCCGGAATATTAAGATCGTGGATTGCACTTGTGAATTTGTGCGTAGAACGCAAAACATTATTCGCGAGCAATACGAACAGGGAAGCGCCATCGTGATCGTTGGCGAAAAGACGCATCCGGAAGTGATTGGCTTGAATGGTTGGTGTGAGAACACGGCGTATATTTTTTCATCGGAAACGGAAGATTTTTCGATTTTACCGTCGAAAAAGTGCTGCGTAGTGGCTCAAACGACCTATTCAAAGGAAAAATTTGAAAAAATTATAAAAAATCTTGACAATACAAGGGGAAAAACAGTTGAAATTTTTCCCACAATTTGCTATACTACTATAAGACGGCAAAATGAAGCAAGCGAACTTGCGAAACAATGTGATGCGATTTTGGTGATCGGCGGCTTAAATAGCAGCAACACAAATAAGCTCTACGACATCTGCGCTGAAAATTGTCCGAACGTAATTCGTTTGTCGAATGCAGCCGAACTCGAATATAAAACAATCAAAAAATTTAAGAAGGTAGGTATTGTTATGGGTGCAAGCACCCCTAACGCGCAAACTCAGGAGGTTCTATTAAAAATGGAAATGGAAACAGAAGCAAAAGCAACGATGGCTGAAGTTGTTGCAAACATGGACAGTCAACAGAAGTTCAAAAAAGGTCAGTTGATTACGGCTACGATCTCGTCTGCAGACGATTCGGGTGTAGCAGTGTTGCTCCCCCTTGCAAAGAAGGAAGTTATCCTTGACAAGGAAGAAGTAGACTGCGAAGTTTACAACAAAGACGAATTCAACGCAAAACTTGGCGAAGAAATCGAATTGATGGTTGTTGCAATCAATCCCGTTAAGCTTTCCCAAAAGCAGATTAAGAAGATTAAAGAAGAAGAAGCAATGCTCGCTGACATTCAAACTGGTAAAGAATTTGAAGTTGTATGTACCGGTTTCAACAAGGGTGGTCTTACTTCCGAACTCGGTTCTTACACCGTATTCGAAGTCGGATCGTAGCCATGTCGTTCTGTGGGCCAAGGGGATGTAGG
>JAZOLI010000068.1:0-2093 GCA_045652965.1 Candidatus Scatosoma sp.
GTCTGTCAGGATCGTTCTTTTTGTTCTTAATGCTGTCATAGTTTCTATGCTTGCATTCGGTGCATTCAAACGTAATTTTGGCTCTTGCCGTTTTGGTTGCCATAATCAAAACTCCATACAAAAAAATTACACCCCTCGCGGGGGGTGAAATTAGTTTACCACACTTTAAAAGGGCTTGTCAATCGTTTTTTATGCTTTTTTTACAATTTTTTTTATATTTTTTATTTTAATTTTTAAGGCGTTATAAGCCTTGCGTTTTTAAAAAAAGAAGGGCGAAAATTTCTCTCCACCCTGCCTCTCAAACCTCGGCTCTATCGGGGAACGCGCCGAGTTTTTGAGCAAAATATAAAACTTTTTCAAAAGTGGCACAATTATACCACAGGCATTGCCTGTTTGTCAACTAAAAAACAGGCATTTCTTGTAAAATATTATTAAAGGGGGTCTTTATGATTACGTTAGAAAACATTAGAAATGAATTACAGCAAGCGATTAAGACGAGCGGCAAAACACAAACGCAAATTGCAAAAGAGCTATGCGTTTCCCAACAAACCGTTCAACAATACGTTTCAGGGCGAGCGATGCCTGCGCTGGACACCCTTGCCAATCTTTGCGTGATCCTTGATTTGGACGCAAACGAAATTTTATGCATTAAATAGAAGAAAGGCGATTTTTTCAATCGCCTTTTCTTTTATTCTTTTAAAGCATAGTCTTTTGCGAGTTTTTCAAACAAGGGAAGCGCGCGTTCGATTTGCTCCGTTTGCACGCAATAGGCAATGCGCACGAAGCCCTTTGCCCCGAAATCTTCGCCGTTTACAAACAAAAGCTCGTATTTTTTCGCGCGTTCGCAAAACGCCGCTGCGTCCGATTCAGGCGATTTCATAAACAAATAGAACGCGCCGTCGGGATATACGCACGTGAAGCCGTAGCTCGTCAAGGCGTTATACAAAAGGTCACGGTTCTTCCGATACACGTTCAAATCTGCCGTTTGCCCGTCGCAAGCCGCCGCCACGCGCTGGAAAAGCGCAGGCGCGCAAACGAAGCCGAGCGATCGCCCTGCGCCGCACACCGCCGCATAAAGCTTTTTCCCTTCGTGTGCGTTCGGGCTTATGGCGATATACCCCACTCGCTCCCCAGGGAGCGACAACGATTTGGAATAGGAATAGCAAACGATCGTATCCGCATAATACGCCATAGGGCAAGGCACGACCGTCTTTTGATCGTAGACAAGCTCGCGATAGGGCTCGTCGGAAATGAGATAAATGGGCGCGCCGTTTTCGCGCGATTTCGCTTTTAAAATTTCCGCGAGCTTTGCAATCGTCTTTTCGCCGTATACCACGCCTGAGGGGTTGTTCGGGGAATTGATCAGCACCCCTTTCGTTTTGGGCGTGATTGCGCGCTGTAAGCTCGCAAAATCAGGCAAGAGCGTGTTTTTGTCGCAATCCACCACCACGAGTTTTGCCCCTGCGTTTTCAATAAACACTTTATATTCGGGAAAGTATGGCGAAAGCACGATAAACTCGTCGCCGTCGCAAGCAAGCGCTTTGAGCGTGATGGTAAGCGAAGCCGCCGCCCCACAGGTCATATATAAATCGTCGCCCGAGATAGGCACGCCGAAACGGCGCGTGAAATTTTCGGCGATGGTGTCGCGGACGTCTTTGCCGCCCTGCGCGGACGTGTAGCCGTGCAATTCTACGGACGGAGTTTCCTTTAATAACTTTTTAATTGTCGCGTGTACGCACGCGGGCGCGGGCACGGACGGGTTGCCGATGGAGAAATCGAACACGTTTTCTTTGCCGATCTGAGCCGATCGGGTTTTTGCGTATTCAAAAATCCCGCGGATCGTCGAGCGTTTACTGCCCAGCGCATACATTTTGTCGTTTATCATACGTTTATTATAGCACTATTTTTCTTGTTTGTAAACGGTTTTCGGGATTTGTTTAAAAAAGGATAAGAAAAAACGGCTTGCAAAGGGCTCTTCCCTTAGGGATTTTTATCCATAACAAAAGTATAGCACACTATACTTCACTAAAAGTGAAATGTAGTGTGCTTTTCTTGTCCACAAAAAATTGAAACATATTAGTTATATTTTTAGC
>JAZOLI010000069.1:0-5050 GCA_045652965.1 Candidatus Scatosoma sp.
GTGCCGGCGCGCCTTGCAGGCGACCTCAAAGCGGAAAGCTTGATTCCCATGACGGACATCGTGGGGCTTCTTCGCGATAAGGACGATCCCACAACGCTCATTCCCAAAGTGTACGCATCCGACGCGCCCAAGCTTATGCGCGACGGTATCATTAGCGGCGGCATGATTCCGAAAGTGAATTGTTGCATCGAAGCGATCCGTCGCGGCGTGAAAAAGGTGTTTATCATCGACGGGCGTATTCCTCACTCCATTTTAATCGAAACGCTCACCGACGAAGGTATCGGCACGATGTTCGTTTCGGGTGACGGCATTTAAGGAGCAATATGGATATCAAGCAGATAGATAAACAATACGTAGCAAACACCTACGCCCGATTTGATTTGTGTCTTGTTCGTGGCAACGGCTCACTCGTTTACGATCAAACGGGCAAGGAATATATCGATCTTGGCACGGGGATTGCGGTGAATGGTTTTGGGGTAAACGACGAAACGTGGAAAAACGCCGTGATTGAACAGCTTAATAAAATTCAACACACGTCCAATTTATATTATAGCGAGCCTTGCGCGTTGCTTGCCAAAGCGCTTTGTGAGAGAACGGGTTTAAAAAAGGTGTACTTTTCCAATTCGGGCGCGGAAGCGAACGAATGCGCGATCAAAGCCGCGAGAAAATATGGCGAGATAAAAAAAGGCAAAGAATATAACGTGATTGTGACCTTGAAAAACAGTTTTCACGGACGAACGATCACCACGCTTTCGGCAACGGGGCAGGAGGTATTCCACGAGCATTTTACGCCTATGACGGCAGGCTTTATGCATGCTACGGCAAACGATTTTGACGAAATGCAAACGCTTGTAAAAACGCATAAATGCTGCGCGATTATGATAGAGCTCGTGCAAGGCGAAGGGGGCGTTACGGCGCTTGATAAAGCCTACGTGCAAAAGCTCGAAGCGCTTGCACGGGAAAACGATTTACTGTTGATCGTGGACGAAGTGCAAACGGGGAACGGTAGAACGGGCTCGCTCTATGCGTACATGGGTTATGGTATTTTCCCCGACGTGGTGACGACGGCAAAGGGCTTGGGCGGCGGTTTGCCCATCGGCGCGACCATGCTTGGCGAGCGCGTGGAAAATTTGTTCACGCCCGGGCTTAACGGCTCGACGTTCGGCGGCAATCCCGTGTGCGCGGCAGGTGCGCTTTCCGTTTTGGAACGTATCGATAGCAAGCTTTTAAAAGAAGTGAACGAAAAGAGCGCTTATATATTCGGCGAGCTTTCGGGTGCGAAAGGGGTAAAATCCGTTTCGGGCTTGGGGCTTATGATTGGCGTAGAATGTGAAAGGGACGCAGGCGAAGTGATTGCAGCATGTAGAGAGCGCGGCGTGCTCGTCATCAAGGCAAAGCACAAGGTGCGGTTGCTTCCTGCGCTGAATATCCCTTTTGAACAATTGAAAAAAGCAATAAAAATATTAAAGGAAGAATGTGGTAAAACATGCATTTATTAAAACTGATGGACCTTTCGTCCAAACAAATCAATGAAATTTTAAACCTTGCCGATCAACTTAAATTTGAAAAGAAGAACGGCATTGAGCATCACCTTTTAAAGGGAAAAACGCTTGGCATGATTTTCTCAAAATCGTCTACGCGCACGCGTGTATCCTTTGGAGGGGGCATGTACGATCTTGGCGGCAGAGCACTGTCTTTAAGCTCGCGCGATTTACAAATCGGCCGCGGCGAACCCGTGCAAGACACCGCGCGCGTTTTATCGCGCTATCTTGACGGCATTATGATCCGTACGTTTGAACAAAAGGAAGTGGAAGATCTTGCCACCTACGGATCCATTCCCATTATCAACGGCTTAACCGATTATTGCCACCCTTGCCAAGTGCTTGCCGATCTTATGACCATTCGCGAATATAAGGGCGGTTTTGCAGGCAACAAGCTTTGCTATATCGGCGACGGCAACAACATGACAAATTCGTTGATCGTTGGCGGTATCAAGATGGGCATGGAAGTTTCGGTGGCGTGCCCCAAAGGCTACGAGCCAGATCAAGAGCTTATGAAATGGGCGAGCGAAAACGGCAAGTTTACTTGCACCGACGACGTTTTGGAAGCGGCAAAAGGCGCCGACGTGTTATACACCGACGTTTGGGCTTCTATGGGGCAAGAAGCGGAAGCGGAAGCGCGCAAAAAGATTTTCAAAAATTATCAAATCAATACAAAGGTTATGAGCGTGGCAAACGAAAACGCTATGGTTTTGCATTGCTTGCCCGCGCACCGCGAAGAAGAAATCACCGCAGAAGTGTTTGAAGCGCACGCAAACGAAATTTTCGACGAAGCGGAGAACAGATTGCACGCGCAAAAGGCGGTGCTTGTTAAGTGCTTGGGAAATAACTAAACGCGTATAGCAAAGTGCACTCTCCGCATTTAGGAAATATGTATCAAGGAAATAAAACTATGCAATATACCATCAAAAACAACGCCATCGCTTGCACGATCGATTCGCTTGGAGCGGAGCTTGTAAGCGTGGTAAAAGACGGCAAAGAGCGCGTTTGGCAAAACCAAACGGGAGATTGGGCAGGGCACGGACCTTTGCTCTTTCCCGTGTGCGGTCATTGCGGTGTGAAAGTGAACGATGTCGAATACCCCATTCCCGCGCACGGCTTTGCGAGAAAAATGCAGTTTACGCTCGTAAGTCAAACGCAAACGGAATTGGTGCTTGCGATAGAAGCAAACGAAGAAACGAAGAAGGTATATCCTTTTTCTTTCCGCTTGGAAGTTTCATATGCGTTGCACGAAAACACCCTTTCCATTGCCTATAAAGTGAGCAATCTCGCAAAAACCTCGCTCTATTTCGCCTGTGGCGGACACGAATCGTTTGCGCTGGATAGCGGTGTGGAAAATTATCAAATTACCTTTGAAAAACAAGAAAATTTAGTGCATTATTTCCACGACGACGAAGGCTACATGACGGGCGAAACACATGCTTACGGCACGCTTGAAAGCTTGGCGCTCCCTGAAGATTTTTTGCAGGAAGGCAGAACGCTGATTTTCAAAGGCATTGCTTCGCGCAAGGTTTGGCTTTGCGAAAAAGGGGGCAAAAAGCTTGCAACCATCACGTTTGACGGCTTTGAAAACTTGCTCGTTTGGCACGCAGGCAAAGCACCCTTTATCTGCATAGAGCCTTGGACGAATTTGCCTGATCCTGCTGGCAAAGCGGACGTGGAATTTAGCTCGAAAGGGGGCGTGATCGAAGTGGCGGGAGATGCTGAAAAAACGCTCGTTCGCACGATTGCTTATGAATAAGACAAGCGAGATAAAACTTGGAAGATACCGCCATTTTAAGGGCGGAGAATATGAAGTGATTGGTTTTGCCAAACACTCGGAAACGCAGGAGGAAATGGTGGTGTATCGCGCGTTATACGGCGCAGGCGAAGTTTGGGTGCGCCCTGCTTCCATGTGGAACGAGAGCGTGGAAAAAGACGGCGAAATCTTTTCAAGGTTTACATATATGGAAGAATGAAAAACAAAAAACTCGGAGTGATCCGAGTTTTTTCATTCTTCCCATCCTTAGCATATTCTTCAAATTTTATGTAATTCCATAAAAAATTAAAAAAAGTATTGACAAGGATTGGAAGTAGTGATATAATATAATTATAAAGATCTAGGAGGTGTTCTATGGATAGAACCAAAAAGTTTTTGTTGCGATTTGTGCTTTGCATGTTCACGTGCTTTACTCTGTTTCTTGCAGGTTGTACATTCCAGCTCGGGGGATTGGCACAAATAGAAGGTGCATATAAGTTCCAAAAAATGAGCTATCAACAGGGCGGAATGACAATGGAGTTGGAAGCAGGCGAAGAATTTATGGGTATGTTAACTTTATCCGCAGATTTCGCAGTTCTTACGCTTAACGAAGATGGAAGCGCCTCCTTCACAGTTAACGCAGGTGTGGAACAAACGTATACGGGAAGTTGGGAAAAGGTGGAAAACGGACAAATTGCGCTTACGCTTGACGGGGAAACGGAAACGATAAATTGCGACGGAAAAACCATTCAAATTGAAGAAGATGGAATGTTATTGCTTCTTGTAAAATAAATAAAAGATATAAAAAATCTCGGAAGATTTCCGAGATTTTTTTACAATTTATTTTTCGGGCAAACTTTCACGCAAATGCCGCAAACGCTACCCCTGCCGATATGTTGAAAATTCTCTTTCATATATTTAGAGCATTTTTCAGGGTCGAAATTTCTCTCGCCGTTTGCCGTCGGCTTTTCCCCGAAGATTGCGCCTGCAGGACAAGCGTTTTTACAAAGAGTGCAATCGCCGCAACCGTTTTCAATTACGGGCAGTTCGCTTTGCAAAGGCATATCCGTTAAAATGGTGGCAAGGCGCACTTTGCTTCCGTGTTTACAAGATAAGAACAAGCCGCTTTTGCCCACGAACCCAAGCCCAGATAAAACGGCGGCTGTTTTGTGTGGGAACACGCCGCGATAGGGGTTGTCTTTGCCAAGGCTTTGGCTTGCCGCGATAGGGAAAGCGGAAAACCCTGCCTTTTCGATCTCTCCGCTTAAACGGAAAGCAATTTGATCGAGCAGGGCGTTTGCCGTGCGATAATGCTGAAAGTAAGCAAACGAAGGCGCGCCATCAATCGTTTTCAAGATTGCATCCGAAAGCTTTGCGGCGATAGATACGGCGTAAGGCAGGGTGGGGATAGGCGAAGCGGTGAGCTTGCAAAAGCCGATCTCGCTTGCCCCTATATCTAAGGCAAATTGTTTCAATTTGTTTTGCATAGGTTGCTCCTTATAAGAAAAATAACCATTCAGCCGCAGTGAGCACGATTAAAAATCCGAAGTTAAAAAGGGAGAAAAGCGTGATCTATTTCCCTTCGCCGCCTTGCGTTTTGTACGTATATTCACGGAAAGTGATGAGACTTGCAAGGGAAGAAATGAGCGTGCCCCCTCCGCCGACATTCACGCCCACGAGAAGCGCCGCATAATCGGTTGTAAATTGCGAAAGCAAGATCGCCGACGGCCCGTTGCTTATCATTTGACAAGAG
>JAZOLI010000070.1:0-5676 GCA_045652965.1 Candidatus Scatosoma sp.
CCCACGTGTTTTCGAGCGCATTGCCGATGATCCAATAAAAATAAAGGGATAAAACGAACGTAATAAGATCGTACGATAGGGGCACGAACACGAACGTTACAAGCCGCCAGACTTCGCCTTGTAAAATCGCCGCTTTGTTGAAATATAACCACGCGGTAATGTTTACGCCCGTTCTGGAAAATACGAGCATATCCAAAAGCCATACGATTGCCGTGCCAATCACGATAATCGTCATCAAATTCTTTAAGGCGTACCGCCCGAATTTTCTATCCAATTTATCTAAAAAGGAATTTCCGTACATTTTCTCTCCTTTATTTTTAAGCCTTGCGCACAAGGCACGCGAGCGTTTCTATCGCGCGCGTTTGGGGGAACATATATCCCCTTTCAGGGAATGTAAGTTCGTCCTGCGCGGACGGCGTACCTGCGCGCTCATAAACCCTTTCGCCGTTTCGTTTACACGCAACCTTAAAAAAATTTTACCCCACCGCCACTCGTGCAAGCACGGTGTCGAGCGGTCAAAATTTTTTCTATGCCTTGCGCACAAGGCACGCAAGCGTTTCGATCGCGCGCGTTTGGGGGAACATATCATACGGTTGCAAACGCTCAATTTCATAATATCCCGAAAGCGTTTCGCCTCCGTCCAAACCTTCGTAGGCAGGGTTTTTCACAAGCTCGCCGTCTTTTTCGATAAGCCGACCCGTCAAAATGCCCAAATCACGCGCAAGCGTGGCAGGATTGCAACTGATCAAGGTGAGTTTTTCAATTCCGCTTTCAAGCAACGCTTTCACCACGCTTCTTGCGATCCCTGCTCTCGGCGGATCTAAAATCAAACGTATTTTTTCCCCTTTTTCTATTTTTAAAACTTCCGCAAGCCGTTCTTCTACAAAACCGCAGATATTCGTCATGTTGTTCAAGCCGTTTTTTGCTTTGAGCGCGTTGGCGCAACGCACCGCTTCCGCTTCCAGCTCGATGCCGTAAACGCGTTTGGCTTTTTTCGCGATCATCGCCGTGAGCAAGCCGCCACCCGAATAAGCGTCGATCACCACTTCGTCGCCATCGCCCGTCACCGTTTTGAGCGCGTCCTTATAAAGCTTTGCGCGCACGTTTTCATTCACTTGTAAAAAGGTGACAGGCCCTGCTTCAAAGCAAACGCCCTGCTCTTTGCCTTCCACGAACCCATCGCCGTGTAAAAGCCGAAATTCTTTCCCGAAAACCACGTTCGTATCCGCAGGGTTGAAATTTAAATATAACGTAAACGCTTCAAATTTTTCTTTCAAAAGCGCGATCAAGCGCGCCACGTTCGGCAAATCACGCTTCGCCGAAACGAGCGTGAAAATAAATTTACCACCCACTTCTCGCGCCACGATATGCCGAAGCGAGCCCGTTTTTTGCATTTCGTCATAGCCTTTCACCGCGCATTCGCTCGCATACCGCTTCACCGCAGCGATAAACGTTTCCGCCCAATCGGGATGGATTGCGCAAGCGGACACGGGCACGATACGGTGCGATCTTTCGGCGTAAAAACCAAAAACGGTGTTGCCGTCCTTATCCACACCCACAGGCATTTGCAATTTGTTCCGATAAGCGTAAGGGAGATCGCTTTTTATCGCCGTGGGTACGTCCATACAAATGCCGCCAATTTTTCTAAGCGCGTCTTTCACGACCTTGCTTTTATGCGCAGTTTGCGCTACGTAATCCACGTGTTGCAAAGCACAACCGCCGCATTTTAAAAACACGGGGCATTTGGGGCGCACACGCTCTTCGGCAGGGGTCAGCACTTCTTCAATCTTTCCATACCCTACGCCCCCTTTCACTTTCAGGACTTTAAAGCGTACCTTTTCTTCGGGTAAACAAGCAGGCACGAAAAAAGTTACCCCCTCGTGCCTGATAATGCCTTCGCCGCCCGCACCAATGGCTTCGACGACGCCGCATATAATATCGTTTTTTTCAGCCATATTCCTTTCCTTTAAAAAACGTTTATTTCTTTTTCAAATTGTACACAAACCTGTTCACGTTCGCCCGCCATACATACGTTAAGTAATCATACAACACAAAAAACGCCGAACCTGCTATAAGGATAATGGGGAGAATGTACGCATCGACAAGAGGTATGCTCGTCGTCATTGCAAACACAAACCGCCAAATGAGATACATGGTCACATCAAACCACAACGCCTTGATCGCGCACGCCACCCATCGATTAATTTTGATTTTCAGTTGCAATTCATTGACAAGGGGATGCAACCCGAAAAACATCACGAAAGGGATTAAATCCCAAAACCTGGAAGCGTTGAAAATAAACGCCAAGATGCAGGTGGCAACGTAAGCGAGAAAGTAGCCACGAAAACTTTGCTTTGCAAGCGGCAACATAAGCACGATGGACGAAAGCAAATAGCCCGTAAAGAGCCACACGCCCGAATATACCCCCATCGTTAAAAGCACCGTTGCAATCGCGCAAGCAAGCGCGGAAAGCGCAATTTCATAAGAAGTGATCTTCTTCATTCCATTTCACCGTCCGTTTACGGATTTATATCGTTAAAAGCCGCAGGGCTTTTTATCTACAACCACAGCAAAGGCTAAACAAACAATCTATGCAAAGATAGGTATAACAACAAGAAATACACTCCGAGCAAGCGTTTCCACCCATTTGCTCGCCGCCGTTCATAGGCTCGCCATTTGGATTAGAATAAGGGTTTTGCGTTTGGCTTGCCGCCTGTCTTTCATATTCGTTTTTCGCATTCATCTTTCCGTATGCGCTGCGATATTTCGCGTTGTCGGGATCCATTTGAATGGCAATTTCCAGCTGTTTTTTGCTATCGTTCGTCCAATTTTTCTTGTAGAACACCACCGCTTGTAAATAATGCCATTCCGCAGAGCGTTCGTTGCAATCGTCAAGCATTGCTTGCGCACGAGCAACGTTATCTTCCTTTAAAAGACGGGTGATTTCTTCCAGCACGTTCTCTCCGCCAACGTTTTCGCTTTGTTCCTTTCTCGAAGCCACGATCTCGCGATACGCCGTTTCCACTTTGGTCAGCATTTTCGCCGCTTCGTTGCCAGCTTCGCCGTCCAACCAACGATCTTCGCGATATTTCGCTCTAAGCTCTTCGTAGCGCGCGGCAATTTCTTCGTCCGTCGCCGTTTCACTCACTCCAAGCAATTCATAATATTCGTTCATAATCTCTCCACCTTTTATAAGTTAGTATTCTTCTCTTTTTGTTTTTTACACCGCTTGCATTCCATAATCTCTTTCGTCGTTTTCGGCAAGCCGCGAAGCAAGATGTTGTCGGATAAATCGCGGTTAAACGGGAACGCAATGTGCGACAAATTCTCACGGATATCAAAGAAAATGGAATGAAACACAAACTGCACTTCTTCGCCGCGCTTTCCCTTTAAAAGCTCTTGCTTGTTTTCTGCGTTATAGGCAAAATAGAAAGGGTTATACGCACCTTTTTTTCTATCCTTGTCGTAATCGTCCAGCGCGTCGATCAAATAAATCCACTTGCCAACCGCGTAAAAAAGATTGCGTGTATACGCAGTTGCCTTATCTTCTAAGGCAAGATCGGAAAACTGAGCAAGTATGTTTGCCGTGGCGTCCGCCGCCCTATCAACGCTTTCCGTTTTATTTTTTTCTATCTTCGCTTGCTCGATAAGGTTTTCGCGCACGATTTTCTCAATTTCAGGATATGCTCGCTTCGCTCGTTTAAACCCTTTTTTAAGCAAAAGGCTTTTCAATCTTCCACCGTCGCCGTCGTCTATATCGTCGGCGAATTTATAATACGCCAAAAGAACGTTTAGCGCGCCGAGTTTTTTCGTCAGCTCGTCCACTTCCGCCATTTTCCGCGAGCGGATACAATGGGTTAAACAATGCTGCTTTTCAATTTTCACGTCTTCGCCCTTTATGTTGTGCAAAACGACGGATAAAAAGGTGATATCGTAAGAAAGAGCCATGCGCGCGGCGTTTCCGCACACCTGCCCGATCCCTTTACATACCCCGCAATACATCGCGCGATATAGCGTGTCGTCTTTTATATATAAATACGGCGTATCCGCGCGAACGTATCCGAACATAACCACCCCTTGAAGCTTATTATAGCATAGCCCAAAACAAAACGCAACCGCAAAACAAGCGTTTCGCGGAATTTGCGTAATCTTTCACACGGTTTACAAAAACCGCTTTATGTTTTTATTTTTCATCAGGCACGGGCACGATCTCGCCAGAGACGAAGCGCAAAATCACGTCCGACATTTTTCCAAGATCGTTATCCACAACCGATTTAAAGCGCAAGGGACGATAGCGCAAATCAAGCAAGCATTTAGGCGGTTTCATAGCCGTGAGCAAATTCAAACGCTTAATGCCCTTGAAGCTATCCTTTACGTCGTTGCCCGAAAGCGCATATAAAACGTCTTGGGGGAACTTATAAGGATTTGCCGTGGCGAGCACTACGATAGGCGTTTCATCCTTTACAAGCTCGTCCGCTTCCAACACTTGTTGCTTATATTTCTCATATACGGCAAGCGCAACACCCGTATGAGTATCCATTGCGTAGCCATATTCTTCAAAGATTTCGTACATCGTATCAACGGTGTCGTCTTCTTTGGAGAAACCGCCGAAGAACTCTTTGTCTAAAATCGCCTTTTCCGCTTCGGTGATAGAATATTCCTTGTTTTCGACAAGATATTTCATTCTATCCGCCGTCAACTTCGCGTTCCTGCCGCTAATTTCAAAGAGCAAGCGTTCAAGGTTGGACGACACGAGAATGTCCATAGAAGGGGACATGGTGCGGAAGAAATTACGCTTCAAATCGTAAACGCCCTTTGCGAAGAAATCGGCGAGCACTTTGTTGCGATTGGAAGCACAAACGAGTCTGCGCACGGGCAAGCCCATTTGCTTTGCATACCAGCCTGCCAAAATGTTGCCAAAGTTGCCCGTAGGCACAACGAAATCAAGGCCGTCGCCCATTTCAATTTGCCCAGACGTGAGCAGATCGAGATATGCAGAGAAATAATAAGCAATTTGCGGCGCAAGACGACCAAAGTTGATGGAATTTGCGCTCGATAAGCGCACGCCTTGTTTTAAAAGCTTTTCGTTAAATTCTTCGGAAGCGAACAAATTTTTCACGGCGCGTTGACAATCGTCGAAATTGCCACGCACGGCGGAAACGTGCACGTTGTTTCCATCTTGAATGCTCATTTGCAAACGTTGCATTTTCGCAACGCCTTCATCGGGATAGAACACCGCCACTTTCGTTCCTTTCACGTCGCGGAAGCCTTCGAGCGCGGCTTTACCCGTATCCCCACTCGTTGCGGCGAGAATTAAAATATCTTCTTTTATCCCCGTAACTTCCGAGCTCTTTTTCAAAAGGTAGGGAAGCACGGTGAGCGCCATATCCTTAAACGCGCACGTAGGACCGTGGAAAAGCTCTAAAATGAAAAGCTTTCCGTCGATTTTTACGAGCGGCGCAGGGTCGTCGCTTTGGAAGGTGGAATAGGCTTTTTCGCAAGCTTCTTTCAAGAAGTCCGCGCCCAAATCGTCGGCAAGATATTTTCCCAAAATAAACGCCGCGCGTTCGGGATAACTCATCTCTTGCATCGCTTCCAATTCTTCGCGAGAAACTTTAGGGAATTTTTCAGGCACGAACAAACCGCCGTTTTTGGCAAGTCCTTGCACAATCGCCT
>JAZOLI010000071.1:0-11547 GCA_045652965.1 Candidatus Scatosoma sp.
ATGCCCCGTGTACTCGGCGGATTCGGAACGGTAATCCTTTCGACGAACAAAGGCATTATGACGGGCAAAAAGGCAAAGGCAGCCAACGTAGGCGGCGAAGTCCTTTGCTACGTTTGGTAATCGGGGAGGAAGAGCAAGATGTCGAGAATCGGTAAAATGCCCATCGCGCTTCCCGCAGGCGTAACGGTAGATTTTAAAGACGGCGTAGTAAGCGTGAAAGGTCCCAAAGGCACGTTAACGAGAGAAGTAGTTGGGAACATTTCTATGGAAATGGAAGGCACGAACCTTGTTTTGATAGCTTTGGATCGCGCAAACGATACGAACGCGAAGCACGGGCTTTATAGAGCACTTGTAAACGGTATGGTTACGGGTGTTACGGAAGGCTTCGTGAGAACGCTTGAAGTGAAAGGTGTAGGTTGGAAAGCGGCAGTTCAAGGCAACAAGCTTGTTTTGAACGTAGGTTTCTCCCACCCTGTAGAAGTGATTGCACCCGAAGGCATCAAATTCGAATGCCCTACGCTTACGGAAGTGAACGTAGTGGGTATCAACAAGGAACTCGTAGGTCAAATCGCGGCAAACATCCGCAAGATTAGACTTCCCGAACCTTATCACGGATATGGTATTCGCTATAAGGGCGAACACGTAGAGCACAAGGAAGGTAAAACTTCTGGTAAAGGTAAGAAATAAGGAGCGTTAAAGTATGATTTCAAAAATTGATAAAAATGCAGTCAGACAGAGACGCCATGCGCGTGTGAGAAAGACGGTTGTAGGTACGGCAGAAACGCCCCGCCTTAACGTGTATAGAAGTCTTAACCACATTTACGTACAAGTAATCGACGACAGAGCGGGCGACGCAAAAGGCGGCGTTACGATCGCTGCGGCGTCCACGATGGATAAAGCTGTGAAAGAAAAGATCGCAGGTTTGAACAAAACGGATGCAGCGAAAGTTGTTGGTGCGGTAGCAGCGGAAAGAGCGATGGCGAAAGGCGTTCAGGCAGTAGTATTCGATAGAGGCGGCTACCTTTACACGGGACGTGTGAAAGCGGTTGCAGACGGCGCAAGAGAAGCCGGACTTAAATTCTAAGGAGGGGCAGGCATGGCAGACGAAAAAAGGGAAAGAAGACCTCAAAGAAGACAAGCAGAAGATGACGGTCTTATCAAGAAGCTCATTGAAGTAAACCGCGTAACGAAAGTTGTAAAAGGCGGTAAGAACATGCGCTTTGCGGCGCTCGTAATCGTGGGCGACGGCAACGGCAAGATCGGCGTAGCAACGGGTAAAGCGAAAGAAGTTCCCGAAGCAATTGAAAAAGCAACTTTGAGAGCGAAGAAGAGCATGGTTCCCGTTTCCATCGTAAATGGCACGATCCCTCACCAAGTAATCGGTAAATTCGGCCGTGGCGCAGTGCTTATGATGCCTGCTGCTGAAGGTACTGGTGTTATCGCAGGTGGTCCCGTGCGTGCGGTTATGGAAGCCGTAGGTATCAAAAACATCAGAACGAAATCTCACGGTAGCCAAAACTCCGGCAACTGCGTAAAAGCAGCAATCGAAGGCTTGAAAGAGCTCAAATCGGTTGAAGAAGTTGCGGCGCTTCGCGGCAAGACCGTAGAAGAAATTTTGAGCTGAGAACGGAGGAAGGAAACATGGCAAAAATCAAAGTAACGCTCGTAAAGAGCACGATCGGACAAGTAGAGTCCGTAAAAGCGACGGTTGCTGCATTGGGTCTTAAAAAGATCCGTTCTTCCAAAGAACTTGAAGACACTCCCGCAACGCAAGGTATGGTTGCGAAAGTGAAGCACCTCGTGAAAGTAGAAAACGTTTAAGGAGAGTTATTATGAGAATAGATACTCTTTCTCCCGCAGAGGGAGCAACCAAAGCGACGAAAAGACTCGGTCGCGGTATCGGTTCGGGTACGGGTAAGACCTCCGGTAAAGGCCACAAAGGTCAATGGGCTCGTTCGGGCGGCGGTGTACGCCCCGGATTTGAAGGCGGTCAAATGCCCCTTTTCCGTCGCGTGCCTAAGAGAGGCTTTAATCATAACGGCAAAAAGGAATACGTTATCGTAAACCTTGCAGATCTTGCTGACGTTCCTGCAGGAACGGTAGTAGATTATGGATTCGTTATGGAAAACGGTCTTGCAAAAGCCGTTAAAAACAACTGTGGATTAAAAGTTCTCGGCAAAGGCGAACTCAAAGTTGCTTTGACCGTGAAAGCGGCGAAATTCTCCGCATCCGCAAAGGAAGCCATCGAGGCTGCCAAGGGCACGGCGGAGACCCTTTAACCGAATGATACCGTAACGCGGAAAATCGCACAAAAGCGGTTTTCCGTAGTTCGCGTTATTTCTCCCCACGTCACGTTTCGCCAAAAAGCGTAGCGTGATCGGAAAATCAATCACGGAGAAACAAAATGTTACAAACACTTATCAATGCTTTTAAAGTAAAGGACATTCGGCGCAAAGTATACATGATGCTTTTGCTCTTGCTCGTGTTCCGTATCGGCTGTTTCATTCCCGTTCCCGGGTTGATCAGAGATACCTTTGCAAGCGCAGTTCAAGGAAACGATTTCCTTACGCTCATGAGCAGCATCACGGGTGGCGCGCTTTCGCAAGGCACGATTTTTGCGCTTGGTATCGGACCGTATATCATCGCGTCGATTATTATGCAACTTTTAAGCGTAGGTATTCCCGCGCTTGAAAACCTTTCCAAGCAAGGCGAAGAAGGCCGCAAAAAGATCGCGCAATACACGCGTTACGTAACGATTGCGCTTGCGATCGTTCAATCGGTAGGTATCATCGTAAGCTTTGGTGGAAGCCAAGGCGCAATCCAATCGTCGTTGTTCTTCAACCAAACGTGGCTTGCAGGCGTGTTCATGGCAATCGTTTACACGGCAGGTGCGCTTATCGTAATGTGGATTGGTGAAAGAATCACCGATTACGGCGTAGGCAACGGTCAATCCATGATCATTTTCGCAGGTATCTTGGCAACGGCTGGCAACTTGATTGTTGGCAAATTCGGTCAAATGTTTGGCGGCGAATTTGATGCTGTTTGGGAAATCGTAGCGTTTGTGCTCGTAAGTGCGATCATCTTCTTTGCGATCATCTACGTAGACTTATCGGAAAGAAAAGTGCCCGTTCAATACGCGAAGCAAATCAAAGGCAGAAAGATGTATGGCGGTCAATCGTCTGCAATTCCTATCAGAATTAGCGGCGGCGGCGTAATGCCCTTGATCTTCTCTTTCTCGATCTTGAGCTTCCCTCAAATGATTGCGAGCATGATCAATGGTGGCGACAACGGCTTCAACAGATGGTGGACAACGTGGATGTCGGCATCGGCGGAAAACTGGGGTGCTGTGATATATGCACTCGTGCTTTGCTTGCTCATCTTTGCATTCTCGTTCTTCTATGCGCAAATGCAATTCAATCCCGAAGACGTATCCAAGAGCATTCAACAAAACGGCGGATTTATTCAAGGTATTCGTCCCGGTAAAGCAACGGAGAACTATTTGAGAAAAATTTCTAACCGTATCACGCTTTTCGGTGCGATCTATCTTTCGCTTGTTGCATTCGTTCCTTCAGTAGCGTTCGCGTGGGCATCGCTTGATCTTGTCAACGTGTTCTCTACGACGGGTATTTTGATCGTCGTATCGTGCGCGATGGAATTTGAGAAGCAATTGCAAGCGCAAATGATGATGAAAAACTACAAAGGATTTTTGAAATAATTAAATTCTGAAAGGAGTGGCTTTATGAATATTATCTTGCTCGGCGCACCTGGCGCAGGAAAAGGTACACAAGCGACGAAAATCTCGGATAAATATGGTTTACCCCATATTTCCACGGGAGACATATTCAGAGAAAATATCAAAAATCAAACGGAGATCGGGTTGCTCGCAAAATCGTATATCGATAAAGGGCAACTCGTCCCCGATGAAGTCACTTGCAAAATCGTAGAAAACCGCATCGCAAAACCCGATTGTGAAAAAGGGTATATGCTCGATGGTTTCCCCCGCACGATCGTACAAGCGGAAGCACTCGATAAAATCACGAACATTGATCTTGTGATCAATATCGACGTTGATTTCTCGCTGATCATGGATCGTATTTGCGGCAGACGCGTTTGCAAGGATTGTGGCGAAAGCTATCACATTTCCACGTTAAACGGAGCGACCACTTGTTCTCGTTGCGGCGGCGAACTTTCCCAAAGAAAGGACGACAACCCCGAAACGGTGCAAAGCCGCTTAGACGTGTATGAAAAGCAAACGTCGCCCTTGATCGAATATTACACGAAAAAGGGCATAATCTTCAACGTAAAGAGCGATAAAAAAGCGACGCCCAATTCGACGTTTGAAGAAATTTCGAAAAAGCTTGATTCCCTGTTGAAATAAAAGTATGATTCACGTAAAGAGCGAAAAAGAGATCGAATTGATGCGCGAACCGTGCAAAATCGTAAAAGAGACGCTTGAATTTGTCGGCTCGAAGATTTGCGCGGGAATGAGCAGTAAAGAAGTAGACGAACTTGTAGAGCGGTATATCCGCGCGGCGGGAGCTTATCCTTCTTGCCTTGGCTACGGCGGTTTTCCTGCTTCGGCGTGCGTATCGGTGAATTCGGTCGTGGTGCACGGTATCCCGACAAAGGAAGAAATTCTAAAAGATGGCGATATCGTCAGCGTGGATCTTTGCGCATACAAAAACGGCTACCACGGCGACGCTTGTAGAACGTTTAAAATCGGCAAGGTTTCCCCTGAAGTCGAGAAGCTCGTCAAGGTTACCGAAGAATGTTTCTTCAAGGGTATTGAAGGCTTAAAGGCAGGCACACCGCTTTACGATATCGGCTATCGCGTACAAAAGCATGCAGAATCGTTTGGCTATGGCGTGATTCGCTCGTACACGGGGCACGGCATCGGCAAAGAGATGCACGAAGATCCGTCCGTTCCCAATTTCGGGAAGCTCGGCACGGGTATGCGTCTTAAAGCAGGCACGGTGCTTTGCGTAGAGCCGATGATCACGATGGGTAGCTGGCGGGTAAACTTGCTCCCCGATGGTTGGGGCGCAGTGACGGTAGACGGCAAACCTGCGGCGCATTATGAAAACACCATCGTCGTTAAAGAAGACGGCGTGGAAATCTTAACATTATAAAAATCGGAGGAAGTTTCTGTGTCCAAAGACGACGTAATCGAAACGGAAGGAAAGGTAATCGAAGCGTTGCCGAACGCAACGTTTAGAGTGCAGCTTTCCAACGGTCATATTATCACGGCGTATATTTCCGGTAAGCTTAGAATGAACTATATCAGAATCATCGAAGGCGACACGGTAAAATTGGAAATGAGCCCGTACGATCTGACGAAAGGCAGAATCACGTGGCGTAGCAAGTCGTAAAACGGCGACGAAAAAGAGTTTAATCAAAAGGAGAAATAGAAATGAAAGTAAGACCTTC
The DNA here is from genome assembly GCA_045652965.1 of Candidatus Scatosoma sp. Classification (GTDB taxonomy): domain Bacteria; phylum Bacillota; class Clostridia; order Christensenellales; family Borkfalkiaceae; genus Scatosoma. The sequence goes on from JAZOLI010000071.1 coordinate 5,428, forward strand.
TGTAAAACCTATGTGCGACAAGTGCAAAGTAATCAAAAGAAACGGTAGAGTAATGGTAATTTGCTCGAAGAGCAAGAGCCACAAACAAAGACAAGGCTAAAAATTGTTGAAAAAATTGCCAAAAAATGCTTGACAGAACGAAAAGCGGTGTGATATAATATTAAATGCCGTAATTTGGAAAGTTAGCAAATTTAGGCAATTTCCTAAAAAATACGTAAAATCAAACTGAATTTCCGTAAGAATTTGCGGAAATCAGTTTTGTTGCGTTTTCCGCGCGTACGCGTGAGAGCAGGACAAGCAGCAATTGAAAACAATACAATGCTTAGCGTAAGGCATTTTCCACTGCCGAACGTTGGGGATTCGTTAGGAATAAATATCAAAAAAGAACAATTATCAAAAAAACGGAGGACAGAAATCAATGGCACGTATTGCCGGTGTAGATTTACCCAGAGAAAAGAGAGTGGAAATCGGTCTCACCTATATCTACGGTATAGGTCTTACCACTTCCAAGAAAATTCTCGCGGAAACGGGCATCAACCCTGATACGAGAGTGAAGGATCTCGACGAAAACGACGTTTCCAAATTAAGAGAATATATCGACAACAAACTTAGAGTAGAAGGCGAACTTCGCAGTGAAGTATCGCTCAACATCAAGCGCCTTATGGAAATCGGATGCTATCGTGGTATCCGCCACAGAAAGGGCTTACCCGTACGCGGACAAAGCACGAAGAGAAACGCTCGTACGCGTAAAGGACCTGCACGCGCGATTGCAGGCAAGAAGAAGTAAGAGGAGGCGATAAACAATGGCAGAAATGAAGAAAAAAGTCGCTTCTCGTAAGCGTAAAGAAATCAAGAAAGTAGACAAAGGACAAGTACACATCCAGTCTACGTTCAACAACACGATCGTAACGGTAACGGACGCAAACGGTAACGCGATTGCGCAATCGAGTGCAGGTGCGCTTGGTTATAAGGGCAGCCGTAAAGGCACGCCGTTCGCAGCGCAAATGGCAGCGGAAACGGCAGCGAAAGTGGGCAAAGAGCACGGTCTTAGAAGCGTAGAAGTATACGTAAAAGGCCCTGGTGCAGGAAGAGAATCGGCAATCCGCGCATTAGCGGCATGCGAACTCGAGATCACGTTGATTTCCGACGTGTCCCCCATTCCCCACAACGGATGCAGACCCCCGAAGCGTCGTAGAGTTTAATCAGGAGGCATAAAAAGACATGGCAAGATACAGAGAAGCAAAATGTAAGCTTTGTAGAAGAGAAGGCGCGAAGTTGTTCTTAAAGGGCGACAAGTGCTATATGGAAAAATGCCCGTTCAACAAGCGTCCGGTAGCACCCGGTCAGCACGGCGCAGACAGAAAGAAGGTATCCGAATACGGATTGCAACTTCGTGAAAAGCAAAAGACCAAGAGAATTTACGGCGTACAAGAAGGCCAATTCCGTAAATATTACGAAATGGCTGATCGCATGAAAGGCGTTACGGGTGAAAACATGCTTTCGCTTTTGGAAAGACGTTTAGACAACGTAGTGTTCAGAATGGGCATTGCACCTTCGAGAACGCTCGCACGTCAAATCGTAAGCCACGCACACTTGTCGGTGAATGGTAAAACGGTGACGATCCCTTCGTATATTGTAAAAGCAGGCGACGTAATCGTCGTAAAAGAAAACAGAAAGGGCAATAAATATTTCACGGAACTCAAAGAAACGAAAGCAAGCAACAGCCTTGTAAAATGGGTTGAGTTTGACAGAGAAAAACTTGAAGGAAAGGTATTGGCTCTTCCCACGAGAGAAGATATCGACAGCCAGATTGCTGAGCATATGATTGTCGAATTGTACTCCAAATAATTGAAAAATATAAGGAGGTAACATAATGATCGAAATGGATATGCCCAAACTCGAACTGCTTGAAAACGACGATTTTTATGCAAAAGTTGTATGTGAGCCTTTAGAGAAAGGTTTCGGTCTTACCATTGGAAACTGCTTAAGAAGAATTTTGCTCTCCGCATTGCCCGGTGCAGCGGTAGAAGGCATCAAATTCCTTGACGGCAGTGTTAAACACGAGTTTTCCGCAGTAGAAGGCGTCAAAGAAGACGTTACGGAAATCATACTCAATCTCAAAACGCTTGCAATCAAAACGAAAGTGATTGACAAAGATTACGAGAAAGTTTTGCACATCACAAAAGAAGGTCCTGCGGTGTTCACCGGTAAGGATTTGAACGTGGATGCGGAAATCGAAGTAATCAACGGCGATCAATACGTTTGCACGATCGACGAAGGCGCTAAATTAGACGTTGAAATCACGATCGGCAGAGGTAGAGGCTACCGTCCTGCGAAAGAGAACAAGAAACCCGTCGTAGACTATATCGCGGTGGATTCTATCTACACGCCCGTTCAAAGAGTCAACTACACGGTTGAACCTACGCGCGTAGGTCAAGCGGTGGATTATGATAAATTGTCGCTTGAAGTGTGGACGGACGGCACGTTCTCGGGCAAAGAAATCATTTCGTTAGCAGCGAAGATTATGCAAGGACACATTAACTTGTTTGTAAATCTTAGCGAAACGATTAGCGGAATGGATGATTTCCTTAAGAAATCGGAAGATGACAAGCAACAACAGATTCTCAAAATGGCAATCGAAGAGATGGATTTGTCCGTCCGTTCGTATAATTGCTTGAAGAGAGCGAACATTCACACGGTTGAAGACCTGACGAAGAAGACGGAAGACGACATGTTAAAGGTGAGAAACCTTGGTAGAAAGTCGCTTGACGAAGTAATCAACAAGTTGGATTCTTACGGTCTTGCATTAACAAAACAGGAGGATTAAAATTATGCCCGGTAAATTGGGAAGACCTTCCAAAGAAAGAAACGCACTTTTGAGAAACTTGGCGTCGCAGCTTCTTTGGTATGGTAAAATCGAAACGACGGCTGCAAAAGCGAAACAGCTTAGACCTTACGTGGAAAAATTGATCACGAAAGCAGTGAACACGTATGCAGATAATATCGAATTCGAAGTGACGAAAAAAGATAGCAAAGGTAAAGAAATCACGGTCACGAACGTAAAGGACGGCGCAAAGAAACTTGCGGCACGTCGTGCGATCATGGCGAAAACGTACGATTTGCAAGAAATCAAAGCATTCAACGAAAAGAAGAGCGATTTCAAAGCAAGAACGGCGGATGTTCAACACCCTTAGATGGACAAACTTTTCAACGAAATCGCGCCTAAATACGCGGCTCGTAAAGAAGAGCTTGGTCAAGGTGGCGGCTACACGAGAATTTACCTTCTCGGCGAACGTCGCGGTGACGCGTCCGAAATGGCGATTATCGAATTGGTATAATCGGTTAAAATCAAAATCAAAAACTGCTTGTGCAAAACGCACGAGCAGTTTTTTCATGTCTTTTTGACGGCATTGCCATTTTCATTTTACAAAATGCGATGAAATATGCTATAATAATTAAAAAGTGATTGTCTAAACAGGCGGCATAACCTAGGGAGTACTATAAAAGATAGAAAATAAGCGGGAGTAAGGCATTATGAAAAAGAAAAAAATCATCATTTCATGCGCGTATATACTTGTGTGTCTAATAGTATATGCGGCAATTTTTTGGGCGGTTGCGTGTTTAGTGTTAGGATATTACGCAAAGGAAAAAGTGTTTACAAAACAAGGTTGCATGATTGCCTTAACGAACGATTTTATGGAAGGCGAAAAGGAGAACTATACCGCGTATTATTATTCTAAAGATTTAGCCGTGACAACCTTAAAAGTCCCTTTTGAAGGATTTTTAGCCGAATGGGATGCGAAAAATAAAAGCGCGAAAGAATATGCGGAGCTTATGCAGGTTGAATACGCAAAAACATATTCTACGTCCGAGGTATGTGAAGATAACGATTTATTATATTTTGTGGTCGAATATGCGACAAAAGCAAAAGGAACGAATATATGTTTAGTATCGATATATAAATCAGAAGATGCGTTTTGGCAAGTTAGCTTTGCTTGTAGGGAAAAGCAATATAAAGAGTTGGAGCAAACCATTTTTGAATATGCGCAGTCCGTTTGCTTGGAGGGGGTCGCGAAATGAAAGATAAAACGCCCATAGCTAAAAGCGATAAAAGCCTTTATGTTTTTATAAGTTTGATAAGTTTTTTTAGTTTATTTATTGCTTTGTATTGGTTAAAAAATCCATCCATCCGATGGTTTGGTATATTTTATGTTTCCACTTTAATTTTTATGTTTCTTCTTGGTGTTGTGATGCTAATCATTATGCCCAAAAACGCTATCTTGCAAGAAGAAGAAAACTTTATCATTTATCAAGGCATATTCAAAGAAGTTGTTCCCCTGTCCGATATTTTAAAGGTGGAGACTGCACAAACGTTGCGCGGAGAAAAGAGTAAAAAGAACGGCGCGATTGTTTTAACAGTGAAGATGGAAAATGACGACGAAAGAAAAATCCAGGTGCTTGTAAAGGATAAAGAGGGCGTCTTGAAAAGGATAACGGAACTCATTGAAATTGTTTCCGCTTCACGAAAAATCGAAACTAGAATTATGCAGGACGTGGAATAATTGGAGATTAAAAACATGAAATCTTTAAAAGAATTGTATCGAATCGGAAAAGGGCCGTCGTCGTCGCATACGATAGGGCCCGAAAGAGCCTGCCAATTATTTTTAAAAGAAAACCCCGAAGCGGATAATTTTGCCGTAACGTTATATGGCTCGCTTGCAAAAACGGGGGCGGGGCACGGCACGGAAAGCGTGATCAAAAGCGTTTTGCCGTCCGTTTCGGTGGAATATGATATAGAAACGCAAACGCCGCACCCCAACACCATGGATTTGGTTGCATATAAGAACAATGTAGCACTTGCGCAAATGCGCATATATAGCGTAGGTGGCGGCGCGATTCAAATTGAAGGCAGGGAAGAAACGGAAGGTGCGGAAGTGTATCCAAACAATCTTTTGTCGGATGTTCGCACCTATTGCAAGGCAAAAAACATGCGCCTTTACGATTATGTTTACGAGTGCGAAGGCGCTCAAATTAAGGAATATCTTGCCAAGGTTTGGCAAACCATGAAAGCCGCAGTTTTGCGCGGCGTAGCGCAAGCAGGCGTGCTTCCAGGCGGCTTAGAAGTGGAAAGAAGAGCGAAAATCTTGTATGAAGGAATTGCGCCCGACGAGAGCGCGGAAACGCGTGAAAACCGCCTTGTATGCGCGTATGCGTTTGCGGTCAGTGAAGAGAACGCGGCAGGGGGAACGATCGTGACAGCGCCCACGTGCGGTGCTTGTGGAGTGTTGCCAGCGGTGCTCAAATATGGACAAGAACGCTGGGGATATACCGATGAGCAAATCGTCAACGCCCTTGCGACGGCAGGATTGATCGGGAATTTGATCAAAACGAACGCATCCATTTCCGGCGCGGAATGTGGCTGTCAAGCAGAGATTGGGAGCGCGTGTTGCATGGCAACGGCGGCGCTTAGCGAGCTTCGTGGGCTTACCTTGGGACAAATCGAATATGCGGCGGAAGTAGCAATGGAGCACCATTTGGGGCTGACGTGCGATCCCATTTGCGGCTTGGTGCAAATCCCGTGCATTGAGCGGAACGCGGTGGCGGCAATGCGCGCAATCAATGCTTCGTCGCTTGCCTATTTCTTATCCAATAGCCGTAAAATTTCCTTTGATTTGGTGGTGCAAACGATGTATCAAACGGGAAAGGATATGTCTAAACGCTATCGAGAAACGGCGGAAGGCGGACTTGCAAAACTGTATAAAAAGTAAAAAATGGATAGGGCAGGGTTGAGATGAACGCAAAAAAGCGAAACTCAGTTTTGCCCTATATTATCACTTTAAAAAAAGTTAAAAAATTTTAAAAAAACAAAGAAAAAACGCTTGACTTTTCGGTTAAAATAGATTATTATATACAGGCACTGTTTTGAGAGTGCATTAATTTAGTGGCCCAGTAGCTCAGTTGGTTAGAGCGCCAGCCTGTCACGCTGGAGGTCGACGGTTCGAGCCCGTTCTGGGTCGCCACTTATGCCTTGATAGCTCAGTTGGTAGAGCAACAGACTGAAAATCTGTCTGTCGATGGTTCGATTCCACCTCAAGGCACCACACGCCGGTGTAGCTCAAT
>JAZOLI010000072.1:0-5870 GCA_045652965.1 Candidatus Scatosoma sp.
AGGTTCTTTTCTAAGATCGATGCCGTATTTACCGAACATACGAAGCATGGCAGGGATACGCTTTTCGATCGTGCCTTCACCGTGAAGAATATCGATAAGCGGCGTGTCGAGCCATACGCCTTCGCCGTCCGTCGTTTTGATACCGTTGCCGCGTTCTTTACATTCGCGAATGATGGAAGATGCAGTCACGTCTCTCGTTTCAAGGGAATATACGAACGCTTCACCGTCTTTATTGACAAGTTGCGCACCAAGCGAACGCACTTTTTCCGTTACGAGCGCGCCGTAAATTTGCGTAGGTTCTGCCGCGCCCGTAGGGTGATATTGCAACGTTTCGGGATACAAGAGCTTTGCGCCTGCACGATAACCAAGCACGAGCCCATCCGCCGTTGCACCGTAGTGATTGGACGTGGGGAAGCCTTGATAATGCAATCTTCCTGCGCCGCCCGTAGCGATAACCACCGTCTTTGCGCGCGCCACAAGAATTTCGCCCGTTTCCATGTTCATTAGCACTGCACCTGCAACTTTACCGTCGGTATCTTTGATAAGTTCGATTGCGGAAGTGAAATCCACCACCGTGATGCCACGATTAAACACTTCGTCGCGGAGCGTTCTCATGATTTCCGAGCCGGAATAATCGCGACAAGCGTGCATACGCTTTCTCGACGTACCGCCACCGTGGGTGGTGACCATCGTGCCATCCGCTTCCTTATCGAACATAACGCCAAGATTATTGAGCCATAAAATCGCTTCGGGCGCTTCGTTTACAAGCTTATACAAAAGTTCGGGCTTGTTTTTGAAATGTCCACCGCCGAGCGCGTCGAGATAATGCGTAGCCGGGCTATCGTTAGGTTTATCAGCCGCTTGAATGCCGCCTTCCGCCATGGCCGTGTTCGCATCGCCCAAGCGGAGCTTGGTGACGATCATAACGTTTGCTCCCTTTTCGTGCGCTTCAATCGCCGCAGACGAACCTGCGCCGCCACCGCCGATGACCAAAACGTCTACGTCGTAATCGATTTTGTTCAAATCGATTTGCATATCCTTAACGCGAGAATGTCCTTGCAAAAGCGAAGCAAGCTCGTGCAATACCTTGCCGCCTTTATTTTTCCCAACTTTGAGTTCTTCATACGCCGATTCGATATAGTCGGGGTGGAACTGTGCCAAAACGGCGTCTTTTTGTTCCGCCGTCATTCTTTCGTGCAACTTTTCAATACGGGGAGCGCGCGTTGCTTCTACCTTTGTCATAGATTGTAATTGTTCTTCGGTATAATGATGCATAACGCTTACTCCTTATTTCTCAATCTCTCTGTGATTATACAGATTCTTTTGTTCTTCAAGCGGAGTGTTCATGATCGCTTCCAACGCCGCTTTGCAATCGCCTGCATTGATTTCGTCTACTCGGTTTACCAAATGTTCGCTCTTTGCCGCAAGATATTTACCCGTCAAACGACGCGCAAGCACCGCAACTTGGGGATGAGAAATCCCTGCAGGGCAACGGGAAGAACATACGCCGCACATAACGCAATCGAAGCTTTCTTCGGCGCATTTTTCATATTCGCCGCGTTGCGCGTATGCGATATATTGCATAACGTTGAGCTCTTGCGTACAAGCTTTCGTACACGCGTTGCAACCGATACACGAATAAATTTCAGGATATAATTGCATCATGATTTGCTCGGTAGGTTTGATTTTATCCATATCGTAAACCTTTTTCACGAGCGGGAAGAAAGGAAGCGTTGCTACGTACATACCTTCTTCCACTTGTTGTTGACACGCAAGGCAAGTTTTTAATTCTTGTTGACCTTTGATGCGGTAAATTGTTGCGCATGCGCCGCAAAAACCGTTTCTGCAACCACACCCGCGAACAAGTTGATAGCCTGCGTATTCCATTGTTTTCATAATCGTTAAACTTTCCGGCACTTGATAACGTTTACCGAAAAGAAACACGTTTACCATTTTTTCCATTTTTGTTTTTCTCCTTAATACTCGTCGGGAAGTTCGTCAAGTTCCGTCATTCTGAACACGGGGCCGTCTTTACAAACAAACTTATCCCCTACGTTACATCTACCGCACTTGCCGATACCACATTTCATGCGAAGTTCGAGCGTCGTATATACGCGCGATTTGTCAAAGCCAATCTCCAACAAACCTGCAAGCGTGAACTTAATCATGATGGGCGGACCGCAAAGCACAGCCGTCATATTCGGATCAAGACCAAGCTCTTTGACGTAGGCAGGTACGAAACCAACGTGTCCATCCCAACCTTCTTGCGGTCTGTCGATGGTAAGATAAACTTCCATATTCGGCTCGTTTACCCATTCGTTTTGGATCTCTTCGATATCTACCAAATCGTCCTTGCTTCTTGCACCGTAAACGATCACGACTTTGCCATAGTTGCTTCTATAATGACGCACGTAGTTGATAACACTACGAAGGGGCGCAAGACCGATACCGCCTGCGATAAAGAGCAAATCTTTGCCCTTGAAATCTTCTTCCACGGGGAAGTTTTTGCCGTAAGGTCCACGCACGGTGATTTGTTGACCCACTTCCAAAGAGTGGATAACTTCCGTCACACAACCGCATTTTTTAATGGAAAATTCCATATATTCTTCGTTCGTAGGCGAAGACGTGATAGAGAACATACATTCGCCAACACCAGGAACGGAAACCATTGCGCATTGACCGGGCATATGTTTAAAAAGCTTCTTGCCGTCCGTGCCAACCACGCGGAACGTTTTTACGTCGGGCGTGTCTTTACGAACGTCGGTGATTACGCCGATTTTCGGAATCAAATTTTCTTCAATCATTTTTGTTTCCTCCGAGAGTTTTGATCACTTTTACGATGTTCAATCTTTGCGGGCATTTATTCACGCAACGACCACAACCTACGCACGAATACAATCCGTCGTTTTGCGAAGGATAATAAACGAGTTTGTGCATGAAGCGTTGTCTGAATCTTTGCATTTGCGTCGTTCTGCTATTTCCGTGCGCCATAAGCGTGAAATCGGAATACATGCAAGAATCCCAACAACGATAGCGAAGTACGCCTTCGTTCGTTTTGAAATCGCGAATGTCAAAGCATTGACAGGTCGGGCATACAAACGTGCACGTGCCACAACCAAGACAAGCTTCGCTCATCTCTTCCCAACGCGTGTCGTTGAAAAGTTCGTTAAGATTTTCAGGTTTGAATTTGCTCAAATCCAAATTGGCAAAAGGCAATTTTTCCAAAATCGCTTGAGTTGATGTCTTTTGCGCTTCCACTTCCGTTTCGCCGCCCTTTTCAAACAAAGATTCTACAAGCTTCGTCAACACTTCGCCCTTTTCCGTGTTTGCTTGCCAATATAAATAGTTTTCATCAAGCCACGTGGTGACGTCGCCTTGGGGAGCGGTTGCATCAATGCCGAACACGCTGCAAAAACAGCTTTCTTCGGGCTTGGAGCAAGCGAGCGTGACAATCGTAGCCGCGTTTCTTCTAATTTGATAATAGGTGTCCACAGGATCAGCCAAGAAAACCTTATCCAAGACTTCGATCGCTTTATAAACGCAAGCTTTTACGCCGAACATAACGAAAGGTTTTTCTTCCGCTGCCGCCGCAAGTTTTTCACGCACGTCAACGATTTCAATGTTCTTTCCTTCCGTTTTGAACTTCATCATGTTTTCCGTTTGCGGTAAGAAAGCGTTTTTGGGGGATTTCACCGTTTTTAGCGTTTCAAGGGAAACTTCTTTGCCCTCGCCCCAAACGTGGTAGTTTACTTCACCCGCTTTTTTAATGGGAATAAATAAACCCATGCTTTCATTGATTTTTGCGTAAAGTTCGTTTAATCTTTCTTTTGCTATTTTCAACATTATTTCGCCTCCCCGCCGAGCGCGTCTTTGGGCTCTACGTCGCCTTCGGTATACGAAGTGAGCGGCGTTTTACCGTTATCCGTTTCGCCTGCTTGATATTCGCCGTAAAGCCCATCGATATCTTTGATAAACTTACGGTTCAAAAGGTGCAAGGGAATGTTTTGGGGACATACTCTCGAACATTCGCCGCAATCTGTGCAACGACCTGCAACGTGGAACGCGCGAATGATATGGAAAAGTTGTTCTTCAAACTTATCGTCGTTTGCTGTTGCCGAAATTCCCGAAGCGGGGTTATCGAACACGCATTTTACGCACGAACATGCAGGACATACGTTTCTACAAGCATTACAACGAATGCATTTAGAAAGTTGTTCGCGCCAGAATGCAAAACGTTCGTCTTCCGTCATTGCTTCCAATTTTGCCACATCGTCGAAGCGGTTGTTGCTAGGAGCAGGCATTTCGTGAAGAATGATTTCTTCATCTTTCACTTGATGCGTTTTGCCTTTGCAGCTCGCGCATTTGCCGAGCAAGATATCCGCTTTATTCAATTTCGTTTCGCCGTAAATGGAAGATACAACCACGTTTTCGCCGTCTTCTTCCACTTCCGTTACAGCGCTCACGCCTTGCGCTTTGATCTTTTCGATATCAAGCTTGCCTTGACATTCGATCGCGATCACGTAAACGTTTTCACGAACGATGCGGTGTTCTTTAACAAGTTGATTGAAGCTATACGAATCGCAGGGTTTTAAGAAAATTGCCGTTTTTCCTTCTTTTTTGCTTGCCGAAATGAGATATTTCGACAAGTTTGCGCCACAAAATCCGTTATAAACGAATTCGCTGAGTTCTTCCACGCTTTCAAAGGATGCAGGAGCAGGGTCGAAATAAAATTCACCTTTTTTCCAACCGATCACACGCGCCACTTCGCCGCTTTGAAGAAGCTGTTTCGCGCGTTCAAGCATTTTCATTTCTACGTCTTTCATATTATTCGCCCTCCTTTACGCGTAAGTCGGTAAGGCGTTTGTTTTCGCCAAGCTCGGTAACCGTTTTCACAAAGTCGTTCATAACCGCCGAGAATTTTTGACCTTCCGCCGCGGAAACCCATTCCACGCGCGTGCGTTCCTTTTCAATGCCCATATAGTTTAAGAAATTGAACAAGAGCGCCATTCTTCTTCTCGTGTAATAGTTGCCCGTTACGTAGTGGCAATCGCCAGGGTGGCAACCACAAAGAATAACGCCATCCGCGCCTTGTTGGAACGCCTTTAACACGAACGTGGGGTTGACGCGACAAGAGCAAGGCACGCGAATAATTTTCACGTTTGCAGGATAGGTCAAACGGCTAGAGCCTGCAAGGTCTGCGCCCGCATACGAACACCAGTTGCAACAAAACGCAACGATATTCGGCGTAAATTCTTTCTTTTTCGTTGTTACTTCTTGCATATCGCTTCCACCTCCGACATAATTTGCTTGGAACTAAATCCTTTCAAATCCATAGCTCCCGACGGACACGTTACCGTACATGCGCCGCAACCTTGACATACTGCAGGGTTTACCGACGCCACGCGACGAATTTCCGTTTTACCACCGCCAAGGCGGAATTCTTTATCTACGTAGGTAATCGCGCCGTATGCGCAAACGTTCGCACATTGGCTGCAACCATTACACATATTTTCATCGGGCGTTGCTACGCAAGGGTTGGTTTTTAACTTATCTTTCGCCAAAAGCCCAATCACTTTTGCCGCACAAGCGGAAGCTTGGGAAACCGTTTCGGGAATATCTTTCGGTCCTTGACAAACGCCTGCAAGATATACGCCTGCCGTGGGGCTTTCCACGGGACGAAGTTTTGCATGCGATTCAGTTAAGAAATTGTTGGTGTCGATGCTCGCCGTAAGGAGCGTTGCCACCTTTCTAACCGAAGGTTCGGGTTCGATCGCCGTTGCAAGCACAACCAAATCAGATTCGATCGTGATTTGCTCGGTGTCGATCAAGTTGGAACCATGCACCATAAGCTTACCGTTTTCGTTATAGAC
>JAZOLI010000073.1:0-7891 GCA_045652965.1 Candidatus Scatosoma sp.
GCTGATTACTTTTTGATCGTTTGGGATTATATCAACTGGTCGAGATTAAACGGCATTCCCGTAGGGCCTGGTCGTGGCTCGGGGGTTGGCAGTATTGTTGCCTATTCGATTGGAATCACCGACGTTGATCCGCTTAAATACGATTTGATTTTTGAACGTTTCTTGAACCCTGATTGTGTATCCATGGGCGATTTCGACGTCGATTTTTGCACCAAACGTCGCCATGAAAGCATTGAATACGTGCGTGAAAAATATCATCCTGAACTCGTGGCGCAAATCGTCACGTTTGGTACGCTTGCTTCGCGCGCCGTTATCAAAGACGTAGGGCGTGTTATGGGCGTGCCTTATTCGGAAACGGATAAGGTGGCTAAGCTCATGGACGGAAAATCCACGATTGGCGAGCTTCTTGGTTTAAAAATACCTAAAATTGAAAAGCAACTTCAAGATCCCGAGCTTAGCGAAGAAAAGCGCGGTGAAATTGAAAAGAATTTAGCAGAACAAAAAAAGAAAAGAAACCCCGAATTTATCGAAGTGTATGAATCGAACGATGAGCTTCGTCGTGTGATTGACATGGGCTTAAAATTGGAAGGTATGCCTAAAAACACTTCCGAACACGCCGCAGGCGTCGTGATTTGCAACAAAGTGCTTGCTGATAACGTGCCGCTTGCAAGAAACGGGGAAGATATTGTCACACAGTTTGACATGAAAGAAGTGGAAGCGGTGGGTATGCTCAAAATGGACTTCCTTGCGCTCACCACGCTTACCGATATTCAAAACACACTTGAATATATCAAAGATGGCTTGGGGATAGAAATCGATTTTAACAAAATCGGCGTAGACGTGCCGGAAGCTTATGAGCTCATCTCGTCGGGGGATACCGACGCGGTGTTCCAGCTCGAACAAGGCGGCATGAAAAAGTTTATGAAAGACTTGCAACCTAACTGTTTGGAAGATTTGATTGCAGGCATTTCCCTTTATCGCCCTGGTCCTATGGATTTCATTCCTACGTATATCCATAACAAGCATCACCCCGAAGATATCGTTTACGACACGCCTTTGTTAGAGCCGATTTTGAAAAATTCTTACGGCGTTATCGTATATCAAGAACAGGTTATGCAAATTTTCCAACAGCTCGCAGGATACACCTACGGTCAAGCCGATCTCGTTCGCCGTGCCATGGCGAAAAAGAAGAAAAAGGAGCTGATGGCTCACAAGGATAAATTTATCTACGGTGATTCCGATGCAAAAATCACGGGTTGCGTATCGAAAGGTATACCCGCAGAAGTAGCGGCGAAAATCTTTGGAGATATGGAAAGCTTTGCATCTTATGCGTTCAACAAATCGCACGCTGCGGCGTATGCGGTGGTTGCGTATCGCACGGCGTATTTGAAGGCGTTCTATCCCAAAGAATTTTTGGCGGGTGTTTTGAACGACCGCATTGATAAAATTGAAGAAATTTCCAAGTATATCACGTATATGAAAGAACGCAACATTGCTGTTCTGCAACCGGATATCAACAAATCGAGAGATATTTTCTACGTGGAAGGAAACGGAATTCGAATTGGCCTCGCTGCGCTTCGTGGCGTTGGTCAAGATGCGATCGCGGCAGTTATCAAAGAACGCAACGAAAACGGCGAATTTAAAGACTTTTCCGATTTTATCGTTCGTTGCGCAAAATTTGTCAACAAGCGTATCGTAGAAAGTTTGATCTACGCGGGTGCATTCGATAGCTTTGGTTATACGCGCTCGCAATTTGCAAGTGTATACGAAGAAGCGCTTGCGCGAGTGAACGCGATGGATAAGCAAAAAGCGGGCGATCAAATTTCTCTTTTTGGTAGCATTTTAGAAGAGCAATCGATCGACGTTCGCTATCCTGATATCCCTGAATTTGAAACGATGGAAAAGCTTTCCAAGGAAAAATCGGTGCTTGGTGTTTACGTAAGCGGACATCCTTTCGAGAAGTTTTTGCCCTATTTTAAGGATAGAACGTTTAATTGTTCCATGTTAAACGCATTCACGGAAGACGAAGAGAGCGGCGTTAAAACGTATACGGAAATTAGCGACGGCATGCCCATTACGATGGGCGGCATGATCGGTGCGTATAAAAAGCTCAAAACGCGCACGGGCTCGTTTATGGCATTCGTAACGGTGGAAGATCTTCACGGCGCAATCGAGTGTGTTTGCTTTCCTAAAATATACGATAAAATTAGAAGCTTTTTAGAATCGGATAAGGTCGTTTCCGTGTCGGGCAAGATTAGCATTGACGCCGAAAAAGCACCTGTGATTATCGTGGAGAAGATGACGGAGTTTTCTTTGGATGAACAGCAGGAAAAGTCTGTTTCGCCTATCAATGCGAAAGAACAAACCGTGGAAAAAACGGATGCAGAAAAACGGCTCTGGCTCAACGTTACGAACATGGAAGAAGCCGATCTTGACGAGCTTATGGAAACGCTTACCTATTACGCTGGCGACACGGAAGTGGTGTTTGTAAAGGGCGGTAAAAAATTGCTTTGTTCGCAAAAAGTGACGCCGTCGAAAGCGCTTATGGCGGAACTTGTGAGCTTTTTGGCGGAAAATTGTATAAAATTTGTGTAAAAATTTGCTGAATAAGCGTTAAAAAGGTTGTCTTTTAGAAAAAATTTGATATAATATTATTTGGAAAAAGTGAGAGTACGATTTTTAGGAGAAAAAAGATGAAACGTATTGGTTTGTTGACGAGCGGTGGCGATGCTCCCGGTATGAACGCGGCAATCCGCGCAGTAGTGCGTTCGGGTATTTATTTCGGTATGGAAGTGTTCGGAATCGAACGCGGCTATGCAGGTTTGATTGAAGATACCGTTGTGCCCATGGAAATGCGCAGCGTTTCCAATATCGTTCAATTCGGCGGCACGAAGCTTCGCACGGCAAGATGCTTGGAAATGCTCACGAAGGAAGGTAAACAACAAGCGGTTGCAACGCTTGAAAAACACGGGATTGAAGGTCTTGTCGTAATCGGTGGCGATGGTTCGTTCCGCGGCGCAAGAGCGCTCACCGAAGAATTCGGCGTGCCTACGATCGGTATCCCTGGCACGATTGATAACGATTTAGAATACACCGATTATACGCTTGGTTTTGATACGGCGGTGAACACCTGCTTGGACATTATCAACAAATTGCGCGACACCATGACGTCGCATGAACGCGTTTGCGTGGTGGAAGTTATGGGTAGACATTGCGGCGACATCGCTTTGTATAGCGGTATCGCTTCGGGTGCGGAAATTATCGTTGTTCCTGAAATCGAATTTAAAATGGATGAAATCATTTCTCGCATTGATCGTTCGCGTGCAAACGGTAAACATTCGAACATTATCGTTATCGCCGAAGGCGTTATGAGTGCGGAACAGTTTTCTAGCAAATTGCAAGAAAAAACGTCCTATTCCATTCGTCCCACCTGTATCGGACACGTACAACGCGGCGGATCTCCGACTATGGCGGATAGAATGTTGGCGGCACAGTTTGGTAACAAAGCCGTTCGTTTGTTAAACGAAGGGATTGGCAATCGTGTGGTTGGTATTCGAGATAATAAGATAATTGATATGGACATCATTGAAGCTGTTTCGATGAAAAAGACGTTTAACCACGAGCTTTACGAAACGTTGCAAATGATTTCGATGTAAAGAAAATCCTTAAAGACCGTTTTTCAAAAGGAAAAGCGGTTTTTTCTTGAAAAATTAAAAATGTTTGAAAAACACATTGAAAAAATTGTGTAATTGTTATATAATATATATGATAGGTATATGATAAGGTAAAAGTGGGAGTGATGGTTTTATGATTTTAACGGTTTGTATGAGTCCTTGTACGGATATAACGATCGAGCTCGATTCGTTGAATGTGGGGATGACGAACGTTGTAAAAAGCAAAACGACTTCGTTTGGCGGTAAAGCGTTAAACGTGGCAATTGGCGTAGGCAGGCTTGGCGGCTCGCCTTACGCAACGGGACTTATGTATAACGAAAACGGATACATATTTGAAAACGCGCTCGATAAAGAAGGCGTGCCGTTTACGTTTGTTTGGAATAAGGGTAGAGTGCGTGAAAATTATAAGTTTATCGACAATCGGTCTATGCTTACCGAAGTGAACGACATAGGCGAGGCGGTACAAAAAGAAAAAGCGGATGAAGTGCTTGCGATGGTGCGCATGCTGTCCAATCGCAGCAAAGTGACCGTACTTTCAGGCGGATTGCCACGTGGGGTGAACGCAAGCTTTTATGGCGAGCTTGTGCGCGCAGTTGCACCAAATTCCTTAAAGATCGTGGATGCGTCGGGTGAGCGGTTGTTTGCGGCGCTTTCCGAAGGGGTTGATTTGGTAAAACCTAACCTTGAAGAATTAGAGAATACGCTCGGTAGAAGAATTGTTAGCAAGGAAGATATGCTTGCAGGTTGCTACGAACTTTTAGATCGCGGTGCAAAACGCGTGCTGCTTTCCCTTGGCAAGCAAGGTGCGGTGATCACCGACGGTACGCATAGCTATTATTGTAAGAGTATGAACGTGGCTGTCAATTCCACCGTCGGGGCAGGAGACGGCATGGTTGCCGCGGCAGCAATGCAATTAGAGCAAGATGCGCCTCTTTCGGAAATTTTGCGAGCAGGCGTTGCGGCAGGCACGGCAACCGTTATGACGATGGAGAACGTTTCGTTTACCAAAGAAAAATTTAATGAAGTGATTGCAAACTTGCGTGTAAGTGAAATTTCCTAAACAATAAAAACAATAAAAAACGTACATTTCTTTTCTGACACGCTGCATATAATATAATATGTCCTTTATGAAAACGTTCTTTTTCTCTTTCGAAAAACGGTGCGGGGTATGCCGTCCCGTTTTAGATAAGATAGCGGAAGTTGGAAAAGACGCCGTGTATTTTAAGGGTGAATGGGCGAGTCGGATATACTACCGCAGCACAATAGCTGCGGTTTTTCATAAACGGCATAAATTTTTTTACCAATGCATAACATAAGGAGTGGTATAATGGATTTTAAAAATCAGCAAGAAAAATTTGACAAAGTGAAATGGTTTGATAGCGTGCGAGCGGGCTATGACACCTGCGGAACGTATTCTTTTTGCGATGCGTGTAGAAAGGATCAAACAAATCCATGTGCACGTGCGGCACATAGACATACGAATGGATATATTCGCATTGCGCTAATTTGCCGCCACGCTTGATAGGGGGAAAGAATGAAAAGAACGGAAAAGATCGTTGCGGGTCTTTTAACAATTGCGCTTGGCGTGCTCTTAATCGTGTTGAAAGGAAGGGTCGTTAGCATTTTAATGACGGTGCTTGGCGTGGGTTTGATTTCGTTTGGGATTGTCGATCTTTTCTATCAATTGATCCCGCCTGCCGTGGTGAAATTGGTTGTGGGCGCAATCATTATTTTATGCGGTTGGGTGATCGTGGAAGCGGTGCTATACGTGCTCGCAGGCGCGCTTATAATCTCGGGAATATTGATTTTATATGAAAAGATAAAATGCAAAGCCGTTTGTCCCACCGTTTGGCAAACCGTTTGCGATTACGCAGTTCCCGTTGTTTTTATCTTGATGGGTATATTGCTTTTGTTTAATCAAGGTAGCACTCTGGCTTGGGTGTTTGTGCTCAGCGGCGTGTTCACAATTATCGAAGGCGGCTTATTGCTTGTTGGCGGTTTTTATCAAGATTGATTTAAACGTTTTTAGCGTTCGTTCCGATGTTTATCGGGACGTTTTTTTATGTAAAAAAAGAAAAAGATAAAAATTTATCGATTTAGCGAATAAAAATTGCATTGCAGGCAGGTTAAGCATTTGTCGAACGATGAAAAATATGTTATAATTATACTAGTGTATTGTGGGAAAGTATAAGAGAAAATAAAAAAACGGAGATAAATTTTATGAACAACAAAGTAGCAATTATCGGTGCTGGTTCGGTTGGTGCAACGGTTGCGTATACGCTCGTTGCAATGGGCTCGGTGGCGGAGATCGTTTTGATCGACGTAAACGAACCGAAAGCGCAAGGGGAAGCCTTGGATATTAGACAAGCAACTCCCTATCTTTCGCCTGTAAAAATTTACTGTGGCTCTTATGAAGACGCAGCAGGTTCGGATATCGTGATTATCACGAGCGGCGTAGGCAGAAAGCCTGGTCAATCGCGTATCGATTTAACGCAAACCAACGTAAACATTTTAAAGAGCATTGCGCCGCAAATCGTGAAATACGTGCCTGACGCATTATATTTGTTCGTGGCAAATCCCGTAGACGTTCTCACCTACGTCTTCTGCAAAATCACGGGTGTGCCTAAGAATCGCGTTATCGGCACGGGTACGACGCTCGACAGCATTCGTTTGAGAACGCGTCTTTCCGAATTGTATTCGGTAAACCAAAAGCAAGTGCACGCATACGTGCTTGGTGAACACGGCGATTCGTCCTTCGTTGCTTGGTCGACGGCGGATATTTCCGGCATTCCTCTTTCTCAATATGAAAACACGATTACGGATAAGAGCCAAGTGAAGGTGACGGCGTATGATCGTGAAGAAGTGGAACAATACGTGAAAAAATCGGGCGGTCAAATCATTGCCGGCAAAGGCGCAACTTTCTACGGCATCGCGGCTTGCGTAGCGCAAATCGTAAACAGCATTTATTCAAGTGCATACACGATTTTGCCCGTTTCCACCGTTTTAGACGGCGAATACGGCATTTCCGACGTAGCGCTTTCCACCCTTTGCGCAATCAGCAATGAAGGGCTTGTGACCACGCTTACGCCCAATCTTTCGGATGAAGAAGTGGAAAAAATGCGTCACAGCGCGCAAGTGCTTAAAGACGTTATCTCGCAAATTGAAATTTAACGGAGTGATTAGTGATGGAATATCGTATTGAAAAAGACACAATGGGGGAAATGCAAGTCCCCGCAGATAGATATTGGGCGGCGCAAACGCAAAGAAGTTATCAAAATTTCCGCATTGGCGATGAAATTATGCCGCGCGAAATCACCCGCGCGTTCGGTGTTTTGAAAAAAGCGGCGGCGCTTGCAAATTACAACCTTGGCAAACTTCCTGAAGAGAAGAAAAATGCAATTTGCGCGGCGTGTGACGAAGTGATTTCGGGCAGCCTTAACTCCCACTTCCCGCTTGTTGTTTGGCAAACGGGTAGCGGCACGCAATCGAACATGAACGCAAACGAAGTTATCGCAAATCGCGGCAACGAAATTGCAGGGGCTAAGCTTTTGCATCCCAACGACGATATCAACAAGAGCCAAAGTTCGAACGACACGTTCCCTACGGCTATGCACATCGCGGCAGTTGTGGCAATTGAAGACAATTTGTTCCCTGCTATGGACAAGTTGATTGCCACGCTTAAGCGTTTGGAAAAAGAAAACGAAGGGATCGTAAAAAGTGGTAGAACACACTTGCAAGATGCTGTTCCCGTTGCATTCTCGCAAGAGATTAGCGGTTGGACAAACATGATCGAAAAGACGAGAGCGCAACTTGTGCTCGCGCTTGATGGTTTGAAAGAACTCGCGCTTGGCGGCACGGCTGTTGGTACGGGTCTCAACGCGCCCAAGGGCTTTGCGGAAGAAGTGGCAAAGCAAGTGAGCGAGCTCACAGGCAAAACGTTTATCACGGCGGAAAATAAATATCACGCGCTTACGGCGAAAGACGAGCTCGTGTTTGCGCACGGCGCACTCAAAGCACTAGCTTGCAACTTGATGAAAATTGCATACGACGTGCGTTGGCTTGCGAGCGGCCCGAGAGATGGCCTTGGCGAAATTTTCATCCCTGAAAACGAACCTGGTTCTTCGATTATGCCTGGCAAAGTCAACCCCACGCAATGCGAATCAATGACGATGGTTGCCGTGCAAGTTATGGCAAACGACGTAGCGGTTGGTATGGGT
>JAZOLI010000074.1:0-10185 GCA_045652965.1 Candidatus Scatosoma sp.
TATCGCTTGCATTTCTTTTTCCATCTTTCGTTTTTTTTATTATATCATATTTTAAGAAAAAAAGCAAGCTTATTCCCACAACTTGCAAAAAAATCGGCAGTTTGCACAATTTGTAAAACGCCGATTTAACCATATAGCCTAAACGAAACTTTAATGATTTTCGTCCTTTTTATATTTTTTTTGCGTAGCAATTCCGCCGCGGATATGCCGCTCGCTTAAATTTCGCTCCAACACATCTCGCGTCCGCTCAAAAAGATCTTCGTCGATATATTTCAAACGCTCGGATACGTCTTTATGTACCGTTGATTTACTAATGGAAAAATGCGCGGAACACGCCCTGACGGTACACCCCGTCGTCACGATATACTCCGCGCACTTCTTTGCTCTTTCTTCAATATAATCCCACAAAATCCCGACCTCCGCATTTCGTTTACGAAATATATTATGTCGGTTTTGTTTAGATTATAACTGTTGTTGCATTATTCGTCTTTTCTATACGGCATTTGGATAACGCGCTCAATCGAGCCTTCCTTATAGCGTGAAAGCTTTTGCGCGCGATTGCTCGGCGACAAAATCGCTATACTTTCACTCGAAATTTCGGAAATCGCTTGCGTTTTTTCAACAATCGCCAACATATACGGCGTTGTGACGTAGCCTACCGAAATCACACTTGCACCTTCGCGCAAACTTACAATCATCGAACCCTTTCTATACCGTTTGGACGGTTCGACAAGCGAAGCGATTACGCGTTTAAACTTACCTTCGTCCGTTGCAATGACAATCTCCCCTTCGTCGGTGATTTGCTTCGTAAACACCACTTCGTCGCCGTCGCGAAGCATAATACCGCGCACACCCGTCGAAATTCTGCCTTGCGTGGGGATATCGTCCTTTAACGCATTCAGGCAAATGCCTTCTTTAGTCGCAATCATGATCGTGGAATTTTCGCTAGGATCGTCTTCTTCCACGCCAATCACTTCATCTTCTTCGTTGAGTTTCACTGCTTGGAAGCTATCCTTACGTTGTTCATATTCCGCCCACTCAGACTTTTTAATCATGCCTTTCTTCGTGAAGAACAACAAGCTACCATAAGGCAACCGTTCGCCGATTTCAAAAAGCGCCACGACCTGTTCGCCCGTCTCCGCATCCTTGGCAAGCTCTTTGAGCGTTGCGCCTTCTTCGGTAAGTTTACACTCTAAATCGGGATCGGATATATCAATCTTGTGACAGTTCCCATAATTGGTAAACGCAAAAATGCGTTTATCCGTCGTCGTTTCAAGCGTTTTGAGCGCAATCACACGGGGATTGAACTTCCCGTCAATTGCTTTATCCAACGCTTCACGGTTTTTACCCGTAAGCACTTTAAACGTTTCATCCGCCGCATACACGAGCGTGCAAGGCACACCTGTTTTCTTTTCAGGCGCGGTGGAAACGAGCTCATCCGCTTCTTCGCGCGTGAACACGAGTTTAGATTTTCTCGGCGTGGGATACGCATTCTTGATCTCCGTGATTTCTTCTTTGACCACTTGAAGCTGCAAATCGCCACTCTTGGAAATTGCCGTAAGTTTTTTAATCGTCTTTTTCAGTTCTTTAAGCTCTTCTTCCAATTTAAAAATTTCAAGCTTGGTAAGGCGAGCAAGGCGCAAATCAAGGATCGCTTGCGCTTGCGTTTCGGAAATTTCAAAACGCGCCATAAGCTTGGCTCTCGCATCCGACGTGCTCTCCGATTTCTTAATAATCGCAATCACTTCGTCGATATTTTGCACGGCAACGATCAAGCCTTCTAAGATATGGCAACGTTGCTCCGCTTGTTTTAAATCGAAAAGCGTTCTCTTTTTTACGATTTTTTGTTGATATTTTACGTAATGACGGATAATTTCCATCAAGCCGAGTTGTTGCGGCTTACCATCGGCAATCACAACCATGTTGATACCGAACGTCACTTCCAAATCGCTATATTTATATAAGCATTTCAAGATTGCATCGATATCGGCATCCTTTTTCACGCGAATAACCGCGCGCATACCCGTTCTATCCGATTCGTCGGCAACGTGATCAATTCCGTCGAGCTCCTTTTCCTTTTCGTCGCAAAGTTCCACGATTTTACGCAAGAGTTGCGCCTTATTCACTTGATAAGGAAGTTCCGTGATCACGAGATTGGTTTTGCCGTTATCCGTCTTTTCCGCGTGAATTTTTGCGCGAAGCGTGATTTTACCACGACCTGTTTTATAGGCTTGAATAAGCTCGTTGGCAAGAATAACGCCGCCTGTGGGAAAATCGGGACAAGGAATATGCTCCATCATTTCTTCAAGCGAAATGGCTGGATTGTCGATATACGCCACCACACCGTTGATCACTTCTTCCAAATTGTGCGTGGGAATGTTGGTCGCAAGACCAACGGCAATGCCCGAAGCACCATTTACGAGCAAGTTGGGGAAACGGCCGGGAAGCACGTCAGGTTCTTTTAAGCTATCGTCGAAGTTTAAGGAAAAACTAACCGTTTCTTTATCAATATCACGCAAAAGTTCGAGCGCAAGGGGTTGCATACGCGCTTCCGTATAACGCATAGCCGCCGCAGGATCTCCATCGGCCGAACCGAAGTTTCCGTGCCCGTCCACGAGCGAGTTGCCCATATTGAAATCCTGCGCCATACGCACCATAGCATCATAAACGGAGCTATCGCCGTGGGGGTGAAATTTACCCATACAGTCCCCGACGATTCTCGCGCTTTTTTTGTGCGGTTTATCGGGCGTTAAGCCCATTTCGTGCATGGTGTATAAAATACGGCGTTGCACGGGTTTTAAACCGTCTTCTACGCGCGGCAGTGCGCGATCCAAGATAACGAATTCTGCATACGGCAACATGGACGTATGCATAACCTTTTCGAGCGGTTCAACAAACAGCTGCCCCGTCGGTTCAATCATTTCGGGTTCTTTCTTATTTTTCGCCATTTCCGCTCTCCTTTTTCTCCGTTTTTTCTATTTGATCCATAAACGCGTCGCGCTTGTTGAAGTTGGCGTATTTCGCCAAGAATTCCTTTCTACCCTCCACCTTATCGCCCATAAGCGTCGTGATCATTTTTTCCGCTTTCGCCGCGTCTTCCACCGTCACTTGGATAAGGTTTCTCGTTGCAGGGTTCATGGTCGTTTCCCAAAGTTGTTCGGCGCTCATTTCACCAAGACCTTTATAGCGTTGCAGTTGATATCCTTTGCCGATTTTCTCAATCTTTTCATTGAGCTCCTTATCATCGTAGGCATATTCAACCTTGTCCCCCTTATACACCTTATACAAAGGCGGCATACCGATATACACGTAGCCCGCGTTGACGAGCGGACGCATATAGCGGAAGAAGAAGGTGAGCAAAATACAACGTATGTGCATACCATCCTGATCGGCATCCGACAGGATAATCACTTTATGATAATTTGCTTTTTCTAAATTGAAATCGGGATCGATACCCGCGCCGATCGCGCTAATCATGGTGCGGATTTCTTCGTTTTCCAAAATTTGCGCAAGACGTTTTTTCTCAACGTTCAAAGGTTTTCCGCGGAGCGGAAAAATGGACTGGGTTTGACGAACACGCGCTTGCTTTGCCGTGCCGCCTGCCGAATCCCCTTCCACGATAAACATTTCGTTGGGTTCCGCCTTTTTCCCTGAGCAACCTGCAAGCTTACCAATCAAAGTAAGCCCGTCGATTTTCTTCGTTTTACGGATATTGTCCTTGGCTTCTTTCGCAGCAATACGCGTTTTTGCCGCGCCTTGCGCATTTTTAATGATTTCTTCCATCGTCTTTTTGTAGCCACGGATGTTTTTAAACTCGTTAAAACCTTCGATCACCGCAGCTTCCACGGCAGGGCGCGCTTCGGTGTTGCCAAGCTTGGTTTTCGTTTGCCCTTCAAATTGCACAACCGCAAGCTTTACGGATAAAACAACCGTCAACCCTTCGCCAAAATCGTCGCCTTGGAAATTAGGGTCTTTATCTTTGAGCATACCATTGCTTCTTGCATATTCGTTTAAAACTCTCGTCAAGCCCGAATGGAAGCCCACTTCGTGATATCCGCCTTCGGGGGTGGGAATGTTGTTGACGAACGAGAACATCTTTTCACGATAACCCGTGTAATGTTGAATGGCAAACTCCACTTGGATATCGTTTTTCACCGTTGAATAATAAATGGGCGTAGCGTAGAGCTTTTTATCGCCGTCGTTTAAGCTTTTCACGTAGTCGGAAATACCGCCGTCGAATTTAAACGTCACGCGATAAGGCTCGCTTTCAAGGGCAAGCTCGTCCACCGTATCAAAAAGCGATTGTTGCGGCTCGCTTCCGCCCATATCAAACAAGCTTTCTTGTTCCACCGTTTCAATCGCTGTTTCTTCAAGCGTTTCGCCAGCCGTTTCGCTTTCACCATCTTCATTTTCGCTTTCGTTTTCGCCAAACGCCGCGCGGCTACGACGCACTTCCGCCATAGAGATACGCTCGTCAATAAGCGTGATTTCCACGCCGCGATTTAAAAAGGCAAGTTGGTTTAATCTTTCCTCCACCGTTTCCAAATCGAAATTCGTTTCCGAAAATACGCTCGCATCCGGCTTAAAGCGTATATACGAGCCTTGACGGTTGGTTTTGATGCCCGTATCTTCAAGCGGACCGTCGGGAATACCTGAATCCACCTTTTTCTTACGTTGATTATATTTCGAGTGGAAGCTCATTTTATAAATGCGCTTATTGCGATAAATTTCAACGTTTAACCATTCGGAAAGCGCGTTGGTGACCGAAGCGCCTACGCCGTGCAAACCGCCCGAATATTCATAGTTCCCTTGTCCGAATTTACCGCCTGCATGCAATTTCGTAAAAACAAGTTGAACACCCGAAACCTTTTCTTTCGGGTGTATATCTACGGGAATGCCGCGTCCGTTATCTTCTACGGAAGCGCTTCCATCTTCATGAAGGGTCACTTTCACCTTGTTTGCGTAGCCGTTTGCCGCTTCGTCGATTGCGTTATCCACGATTTCCCACAAAATGTGGTGCAAACCCTTAACGCCCGTTGAGCCGATATACATACCGGGACGCATACGCACCGCATCCAAGCCTTCGAGCACTTCCAAATTTTTTGCGCCGTATTCGTTCTTTACTTCTTTTGCCATTTTGCCCTCGTTCTTATTTTTTCTTCCAATTTATATTATAACATCTTTTTTTGAATTTTACAAACGTTTGACGGAAAAAAATTCCTGCTTTTTGCTATATTTTCCACAAAATGTTCAATATTTCTTCAAAGCTAACCGCAATATGTTGTGGTTTCGCTTTTCCGTTTAGCGGCTTTTTCGCAGGATTAAACCATATGCTTTCAATGCCTGCTTCGTTTGCCGCTTTGATGTCGGCAGATAAGCTATCGCCTATCCAAACCGCCCTTTCTTTGTCGAAATTGGGGATATGAGAAAGCACGTAATCGGTGTAGCCTTTTGCAGGTTTATCAAAACCGATGCTTTGAGAAATGAACGCATCTTCAATATAATTCCAAAGCCTAGAAATCTCAAAGCGGGATTCTTGAATATACTTCGTGCCGTTCGTCACGATATACACCTTGCCCATTTTCCCAAGCTCCATTAAAAAGCTTTCCGCGCCCTTTAAATAGGTGGGATTTGTGGCAAGAGAATGTAGATATTGACGATTAAATTCTTCGCCGTCTACGCCTGCAATCCCAAGCTCCTTAAGATATAAAGGAAAACGCCTTTCTATCAGCTCGCTACGGGTAAGTTCGTTTCGCTCCAAGCTTTCCCAGAGCCCGTCGTTGAGCCTTTTATAAACGCTTGCATAATTGTCCTGCCAAGCAATTTTACAATTTTCAAAGGCAGCTTTGAGCGCCGTTGCGGAAGCGCCGTGAAAATCTAAAATCGTATCGTCGGCATCCACTAAAAAAATCGTTTTCATCTTCTCTCCTTATCTTTTGCTTCTATCACGGCAAGTTCTTTCAGCGCGCGCGTGTACGCAATATAGCGTTCGCTTTCAGAAAGCCCGTTTTCCACCACGACGACGGAAGTGAACTCCAGCCCCTTACTCTCATATACCGTCATGATATTTATTTTCGAACGAGAAACTTTGCCCTTTTGCGCAAGATCGTTATACGTCTTTCGTATATATTCCCCTTTCATCTCTTCCGAACAAATGATAGCCTTTAAGCCCTTTTTGTTTTTAAAAAATGCGGGAATGCCACGCGCAGAAATGCTTTCCACGTTCGGTCCATCAAACCCGATCGGTTGCATATCCACTTTTAGCGCGGAAGCCACAAAATCGACAATTTGGTTGGTGTTTCTATAATTTTGATTTAAAAAATACGTTTCAAATTCGGGGAACGTTGCCCCCCAATCCTTTACCCCGCGCCACGGCGTGACGTTTTGCGCGATATCGCCAAAGGCGTTAAACGCCGCCTTTTTGTTAATTTTGCGAAGCAAGGCATATTCGCAGGGGGAAATATCCTGTGCTTCGTCCACGAACACGTAGGAATAGACGGGAGAAAGCCGATCGCTGATTTGCGAGCAAATCACGCAAAGTGCGTAGGCATCCGAGCGATAGAGCTTTTTGCTTTCTATCCCGTGCTTTTGCTTATATTTTTTGACCGTTTGACGATAAAAATACCGCACGATATCAATAAAATCATCGCTGCCGCCAATTTGCGTAAATTCTTTCTCTCCACGAAGATAGGTGTAAAATTCGGAAAACGCCGTGTTGCTTTCCCCAATCAAGCTCACCTTTTCTCGCAGTCTTTCTATCTCTTCCACGATCTCTTTTCGTCTTGCGATTCTATCGGCATAGGTTAAAATTTCCACGTTTCCGATTTTTTGTTTATAGCGATGAAGATCGACGATTTCCTTTTCCAATGAAGTTTTCAACTCGTCAAGATCGGAAAGCGCCTGCCCCACGATTTTATCCGTGCCCCGCACGACAAAACCTGCGCTCTTATAAAAGGAAGTGAGTTGACGATAGAAATAGGCAGGCGATTTTGCGTTTTCACTTTTCAGCGTTCCACACAAGAAATCTTCCACGTCAAGAATACAGTTCATGAGCTCTCTAAAAGGCTTCGTATAATAAAGTCCGCCTTCTTTTTTCTCTTTAATTTCGCCAAGCACAGCGCGGCGCACGCGCATGGACGCGTTTTTCACGCTCTCGTATGCAAGCAACTGATTTTTACAATTTGTCGCAATCGTTTTTAAGAAATCTTTACATTCTTCGCCTGTGAATAAGCCGTAGAGATCGTCGTAAGCCTTGCCAAGTTTTTTCTCGATATCCGCAACGAATTTAGGCGAATACACGTATTCTAAATAACTTTCCGGCTCTTTTTGCGAAAGATCGATTTTATCTACAATATCAATTTTCTCGTTTTTCAAAACCTGCAAAAAATATTCAAACGCCGTGATTGTTTTCACCCGTTCCAGCTCTAAAATTTCCGCAAGTTCGTCGATAAATGCGTTAAACGAATTGCTCGGCGTGATCACGAGCACGTCGCGCGGTTTGATCTCTTCGTTGTTATACATCAAATAGCTAAGCCGATGGAGCATAACCATCGTTTTGCCGCTACCTGCGCAACCTTGCAACACAAAATTGCTCTTTTCAGGGCGCGTGATGATTTCATATTGCTTTTCTTGGATGGTTTCGATAATATCTTTAACCGCCGCTTCTTCCTTGCGGTTTTTGATGATTTCTCGGAGAAAGGGATCGAGCACGTTTTCTTCGTCTCGCCCCGAAATTTCTTCAGGGGTTAAATAATCCCTTAAAGACAAATATTCGTTCTTAAAATCAAGCACCTTTCCGCTTTTCGTGCGCAAAGCGCGGCGTAAAATGGTTTTATACTCATATTCATTAATTTTAAAAGACGAACAACTTTTTTGATAATAGCGCCTTGCAAGCGGAGCGCGCCAATCGATAATTTCAAGCTTCACGTCCCCCTTTTTGCCGATATAATAGCTATTATACCCTTCGATATTATCAATCAAATCCATGCGCGCGAAATAAGGCTCGTCAAAGAACGGACGATAGGTTTCAATTTTGCCCTTTTCCCGTTCGATATCCGCGAGCAGGTTTCTAATTTTTACGTAGTTTTCCGCGGAGCTTTCTTCTTTTTCAAGACGCGCAATTTCTTCACTTGCGGCTTTGATGGCGTTTTTGCGCAAACGGATATGCGCGATACGCAACATTTGCATCACCGCTTGCATATGCTCCGCTTCGTATGCCGTTTGCTTTTCATCGTCAATAAGGGATAAAAACCAATCGTGATCCGCTGTCTTTTTCGGATCGAGAAGCTTTATTAAGTTGCCGTAAAAATCCTTGTTTTCCATAATCTTACTTTTAATCATAACACATTCAAGCAAAAAAAGGAACGGTTTGAAAGCACTTTTTTAAAAAAATTTTCCCGAGCGCAAAGGAAGCGTTCGGGAACAGGTCGATTTTTCTTGTTTTTTACATTTTATCGGGGATACCGATACCCAAAAGCGCAAATGCGTTTTTGAGCGCTTGCAAGGTTGCGTTGGTGAGCGCAAGACGGAAATTTTTAGTCTTTTCATCTTCCGCCGCCAAAATTTTGCAATCGAAATAGAATTTATTAAACTTTTGCGCAACGTCCACAGCAAAACGCGCGATCAGCGACGGCTCGTATTTTTCCGCCGCACCTTTCACAGTTTCAGGCAAGGCTGCAAGCGCTTTCACAAGCTCGATCTCTTCGCTCGTAAGCGTGGGAACTTCATAAGAAGTGGGAACGCCGCCCTTTTGGAGCACGGAATTTGCTCTCGCGCAAGTATATTGCACGTATACGCTCGTTTCACCGTCGAAATTGAGCACCTTGTCATAGGAGAAAACGATATCCTTAATTTTGTTGTTATAGAGTGCACCGAAAATAACCGCGCCTACGCCCACCTTTTTTGCCACTTCTTCCTTGTTTTCAAGGTTGGGGTTTTTCTCGTCGATAATCGTATACGCCTTTTCGATGCATTTATTGATAACGTCTTCCAAGAACACCACGTTGCCCTTTCTCGTAGACATCGTGCCTTCTTCAAGCGACACCATACCGTACGCGACGTGGACAAGATCTTTCGACCATTCCTTGCCCATAAGCTCTAGCACCTTGAAAAATTGCTTAAAGTGCAAATTTTGTTGATAAGCAACTACGTATAAGCATTTATAGAAATCATATTCCTTTTTACGATAGGTTGCCGCCGCCATATCGCGCGTTGCATAGAGCGAGCTACCGTCCGATTTTAAAATCATACAAGGCGTCATGCCGTAAGCTTCGAGATCAACAACTTGCGCGCCGCGGCTTTCTTGCAACAAACCTTTTTCTTTCAATTCGTCCACAATCGGCCCCATTTTATCCGAGAAAAAACTTTCGCCGTTATACGAATCGAAATGAATATCCAAAAGCTCGTAGATTTTTTGCACGTCTTTAAGGGTCAATTCCTTGAACCAATGGAAAAGCGCAAGACATTCTTCGTCGCCCTGTTCAATCTTTTTAAAATATGCGCGCGCTTCGTCGTCATATTCGGGGTGCTCTTCCGCTTCTTTGTGGAAACGCACGTAAAGCTCGTTAAGCGCGCGGATACCGCCTGCTTCGATCACGTCCTTATCTCCCCAACGCTTAAACGCAGAAATGAGCTTACCAAATTGCGTGCCGTAATCGCCCAAATGGTTGATACCCACCGTTTTATAGCCAAGATAGTTAAAAATGCGGTATAACGCTCCGCCAAGCACCGTTGTCGACAAATGCCCGATATGGAAAGGCTTTGCGATGTTGATAGAAGAATAATCGATACAAACGGTTTTGCCGTTGCCTTCGTCGGATGCGCCGTAAGCGTCCTTTTGCGTTAAAATTTTATCAAGCGTGCCTTTGACGAAGCCGTTTTTATCAATTTTGAAATTGAGATAGCCGTTCAAAGCCGAAACTTCGCTAATCACGTCGTCGGTAGCGATGGCGTTTTTCAATTCTTCCGCGATCATCACGGGGCTTTTTCTAAGTATTTTTGCAAATTTAAAGCAAGGGAGCGCAAAATCGCCCATTTCCGTGTTCGGGGGCAAAGCAATCGAATCGTAAATTTCCTGCTCGCTTACGCCTTCCACTTTAATTTTTTCCGCTATATGCTTCTTATAATCCATTTCGTTCACCTGCATTTTCATAAATTCTCTTAATAATATATCATATTTTTTTAATT